>JBJMWE010000140.1:0-4783 GCA_045810285.1 Vitreoscilla sp. | reverse complement strand
CCACCGTGGCCGTGGTCGCCGCCGCGCCCCTGCCCGCCAGCAGCGTCGGCCATGCGCGGCCCGTCGCCGCCACCCTCGCCTGCTCGGAGACCCCGCCGTTGAACGACGCCGAGTTCGCCACGCTGAAGACGACGCTGGGCAAGGCCGGCCTGCCCGAGTCGGCCATCGGCGAGCGCCGCCAGACCAAGGGCGGCGCCTGGATCGTCTACCTCGGCAAGTTCGCGGACGCCGACGCCCGCCAGGACAAGCTCGGCGAGTTGCGCAAGCTCGACCTGAAGGCCGAGCCCGTGAATTCGCCGGTCGCGCTCGCGCCGGGGCTGTCGCTGGGCCAGTTCACCAGCCAGGGCGACGCGGCCGCACGGCTCGCCGAAGTCAGCAAGCGCGGCGTGCACACCGCGCGCGTGGCCGTGCTCGACGCGCCCATCGTGCTGCGCCACCTGCAGGTCCGGGCGGCCGATGCCTCGTGGCGCCGCGCCACGATCGGCCAGCGCTTCGACAGCTGCCCGGCGGACGTGCCGTCCAACACGTAACGCAAGGCGTCACGCGCGCTTGCGGGGGCGGAGGAGCAGGCCCGCGAGCGCAAGGGCCGCCAGCCAGGCCGGGCTGGCCGCGCCGCCGCCGCCGCCCGACGATGCCGGAGCAGGGACCGTGATGGTGCTTACGTCCGTCGCCGAGATGCCTCGCGAGTCGCTCACGGTCAGCAGCACGCGAGCCGTGCCCGCCGATGCGGCCGTCACGACGACGCTGGGGCCGGTGGCAGCGCCAAGTGTGACGCTGCCGGCGTTGTCCAGAACGGTCCATTTGTAGCTGAGCGTGCCCACGCCGCTGCCCGTACCGAGCGCGCTCGCCGATCCGTCGATCGTGGTGGTGCTGCCGATGGCGACATTGGCCGTTGCCGGCGAGACGCTGGCGGTCGGTGGCGTGCCGGTCGACAACGCAGCGGCCGCCGTCAACGCGGCGCCAGCGTCCAGCATGCCTGCGCCGCACGTGGTGGTGGTGCAGATGCATTCGTCCTGCGCCGCACTGCCGGAGGTCGGCACCGTGCAGCGCGGCGGTTGCGGCGACGTGTCGCTGACCGTCGGGAACGTGCGGGCGGTCTGCTTGAGGACATTGATGACCTGCGCGTTGCTCAGGTTGGGCGCGGCCGACAGCATCAGCGCGACCGAGCCGGCAACGAGCGGAGTGGCGAAGCTGGTTCCCAGGCTCGGATTCCCCATGCCGTCCGAGTAAGTGGCGCTTCCCGGCGTGGTGGCGCCGGTATTGGTGGTGGTCAGGATCGGATACAGGCAGGCGCCGGACGAGTTGACGCAGTTGCCGCCAGGCGCGGCGATCGTGACTTCCGGGCCGATGTCCGAGAACCCGACCTTCGTGCCGGCATGGCGAAGGCCAGCGACAGCGATCACGATGGGGGTCTGGTCGGTATCGTTGGCCGCGGGCTTGCAGTTGGCGGGCGAGCCTACGGGCAAGCCCTCGTCGTTGCCCGCCGCCGCCACGATCACGACCCCCTTGTTGCGCAGCTGGGTGAACGCGTCGATGTAGACGGGCGTCTTGGTGGCGCAGTCGTCCTGGCTGCCCAGGCTCATGTTGATGACCCGTGCCGGATGCGCGTTGGCGGGCACGCCGCTCACCGCGACACCGCCAGACCACAGAGCAGCAGCAACGATGTCGGAGTCATACCCGCCGCACTTGCCGAGCGCACGCGCCGGAATGACTGGCGAGTCATGGGCGGTGCCCGCCATGCCGGCGGCGTTGTTGGTGGCCGCGCCCAGGATGCCAGCCGTCTGCGTGCCGTGCCAACTGCTGTTCTCGGGCACGGCGGCGCCCGTGCCGTTGTCGTTGCAGCCGAAGAACGCACCCTTCTTGTTCGAGTTTTCGGCGGCGGTCACGAAGTCGCCGGCGTCTGAGGGGTCGGCGTCGCGGCCGCCGCCGTCGTTGGCGGTGGGCACGTCGGCGATGAAGTCGTAGCCCGTCAGGATCTTGCTGTTCAGGTCGGGGTGGGAGGTGATGCCGGTATCGACGTCGCCGATGACGATCGATGGAGAGCCCTTCGTGATCGCCCAGGCCGGTTCGACGTTGATGCTGGCCAGCGTGGTGGACGTGGGCGCGCGCAGGTACCACTGACCAGACACCGGTCCGTTGGCCGCGACCGCGGTATTCAGGTTGTCCGGGTACAGCGGATCATTGACGGGGGCCGCCTGGATGAAGCGCTTGTGATCGACCTGCACCCATTCGACGTCCGGGTCGTTCCCGACGGCCGCCGCCAGCTCGGTCGAGGTCATTCCGTCCGTCTTGAGCACCTGCGTGCGCTCGCCCAGGATGCGCCCGTCGATGAGTTTGAGCCCGAGGCGCGAGCCCAGCAGTACGGCCTTCTGCGGCCCGGCAGCCGCGCTGGTGGAGGCGGTCGACGCCGACAGGATCGACGAGCGTTCCCGGAACTTGACGATGACGCGGCCGCTGCCTGCCGGCTCGCCCACGCCCGCATGGGCCGGCGCCCTGCGCACCGGGTTGTTCTCGACGGCGACCATCGCCGCTCCCAGGGCGGCCGATACCGCAACGCCCAGGCTGACCGCGCCAAGCAGTCGAGTCATCCGTGCCATTCGCACTCTCCGGAAAGTTGGTTCGAACCCTGCCACGCAGGGCCTTGTTATCTGCACGAGTCTAGTGGGAACCGGGTTGCATCCGCGTTGCACGGATGCGTCCAGCTGGACAATCACCCATGTATTTCGCAAATGAACGTATCCGTTGCGGCATACGCCACGCCCGGGCGCAAAAACGGCCCGCGAGGGGCCGTTCGTTCAGCTTCGCGCAGGGTTCGCGCGATTCCTGCCGGGCGAGTTTAGCCGGCGACGACGCGGGCCATCTCGAGCACCTTGTTCGAGTAGCCCCACTCGTTGTCGTACCAGGCGACGACCTTGACGAAGGTCTTGTCCAGCGCGATGCCCGCTTCGGCGTCGAACACCGAGGTGCGCGGCTCGCCGCGGAAGTCGGTCGACACGACCTTGGCATCGGTGTAGCCCAGCACGCCCTTCATCGGGCCGTCGGCGGCCGCCTTCATGGCGTTGCAGATGTCCTCGTAGCTGGCTTCCTTGTTCAGCTCGACGGTGAGGTCGATGACCGAGACGTCGGACGTCGGCACGCGGAACGACATGCCGGTGAGCTTCTTGTTCAGCTCGGGGATGACGACGCCCACGGCCTTGGCCGCGCCCGTCGACGACGGGATGATGTTCTCGAGGATGCCGCGGCCGCCGCGCCAGTCCTTGTTGGACGGGCCGTCGACGGTCTTCTGCGTGGCGGTGGTGGCGTGCACCGTGGTCATCAGGCCGCGCTTGATGCCGAAGGTGTCGTTGAGCACCTTGGCCACCGGGGCCAGGCAGTTGGTCGTGCACGAGGCGTTGGAGATGATGGCCTGGCCGGCGTAGGTCTTGTCGTTGACGCCGTAGACGAACATCGGCGTGTCGTCCTTGGACGGGGCCGACAGGATGACCTTCCTGGCGCCCGCGTCGATGTGCTTCTGCGCCGTTTCCTTGGTCAGGAACAGGCCGGTGGACTCGACGACGATGTCGGCGCCGATCTCGCCCCACTTCAGCTCGGCAGGATCCTTGACGGCCGTCAGGCGGATGCGCTTGCCGTTGACGATCAGCGTGCCGTTGTCGACCGAGGCCTCGCCCTTGAAGCGGCCGTGCACCGAGTCGTACTGGAGCATGTACAGCAGGTACTCCGGCTCCAGCAGGTCGTTGATGCCGACGACCTCGATGTCGGAGAAGTTCTGCACGGCGGCACGGAACACCATGCGCCCGATGCGGCCGAAGCCGTTGATGCCGATCTTGATGGTCATGTCGATGTCTCTCTTGATCTCGGAAGTGAAGGAATTCGAGCTGCGCGCAGCGAGTCTGCCTGCAGGGAGTTACCGCCGGGGTACTTTCGATGCTGCGGCGCGGGCGCAGCGGGCCGGAAGTCGATTATCGCCGCGGGCCAAAGGTCGATCTTGACGCAGGGCACATGGATGGTCATGGTCTGGCCGTGCAGTTCGCCGGCCGTCCTGCGGTCGAGATCGACCTCGTGCGAACCTCCGCGAACGGACGATCCCGGCCGTCGTGCAGGCGCTGGACTCCGCGGCCGCGAGGCGGCCCCTCGACAGGAGGCCACGCCCCGCGCCGCGCATCACTTGCCGACGACCTGGCGCGCGACCTCGACGACGTTCTCCGCCGTGATCTTGAAGAACTTGAACAGGTCCGGCGCCGGGGCCGACTCGCCGAAGCGATCCAGGCCCACCACGGCGTCGACGCGGTACTTCCACCAGAAGTCGGTGACGCCGGCCTCGACGGCCACGCGCGGCACGCCGCGCGGCAGCACCTGCACCTTGTACGACTCGCTCTGGCGGTCGAAGACGCTGGTGGACGGCACGGACACGACGCGCGCCGCGATCTTGAGCTTGGCCAGCTGCTCCTGCGCCTGCAGCGCCAGGTGCACTTCGGAGCCGGTGGCCATCAGCACCACCTGCGCCTTGCGGTTCAGGCCGACTTCGCTCGGCTCGGCCAGCACGTACGCGCCCTGCGTGATGACGTCGGCATCGACCTTGGGCAGGTAGGGCAGGTTCTGGCGCGACAGCAGCAGCGCGCTGGGGCGATGCTTCTGCACGAGGGCCATCGTCCAGGCCACGGCCGTCTCGGTGGTGTCGGCGGGACGCCAGACATCGAGGTTGGGGATCAGGCGCAGGCTGGCGGAATGCTCGACCGACTGGTGGGTCGGGCCGTCCTCGCCCAGGCCGATCGAATCGTGCGTG
>JBJMWE010000139.1:0-11665 GCA_045810285.1 Vitreoscilla sp. | reverse complement strand
GGCCCGGCGGAGCCGGCTCCGGCGCTCCCTCGACTTTCGGGGCAACTTGTCGGCGGCGGCGCCGGCGACAGCGCGTGCCACCGTTTTTCGGCCGGCCGCGACCGGCCCGGCAGAGCGGGCTCCGGCGCTCCCTCGACTTTTCGGGGCAACTTGTCGGCGGCGGCGCCGGCGACAGCGTGCGCCACCGTATTTCGAACTTCGGCCGTTCGACACGATCGAAGAGGTGCGCCGCCTCGGCTCGCCTCTTGCTCTGCGGGGCGGGCACCTGCGCGACGGGAGGCTCAGGCTGTCGCTTATCATTCCGTGCCCAATGAAATCCGCTGAGTCCCCCGTTCCGGCCGCCCCTTTCCGCCACACCGTGCGTGTGTACTGGGAAGACACCGATGCCGGCGGCATCGTGTTCTACGCCAACTACCTGAAGTTCTTCGAGCGCGCCCGCACGGAGTGGCTGCGCGCGCTGGGACACAGCCAGCAGGAGATGGTGGACACGACCGGCTGCATGTTCGTCGTGCAGGACACGCACGTGCGCTACCTGCGCCCGGCGCGGCTCGACGACCTGCTCGTCGTCACCGTCGACGTGACCGAACGCGGCAAGGCCAGCCTGCGCATCCGGCAGCAGGCCTGGTGCGCGGACCGGCTGCTCGCCGAAGGCGAGATCCGCATCGGCTGCGTCGAGCGCGCCTCCATGAAACCCTCCCGCATCCCCGGCCCCATCCTCGAGGCGATTGAACAATGAACCAGGATCTGTCCATCATCGAACTGGTGCTGCACGCCAGCATCGTCGTCAAGATCGTCATCGCGGGCCTCCTGCTGATGTCGCTGTTCAGCTGGGGGCTGATCTTCTCGAAGCTCGGCTCGATCGGCCGCATCAAGAAGCGCAACGAGGCCTTCGAGCAGGATTTCTGGTCGGGCAAGAGCCTCACGGACCTGTACAGCCAGGCGTCCAACCAGGCCGAGACAGGTCCGCTCGAACGCCTGTTCTCCAGCGGCATGCGCGAGTTCATGAAGCTGCGCGACCGCCGGCTCGACACCGCCACCCAGCTCGACGGCGCGCGCCGCGCGATGAAGGCCAGCCTGCAGCGCGAGCTCGACGCGATCGAGGGCAACCTCGGCTTCCTGGCTTCCGTGGGCTCGGTCAGCCCGTACGTGGGCCTGTTCGGCACCGTGTGGGGCATCATGAACGCGTTCGTGGGCCTGTCCAACATGACGCAGGTGACCTTGGCCACCGTGGCCCCGGGCATCGCCGAGGCGCTGGTGGCCACCGCGATCGGCCTGTTCTCGGCCATCCCCGCGGTCGTCGCCTACAACCGCTTCGCGCGCGACATCGACCGCATCGCCATCGGCCTCGAGAGCTTCGGCGACGAGTTCTCCAACATCCTGCAGCGCAACGCCGCCGCGCCCCAGGGCGCCGCCGGCGCCACGCGCTGAGGGCCGCGCCATGCCGGGCGTCGTCTCCCGCGGCCGTGGCCGCCGTTCGATCAGCGAGATCAACATGGTGCCGTTCATCGACGTCATGCTGGTGCTGCTGATCATCTTCATGGTCAGCGCGCCGCTGATCACCACGGGCGTCGTCGACCTGCCCTCGATGGGCCGCGCCAAGCAGCGCCCGCCGTCGGTCATCGAGGTGATCGTGGGCACCGACGAGCAGATCAAGATCCGCGTCGACAAGACCGACCCGCAGCCGACGACGCTCAAGGCGCTCGCCGCGCGCGTGGGCGAGCTGCAGGCCGGGCGCGCCGACGTGCCCGTGATCATCGCCGGCGACAAGGCGGTGCGCTACGAGAGCATCGTCAAGGTGATGGACACGCTGCAGAAGGCGGGCGTCCAGCGCGTCGGCCTGGCCGTGAAACAGGTTGGCTGACCAGGCGACATGAGCACCAGCGTCTTCGGCCGCCGTCCCGACGACCGTCCTCCGCGCGAGGAGGACTGGAGCACCGGCGTCACCATCTCGATCGTCGCGCATGCCACGCTGATCGGCGCGCTGGTGTGGGGGCTGCATTGGCGCAGCTCGACCCAGCCCGTCGAATCCTCGGCGGAACTGTGGGCGGCCATTCCCGAGACGGCCGCCCCGCCGCCGGTCGAGACGCCGCCGCCACCGCCCGCTCCCGCCCCCGTCCCGGCCCCCGCGCCGGTCGAGGCGCCCAAGCCGCCCGACATCGTCGTCGAGGAGATCAAGAAGCCACCGCCCAAGCCGGCGCCGGTTCCCCCGCCGCCCAAGCCCGCGCCGCCGCCGCCCGCGCCGAAGCCGGCCCCGGCCCCGCCGCCCGAGAAGCTGGATGCGAAGACGCTGCAGAAGATGCGCGAGGAGAACCTCAAGCGCATGATGGGCCAGATGAACGCACCGGCCGACGCCACCGGCACGGGGGCGCGCAATGCAGGGCCGTCGGCGAGCTACCTGGGCCGCATCGTCGGTCGCCTCAAGCCGAATGCAGTGATCATGGACCCGATCCCCGGCAACCCGATCGTCGAGGTGGAGATCCGCTGCGCGCCGGACGGCACGATCCTGAGCCGGCGCATCACCAAGTCCAGCGGCAACAAGACGTGGGACGACACGGTGATCCGGGCGATCGACAAGACCGGCAAGCTGCCGGTCGACACCGACGGCAGGGCGCTGGGCACGATCCCGATCGCCTGGGGACCGCAGGACTGAAGGACGCGGCCGTCCTCGTTCCTGCAGCGCGCTTCACTTCTTCCCGGGCGCCTTCGTCGAGCCGCCGAGCTTCTCGCACGTGCCCTTGGGGACGTACTTCCAGTCGTTGGCGTCGTTGTCGGCCTTGGCCTGGCCCGCGCACGAATGCGAGCCGTTGGCGGCCGCGCAGTCGTTCTGGCCGGCCTTGACGTTGCCGAAGCACTTCTCCTTGGCCGCCGCCTTGTCGTCGGCCTGGGCATGGGCGGCGGCGAGGACGAGCACGGAGGCGAGAGTCGAGCTGGCGATGAGGCGCTTGTTCATGGAGCGATCCTTCTGACGAGTTGAGGGCGCGGGCGCGCTGTATGCTGCGTTTGTACCCCGCGACCGGTGTCGGGTTCAACTGTCCGGCGGCCGTCGCGCGGCATTCCGCGCGCGGCACGTCCAGATGTCCCCACATCCGGGGCGTTGCCGCGCCCCGGCCCGGCTCGCACAATGATCCGAGCCATGTGCCAGATGGCCGCGACCCAACCAGGGAGTCCGTGCTTGTCCAGCGACCCGGCCACCACCTCCTCCGCCCTCGAGGCCCAGCTGCTGGTCGATACGTTCCGGGGCATCGACCTCGGCGCCGTCTGGCTCGACGACGACGCACGCATCGTGCTCGCCAACGACCACTTCGCCGGCTGGCTCGGCATGCCCGCCGCGGCGCTGGCCGGGCAGCCGCTGGGGGCGCTCGTGAAGGACTTCGACGGCACGCGCCGGGCCGCCATCGTCCGTGCCGCCGACGGCCAAGGCGACGGCGCGCCGCCACGGCTCACGCTCGCCGCGCCGGGCACGCCGCCGCGCGTGCTCGAGGTGCGCGCGCAGCGCGTCGCGCATGATGGCCGGGCCCTGGTGGCGCTGCTGCTGCTGCCGATCCCCGATCGCGTCGAGGCCGAGGCCATCGACGGCCTGCAGCGCGAGGTGCTGGAATCGATCGCGCTCGGGCGCCCGCTGCGCTCGGTGCTCGACCTGTTGTGCCGCCGCGTGGAGTCGCTGTCGCCGGACGTCGCGTGCTCCGTGCTGCTGATCGAGAAGAACGGCACCGTCACCCCCATCGCCGGGCCCAGCCTGCCGCCGGCCTATGTCGATGCGCTGCACGGCGAGCCGATCGGCCCGCGCGCGGGCTCGTGCGGCACCGCCGCCTGGCGGCGCGAGGCCGTCGAAGTCACCGACATCGCCACCGACCCGCTGTGGGCCGACTACCGCGCGCTGCTGCCGCTGCTGGACATGGCGGCGTGCTGGTCGACGCCCGTCATCGCCAGCAACGGCGAGGTCGTCGCCACCTTCGCGCTGTACTACCGCCGGCCCGGCGCCGCGCCGCCGTTCGACCGGCGCATGGTCGAAGCCTGCGTCCCCCTGTGCCGCGTGGCGCTGCAGCACGAGGCCAACCGCTCGGAGATCGAGCGCCTGGCCTATTTCGACCCGCTCACCGGCCTGCCCAACCGGCGCCTGTTCAGCGACCGCGCGCGCCAGACGCTGCAGATGGCGGTGCGCATCCAGGCCCCCGGGGCCCTGCTGCTGTTCGACATCGATCGTTTCAAGACGACCAACGATTCGCTGGGCCACGGCGCCGGCGACGAGCTGTTGCGCGAGACCGCCAAGCGGCTGCAGGCCGAGATCGGCGACAGCGCCACCGTGGCGCGCCTGGGCGGCGACGAGTTCGCGGCGATGCTGCCGCGCTGCAGCCCCGTCGAGGCGATGCATGCCGCCGAGCGCCTGCGCCTCGCGCTGGCCGCGCCGCTGCGCCTCGCGGGCATGCAGATCGAGGTGTCGACCAGCATCGGCATCGCGCTGTTCCCGCAGGACGGCAGCGAGCTCGAGGGCCTGGTGAAGAACGCCGAGATGGCGATGTACGAGGTCAAGCGCGGCGGCCGCGGCGCATCGCGCTTCTTCACCAGCATGATGAACGACGTGGTCGCGCAGCGCATGCAGATGGAAAGTGCCCTGCGCCAGGCGCTGGCCGCGCGCGGCCTCGCGCTGCACTACCAGCCCAAGATGCACCTGGACGGCAGCGGCTGCGCGGGCGTCGAGGCGCTGGCGCGCTGGCACGATCCGGTGCTCGGCGACGTCCCGCCCGACCGCTTCATCGCGCTGGCCGAGGAGTGCGGCCTGATCGGCGCGATCGACGCCTGGGTGCTGGAGACCGCGTGCGCGCAACTGGCCGCCTGGCAGCGCGACAACGTGCCGGTGCCCAGCATCTCGGTCAACGTCTCGCCGCTGCGCTTCCATTCCGACGACGTGCCCGCCCATGTCAAGCGCCTGCTCCAGCTGCACGGGCTCAAGCCCGGCGCGCTGATGCTGGAGGTCACCGAACGCGTGATGCTCGGCGACGACGAGCGCACGCGCGTCGACCTGCGCATGCTTCACGACATGGGCGTGCGGCTGTCGGTGGACGACTTCGGCACCGGCTATTCCAGCCTCGGCTACCTCAAGCGGCTGCCCGTCAGCGAACTGAAGCTGGACAGGAGCTTCGTCTGCGATCTCGAGCGCGAGGCGAGCGACCGCGCGCTGGCCGGCGCCGTGATCGGCATCGCGCAGGCACTCGGGCTCGAGGTCGTGGCCGAGGGCGTGGAGACGCCCGGCCAGCGCGAGCTGCTCGCGCGCGCCGGCTGCACGATCGCGCAGGGCTTCCTGTGGACGCGCGCCCTGCCCGCCGACCAGCTCGTGGCGTGGCTCGAACGCGAACGCGGGGGCTGGTCGTCGCGGCGGCTCACGGCCATCAACGGCGGGGGCAACGGACGGCGCGAGCAGTCGAGCTGAACGCCGGCGCGGTCGGGTCGGCGATACTCCCGTTGCGCCGGGAGTCCGGCGCGATTGGCGCCGCAAGCGGCGCGTTCGTTCGCCCCGCATCCATGCCCAACGACTTCGCCGCCCAGCTCGAGACGCTCCAGCCGCAACTGCTGCGCTTCGCGCGCACCCAGCTGCGCAACGAGGCCTGGGCGGAGGACGCCGTCTCCGAGACGGTGCTGGCGGCGCTCGAGAAGCCGCAGTCCTTCGCGGGCCTGTCGCAGCTCAAGACCTGGCTGGTGGGCATCCTCAAGCACAAGGTGATCGACCAGCTGCGCCGCCACAAGCGCGAGGCGACGGTGCTGACCACCGACGACAACGAGGACCTCGACGACCTGCTGTTCGCTCCCGACGGACACTGGCGCGAGATGCCTGCCGACTGGGGCAATCCGGACGACGTGCTGCGCCAGCGCCAGTTCGCCGACGTCATGCAGGCCTGCCTCGACCACCTGCCGCCGACCCAGGCGCGCGTGTTCATGATGCGCGAGTGGCTGGAGCTGTCGTCGGACGAGGTGTGTAAGGAATTGACCATCACCACGACGAACCTGTGGGTACTGCTGCATCGTGCGCGGCTGCGCCTGCGGGATTGCCTGCAGGCGGGCTGGTTCGACGCCCATCCCGCCCCTGCACCGGCCAAAGCCAGGAAATGAGCCTGTTCTACCGCAACTGCCGCGAAGTGACCCGTCTCGTGCTCGCGCGCGAGAACCGGCCGCTGACGCTCGTCGAGCGTTTCGCGGTGCGCTTCCACCTGGGCATCTGCCTGATGTGCACGCGCTTCACCGGACAGGTGCGGCTGATGAACCGCGCCATGGCGCAGTGGAAGCAGTACGCGGAGCACGACGAGCCGGACGACGGCGCGGCCTGAACGTTCGTCTCCGGTCCTGCGCATGATTCCGCCACGCGGCGCGCCGATGCGCCGCAGGCGAACTGCCCCGCGATCGCGCCGCTATTCACGCTTTCGGCCCGCGGGCCCCCCTCTAGGATCGACTGGCCCCCAGACTTCGCCGGGGAAGCAGGTGCGTTCGCGCGCCCCACAAACGCCATGTCCGATCTCTCTCAGCCTCCCCTGAACGCCACGCCGGGCCCGCGGCCGGTGGATCGCTCCGCGGCCGAGCCGTCGCACTGGGCCATGCCGCCGGCCGCCAACGCGGGCGAGGCCTGGCCGCTGGGCACCAGCGAGCCGTGCGCGATCCTCGGGCTGAACGACAAGAGCTTCAATGCCCGCCTGGCGCAGTTCGACGCGTCGGCCGGCACGGCGACGGTCTTCGTGCCGCCCGCGCGCTCGCCGATGCAGCTGCGCTTCGGCCAGTTCCAGCGCCTGACCCTGACCGAGCCGGTGCTGCCGTCCACCAACGGCGTCAACGCCGTGCCGGGCTGGGCCGAGCGCGCGCCCGGCGACACGGAGTTCCAGGTGCAACTGGCCAACGGCAAGTCGCACACGGGTCGCACGATCAGCCACGCCGAGACCGACCAGGGCCTGTTCCTGTTCCCGCCCGTCGGCGACGCCGGCCTCGTGCAGCGCCATTTCTATCCGCGCGGCGCCTATCGACGCGTGGACTTCGGACCGCGCCTGGGCGACGTGCTGGTCAGCAAGCACACGCTGTCGCCGCAGCAACTGCAGGACGCGCTGAACGAGCAATCGCGCATCCGCAACCTCAAGCTCGGCGAGATCCTCGTCGACGTCAAGCTGATCTCGACCGCGCAGCTGCAGCAGGCGCTCGAGCTGCAGTCGCGCACGCCGATGCTGCGGCTGGGCGAGGCGCTGATCTCGCTGAAGATCCTCTCGCCCGAGGATCTCGCGCAGGCGCTGCGCAGCCAGACGCGCAACCGCAACCTGCCGCTCGGTGAGCTGCTGGTCAACCACGGCGTCATCTCGCGCGAGGAACTGCGCGAGGCCCTCGAGATCAAGCGCTCGCGCCTGCCCGACGACTCGCCGTCGCCGGACACCGCCCCGCCGGACTTCCAGAGCACCGCGTCGATGCCGCTGCTGGACCTGCCCGCGCCCGCCCGCGCCGCCGATCCGCTGGCGCTCGCGCCGCTGGACTTTCCCATGCCGGCGCCCGCGCCCGCGCCGGCCGCCAAGCCGGCCCGCGCCACCGACATGCTGCTGAGCGACCTCGTGACCTCGCCCGCGCAGCTGCACGCCGCGATCGAGGCGCAGGGCCGCATGCCCATGGTGCGCATCGGCGAGGCGCTGATCGCGCTCGGCTACATCACGGACACGCAGCTGGCGGAGGCGCTCGCCAGCCAGGGCAAGGATCGCAAGGTGCCGCTGGGCGAACTGCTGGTCACGCAAGGCCTGATCACGCGCACCAACCTGCAGACCGCGCTCGCCCGCAAGATGGGCTATCCGCAGGTCGACCTGGCCGTCTTCCCGATCGACATCGACGCGCTGCGCAAGCTGCCGGTGGCCGCGGCGCTGCGGCTGGAGATGCTGCCGCTGGGGTTGATGAACGGCAAGGTCATCGTCGCGACCGAGGATCCCTCGCGCCGCGATCGCATCGACGAGGCCGAATTCCTGACCCAGGCCAAGGTGGTGCCCGTGCTGCCGGCGGTCAACAACCTCTCCGAGCAGATCCCGCTGCTGTACTCGCGCGGCGGCCTCGAGGAGATGTCGTTCGACTTCAACATGCCGGCGCAGGAGAACCAGGGCACCGACACGCTGCTGGCCGCGCTCGAACTGCCGTCCGACGGCGGCTCCGGCCTGCCCGTCGACGAGAACGAAGGCGCCGTCGAACAGTCCGACAGCTCGCTGGTGCGGCTGATCAACTCGATGATCGTGGAGGCGCACAACCAGGGCGTCTCCGACATCCACATCGAGACGCGCCCCGGCAAGGAGAAGGTGCGCGTGCGCTTCCGCGTCGACGGCCTGCTGCGGCCCTACCTGGAGCTGCCGCACACGTACCGCTCCGCGCTGGTGGCGCGCCTGAAGATCATGTGCGACCTCGACATCTCCGAGCGCCGCCGCCCGCAGGACGGCAAGATCAACTTCGCGCGCTTCGTGCCCCAGTGCCCGATCGAGCTGCGCGTGGCGATGATCCCCACGGCCAACGGCCTGGAGGATGCGGTGCTGCGTATCCTCGCCTCGGCCAAGCCGCTGCCGCTCGATTCGCTGGGCATGTCGCCGCACAACCTCAAGGAGCTGAAGAAGGCGGTCGAACGCCCCTACGGCATGGTGCTGTGCGTGGGTCCGACCGGCTCCGGCAAGACCACCACGCTGCACTCGGCGCTGAGCTTCATCAACACGCCCGAGCGGAAGATCTGGACGGCCGAGGACCCGGTCGAGATCACGCAGGCCGGCCTGCGCCAGGTGCAGGTCAACCCGAAGATCGACTGGACCTTCGCCAAGGCGCTGCGCGCGTTCCTGCGCGCCGACCCGGACGTGATCATGGTCGGCGAAATCCGCGACAACGAGACGGCGCAGATCGCCGTCGAGTCCTCGCTGACGGGCCACCTGGTGCTGTCCACGCTGCACACCAACAGCGCGCCCGAGACGATCACCCGCCTGCTCGACATGGGCATGGATCCGTTCAACTTCGCCGACGCCCTGCTCGCCGTGCTGGCCCAGCGCCTGGTGCGCCGCATCTGCAGCGGCTGCAAGACCGCGACGCCGGCCACGCCCGAGCAGGTCGACGAACTGGTCAGCGACTGCCTGCACGTGTGGGGCGAGCACGCGCAGGCGCCGACGCGCGACGACCTGCTGGCCGACTGGACCAAGCGCTTCGCCGTCGACGGCCGCCTGATGTTCCACAAGGGCACGGGCTGCGCCAAGTGCGGGAACACGGGCGTCAAGGGCCGCGCGGGCGTGCACGAGCTGCTGACCGTCAGCAAGGGCGTGCGCCACCTGATCCAGCAGGGCGCGCGCGCCGAGCAGATCCAGCAGCACGCGATGGGCGAAGGCATGCGCACGCTGCGCCAGGACGGCATCGAGAAGGTGCTGGCGGGCATCACGACCATCGAGGAAGTGCGGGCGACGTCCAACGCGTGACGTCCGGTCGCCCCGCGACCCGCCCTGCAAAAGGAAACGCCGCGCGGCTGCGAAGCCGGGCGGCGTTCGTTCATGCGCGCTCGCGCGCGCAGGCGTCACGCGCGGGTCAGCGCGCGCGGGCGATCACTTCCACATGCCCGAGGCGGCCGTCGTCGGCGCCGCGGCGCCCTTCTTCGAGGCGGGCGGCGCGACGGTGGTGGTGGTGGTCGTCGTCGTGGTGACGGTCGCGCCGGGCGCCGCGGTGTTCACCGTGGCGGCGTGGACGGCCGCGGCGCTGGTGTCGACGGTGCCGGGGGGCGCGACGTTGGGCGCCAGGGCGCCGGCGTTGGTGCCGGCGTCCTTCATCGACTTCACCGCGATGCGCTGCTCGTCTTCCTGGCAGCCGTCGACCAGGCGGTGGTGTTCCTTCTGGTTCATCAGCATCGACTTCATCGGGATCTGGATCCAGACGACGGCGCCCGACAGGTCCACCAGGCGGATGGCGCCGGTCGTGGTCTCTTCCGGCACCATCACGTAGGTCTTGTGGTTGTAGGTGACCCGGAAGTTGCCGGAGTGGCCCGCGATCTTCTCGACCTCGACCTTCTCCTTGAACTCGCACTCCGCGGTGCCCGTCAGCACGCGGTCGGCGATCGACAGCTGGGTCGGGTTGAGGTTGTCGTTGGTGGCCGAGACGGGCTCGGCCTTCCTGGCGACCGGCTTCTTGGCGGCGACGGCCTTCTTGGCCGGCGCGGCGGCGGTCTGGGCCTGCGCGGACAGGGCGGTCAGGGAAAGCGCGGCCAGGGCGGCAGCGACGACGGTCAGGGAGCGGGACATCGGATGGAATCTCCGGGATGGGGGGTGGCGGAATTGTCGACCAAGCCGCCGTGCGTGTTACACATTCAGGTGCAACGCCTTGTTTCCGGATTGTTGCCCGCCAACTGCGTCACGGAAAGCCGCGCCCCCGGTGCGGCGAGCGACGGGTCGGTTCGTCCGCTGCTCCTTCAGTGTCCGAACCAGCGAACGCGGGCCTCCGCCGGCAGCTGCGACTCGTGGCCGCCCGAGGTGCGGTACGCACGTTCGATCACCTGCCAGAAGTAGCGGTAGCTCGCCCGATCGTGCAAGTGCTCGCGGCCGGCGTGGCGCAGCCGGATCGGCGCCCAGTCGGCGGCCTGGCCGGCGAGGATCACCTCCACCGCGAGATCGACCTCGGCGGCCGACGGCGCGAACGCGTCGACGATCACGCGCACCTGGTCGGGGTGGATGCTCCACATGCGCGTGTAGCCGAACTCGCGGCACGCGCGCTCGGCGGCGCGCTGCAGCAGGCGCGTGTCCTTGAACTCGGTGACGACGCAGTGCGACGGCGTCTTCGCATGGCCGTGGCACGCGGCGGCGATCGCCAGCTTGGCGCGCGCCACGAGGGGATGCGCGAACTGGCCCTCGGCCGTCATCGCCGACTGCGGGATCGCACCGCGGTGCGCCGAGACGAAGTCCATCAGCCCGAACGACAGCGACTCGAGCCGCGGATGCGCCGCCAGCAGCTCGACTTCGCGCAACGCGCCGTGCGTCTCCACCAGCGCGTGCAGCGGCACCGCACGCGCGAGGCCGACCGCGCGCGCGACCGCGTCCACCGTGTGCACGGCCGCCTCGAAGTCGGCGGCGTCCAGCGGCTTGGGGATCATCAGGTAGGCCAGGCGCTCGCCGGCGTCGCGCAGCAGCACCTCCAGCATCTTCTCGAACGCCGGATGCCCGCGCGGCACGATGCGCGCGCCGACGCGGTCGAAGCGGTTGGCGGTGGACTGCACCAGTTCGGCGATCAGGTGCGCGTGCTCCACCTCGCCGCCGGCCTTCGCGCCGTCTTCGCCGTCGAGGGTGACGTCGAACACCGGCCCCAGCTCGCCCTGCAGCTCGAGGCTCTTGCGCATGCGCGCCTCG
Source organism: Vitreoscilla sp. (assembly GCA_045810285.1). Lineage (GTDB taxonomy): Bacteria > Pseudomonadota > Gammaproteobacteria > Burkholderiales > Burkholderiaceae_C > Scleromatobacter. The sequence goes on along the minus strand of JBJMWE010000139.1, from coordinate 311 downwards.
ACCCCGGAGTAGTGGTCGCAGACCGGCAGCGACGTGGTCGGGTCGCCGTCCTCGAACAGGACGTCGCGCGGGTGGGGGGCGGTGCTCATCGCCAGGGCTCCTCGGAATCGTTCGGGAATGAAAAACGCGCGGACGAAGCCGCGCGTTCAGCATAACGCCCCATCGAAGGGGCCGGGCCGTCAGCCTTAAAGAAGATGCGCGACGCCGGCTTGCTCGTCCTGCAGTACCTTGAGCGTCTTGTTGATGCGCTCCTGGCTGAACTCGTCGATGGCCAGGCCTTCGACGATCTTGTACTTGCCGTTCTCGGTGGT
>JBJMWE010000138.1:0-20502 GCA_045810285.1 Vitreoscilla sp. | reverse complement strand
CGGGCGCCGGCGTCGGTGCGGGCACCGGCGCAGCGGGCGCGGCGACGGGCGGCGGCGGCGCGTAGTCGACCTTGGGCGCCGGCGCCGGCCGCAGCACGAACCAGGCGCCTGCGGCGACAGCGACGGCGGCCAGGCCGACGATCGGCACCAGCATGCTCTTCTTCTTGTCGTCCGCGGGCGCCGGCGCGGGCGGCTCGACGCGCGGCTTGCGCGGCTCGGGCGGCGGCGCGGGCGGCGTGGTCCTGTCCGCGATCGGACGCACCATCGTCGTCTCGGCGTCGTCATCGCGGGCCGTGGGCGCACGCACGACCATCGTCTGTTCCGGATCGACGTCCTTCAAGGCCGCGGCGCGCGCCTTCTCGTCGTCGAGCTCGGCCCTGCGGGCGGCTTCCTCGTCGGCCTTGCGGCGGGCCTCGAACGCGGCGCGCTCCCGCGCGGCGGTCTCGGTCTGCGCCTTCGCATCGGCCTCGGCCTGGCGCCGGGCTTCGGCGGCGGCCTTCCTGCGTGCCTCTTCCTCGTCCTTGCGCTGGCGGGCGGCCTCGGCGTCCTCCGCGGCCTTCTGCTTCGCCTGCTCGTCGGCGACGCGCCGGGCTTGCGCCTGCGCGGCCTTCTTCGCCTCGGCCTCGGCCTTCCTGCGAGCCTCGTCCTCGGCCTTGAGCCGCGCGGCCTCGGCGGCGGCCGCCTTGCGCTCGGCTTCGGCCTGGGCGCTGCGCGCGGCCTGTTCGTCCGCGAGGCGCTTGCTTTCGGCGGCGGCTTCCTGGTCGGCCTTCCTGCGCGCCGCGTCGGCGGCCTGGCGTTCGGCCTCGGCCGCGGCGGCGTCGGCGCGCGCCTTCTCGTCGGCGATGCGCTGGCGTTCGGCGGCCTCGGCCTCGGACTTCGCGCGAGCGGCGGCCTCGGCCAGCTGGCGCGCCTTTTCCTCGGCCTGGCGCCTGGCCTCGGCCTCGGCTTTGCGGCGCGCCTCCTCTTCCTCGGCCTTGAGGCGTGCGGCCTCCGCCTCCCGGCGCGCCTGCTCCTCGGCCTGGCGCTTCTTGTCGGCCGCCTCGGCCTCGGCCTTCTTGCGCGCGGCCTCCGCCTCGGCGGCGCGGCGCGCCTGTTCCTCGGCGACCCGCCGTGCCTCGGCCGCCGCGCGCGCGCGCTCGCGCGATGCGTCAGCCTCCACGCGCAGGCGGGCGACGAAATCCTTCTGCGCCAGCAGCTGCGCCTCGATGACCGCCAGCCGCTCGGCCTGCGGGGTGGGCAGCTTCAGCGGCTGCGCCTGCACGGTGGCGAAGCCCTTGGCGACCTGTTCGACGCTGGCGGCCAGCTTGTCCAGGCGTCCCTGGATCGGCACGATCGGCAGCTCGCCAGCGGCCGGATCCAGCGCTTCCAGCGCCCGCGACTCGTTGCCCCAGGCGCCCTCCTGTCCGGACAGGCGCTTCTCGAGCACCTCGAGCTTCTGCTCGAAGCTTGCCAGCGCCGACCTGGCTTCGCGCTCGACACGCTCGGCCAGCGTCTCCTGTGCGTCGGCCGCGGCCGTCAACTCGGCCTGGCGCGCCTCCAGCTCGGACTGCGCGGCGGGCGCCAGCGCATAGGACTGGTGCACGAAGTCGGCGATGGCCGCGACGGCCTCGCGCAGCCGCGCGGCCATCGCGCGGCCAGCGGCTGCGTTGTCGGGGCCGCCCACCAGCAGCGTGTTCTGCGCGAACAGCGCCTGGCCGGACTCCTGCAGCGCCTTGGCCTCGGCCAGTTGCCCTTGCGAGCTGGCCATCCAGGATTCGAACTGGTCCTGGGCCTCGGCCTCGGCGACACGCTGCTCGGCCTCGGCCTGCTGCAGCTCGACCTCGGCGCGCTTGGCCTCTTCCTCGAGCCGGCGCCTCGCCTCCTCGGCGCGCCGGCGCGCTTCCTCGATGGCCGCGCCCCGGCCGCTGGCGGATCGCCCCGACGGGCCCGTGCCCGTGGAGCCCGTGCCGGCGCCGGTGCGCGTGCCGCCCGTGCCGCTGGTGCCGGTGCCGGTATGCGTGCTGCCGACGCCCGTGCGCTCGGACGGCAGCAGGCCCTCCTGCAGCGCGCGGAGCGCGTCGGCCGACATGATCATCGTCGACTCGGACTCGTCCTCGGCATCGGCCAGGCCGACCGCGGCGGTGAGCTCCCGGCTGAATTCGGAGGCGCTCGTGAAGCGTTCGGTGGGCACCTTGGCCAGCGCCTTCAGCACGACGACGTCGATCGCCTCGGGAATGGACGGGTTGTGGCTGGACGGCGGCTTGGGCGCCTCCATCAGCACCTTCTGCATGACGGCGACCATGCCGCCCGAGAAGGGCCGTTCGCCGACCAGGAACTGGTACAGGATGACGCCGGCGGCGTACAGGTCGGACCGCGCGTCGGCCGTCTCGCCGCGGATCTGCTCGGGCGCCATGTAGCTGGGCGTGCCCAGCACGGTGCCGGCGTGCGTCTTGGACGTGGAATCGATGCGGGCGATGCCGAAGTCGCCCAGCTTCACCGAGCCGTCGTCGGTGACGAAGATGTTGTCGGGCTTGACGTCGCGGTGGATGACCCCGCGGCTGTGCGAGTAGCCGAGCGCGTCGAGCAGCTCGCCCATCAGGCGCACGATCTGCGACATCGAGAACGGGTGCTTGGCGGCGAAGAAGGACTTCAGCTCCTTGCCCTGCACGAACTCCATGACGATGAAGGACAGGCCCCTCTCTTCGCCATAGTCGTAGATGCCGACGATGTTCTTGTGGTTGAGGCGGCCCGCGGCCTTGGCCTCGATCAGGAAGCGCCGCGAGTGTTCCTCGGCCTCCTCGGCGTCGAGCTCGTCCTTCTTGATCGTCTTGATGGCCACGACGCGGTCGATGACCGGATCGAATCCCTCATAGACGATGCCCATCGCACCCTTGCCGATCGCTCGGCGGATCTGGTACTTGCCCAGTTGTTTGGGTACGTCGCTCAAAGGGCTTGCAGATCAACGACGATGCCCGGCGAGCCGGGCATCGGAGACGGACACCGCGCGTGGGCGCGGCGCCCGCAGGTTCAAGTCACGACGATCCGGGCGGGGCGGCGCCGCCCCGCCGGGGATCACTTGGCCGCCTTGGCGCCTGCGGAACAGGCCTTGTCGGCGGCGATGGCCGTGGGCGATGTTACCCGAGAGTCACACGGCGTCGCCCCGAGGTCTCCCGCGATTTCGTCGATGCCGGGCGGGACGCGACCGATGGTGGTCACGTAGCCCTTGCGGATCGCGAAGTCGAGGTTTTCCGTGCCGAATGCCGCGTCGGCGGCATCCTGCGACGCCGAGGTCAGGATGCTGGCGATCACGGGATCGGCGATCGCGGTGCTCTGCCCGAGGATGTTGACGCAGGTCGCCGTGTCGCAGAAGAAGGTCTGCGAGGAATTGGACGACAGCGGCTGCAGCGCCGCGGTCTGCTGCTGCGAGCCGACGCGGAACCAGGCGCTGCCGCCCGCGCCGAACTTGACGGTCAGGCCGCTCTGGCCCGCCGCTCCGAGCAGCGCGATGATGGCGTCGGCGTCGATCACCCCGTGCGCGGCCGTGACCTTGCCGATGTTGCCGCTGCCGCCGCTGGTGTCCAGCGACACCTTGGCACCGGCCGCCGCGTCGATCGCGCCGAACTTGTTCACGCCCTGGATGGCGTTGGCCTTGAGCGCGACGTCGCCGGCGGTGGACTTCAGGGTGCCGTTCATCAGCAGCGTGCCGCCCGCCGTCACCTGCGCGCCATTGGCCGTCACGTAGGTCAGCGAGGTGTCGCCGGTGGAGGTGACGTCGAGCTTGCCGCCGAGGGCCAGCGGCGTGGCGAGCGTGCCCTGGTCGAGGGTGACCTTGGCGCCGCTGAGCTTCAGGCCGCCGTTGAACGTGCCCTTCGCATGGACGTCGCCGCCGGTGGAGGCCAGCGTCACGTCGCCCGTGGCGTTGACGGTGGCGTCGATGCCATGCGCGTCCGTCAGGTTGATGGTGTGGCCGTTGGCCGCGACCGCGCCCTGCAGGTTGGTGCCCGTCGCCAGCAGGATGTCGGCCGAGCCGGCGTTGAACGTCGACAGCCCCGTGACCGTCAGGTTGCCGGACTGGGTGACGCCCCCGCCGTTGGTGGTCAGCGCGCCGTTGACCGTCGTGCCCGCAGCGCCGAAGGCGATGCTGGTGCCGGTGACGTTCAAGGCGTTGGCGCTGCCGTCCACCGTCAGGCCGCTGGCCGAGGTCAGCGTGGCGCTGCCATTGGCCGCCAGGTGCGCCGTCAGGGCCGACGCGTCGGCCAGCGTGACGTTGGTGCCCGAGGCCGTCACCGCGCCGCCGAACGCGTTGCTCGCGTTGGCGAGCGTGACGTTGCCGCTGCCGGCGGCCAGCGTGCTGGTGCCGGTGACGGTCAGCGTGCCGGCCTGCGTGATGTCGCCGGCGCTGGACGTGGCCGCCAGGTTGCCGCCGACGGTCAGCACGCTGCCGCCGAGGGTGACCGTCGAGCCGCTGGCGTCGACGTTGCCGGTGCTGTTGCCGTCGACGAGCAGCGCCGCGCCGGACTTCACCACCGCGCTGCCGACGTTGTCCAGGTGCACCGTCAGGGCGCCGGCCTGTTCGATGTCGGCCGAGGCCGCGGTGACGTCGACCGCGCCGGTGGTGGCGCCGTCGGCGACCACCGCGCCGGCCGCGACGAGCGTGGCGTTGGCGGCCGTCAGGTGGGCCGTCAGCGCGTTCGCGTCGACCAGGCTCACCGTGCCACCGGTGGCCGTGACGGCGCCGCCGAAGTCGTTGGCGGCGTTGGCCAGCGTGATGGCGTGGCTGCCGGCGTCCAGCGTCGACGTGCCGGTGACGCTGACCACGCCGGTCTGCGTGATCGTGCCGCCGCTGGTGGCGGACAGGTTGCCGCCCACCGTGGTGGCGCCGAGGACGACGCCGCTGCCGTTGGCGGTGAGCGCCCCGGTGGCGTTGCCGTCCACCACCAGCGCGCCGGCCGCGTTCAGCGTGGCCGCGCTCGCGCCGGCCAGGTGGACGTTGAGCGCATTGGCGTCGGTGAGCGTGACCGCGCCGCCCGTGGCCGTGACGTTGCCGCCGAAGTCGTTGCCCGCGTTGGCCAGCGTGATGGCCGCGCTGCCCGCGTTGAGCGTGCTGGTGCCGGCGACCGCCAGCGCGCCCGACTGCGTGATGGCGCCGGTACTGGTGACCGCCAGGGTGCCGCCGACCGTGCCGTCGATCGCGGCGGCGCCGCCGGCGTTGAGCGTGGCGTCGGCGCTGCTGGTGACGTGCGCCGCCAGCGCATTGGCGGCGGACAGGCTCACGGTGCTGCCGGTGGCCGTGACGACGCCGCCGAAGCCGTTGCCGGCCGTGGCCAGCGTGATGGCGTTGCCGCCGGCATCGAGCGTCGACGCGCCGGTGACCACGAGCGCGGCCGACTGGGTGATGGCGCCATGGCTGGTGGCCGCCAGGGCGCCGCCGACCGAGCCGTCGACCGACAGCGCGCCGCCCGTCGCCAGCGTGGTGTCGCCGCCACTGGTGACGTGCGCCGCCAAGGCGTTCGCGTCGGCCAGGCTCACGGTGCTGCCGCTGGCCGTGACCGCGCCGCCGAAGTCGTTGGCCGGGTTGGCCAGCGTGACCGCGCCGGCCGTGGCGGTGAGCGTGCTCGTGCCCGTGACGGCGAGCGTGCCCGTCTGCGCGATCGTGCCCGTCGAGGCCGAGGCCGACAGTGCACCACCGATCGTGGTCGCGCCCAGCGAGACGCTGCTGCCGTTGGCCGTCAGGTTGCCGGTGGTGGCACCGTCGACCGTGAGTGCACCGCCTGCATTCAGGCTGGCGCTGGTGGCGCTGGCCAGGTGCGCGTGCAGCGCACCCGAGTCGGCGAGCGTGATCGTGCCGCCGGTGGCGGTGACGAGCCCGCCGAAGTGGTTGCCGGTGCTCGACAACGTGATGTCGGCGCTGCCGGCGTCCAGCGTGCTGGCGCCGGTGACCACCACCGGGTTCGTGCCGGCGATGCCGCCGTGGCCCGTCACGGCCAGCGTGCCGCCGACGTTGGTGGCGGCCAGCGTGACGGCCGTGCCGTTCAGCGTGAGGTTGCCGGTGGCGGTGCCGCCGGCCAACAGCGCGCCCGACGACGTCAGCGCCACGTTCTTGCCGTTGAACGAGCTCGCGGCTGCGCCGAAGGCGTTGGCGGGGTTGGTCAGCGTGATGTCCTGGCCGGTGGTGGCCAGCGTGGTGCTGTTGGTCACCGCGAGCGCGCCGGTCTGCGTGATGGTGCCGCTGCCGCCGTTGGCCTGGACATCCGTGGCGCTGACGGCGCCGAACACGATGCCGTTGCCGGTGGCCGACAGCGCGGGTGCGCTGCCGTCGACGGTCAGCAGCCCGCCCGCGGACAGCGTCGCGCCGGTGCTGGCGACGACGTGGGCGGTCAGCGCGTTGGTGTCGCCCAGTGCGATCGCGCCGCCGTTGGCGGTGACGAGGCCGCCGAAGTCGTTGCCCGGGTTCGACAGCGTGATCGCGCCGGCGCCTGCCGTGAGCGTGCTGGCGCCGGTGACCGTGACGCTGCCTGTCTGCGTGATGGCGCCGCCGCCGCTGTTGGCGCCGAGCGCGCCGTGCACGGACGTCGCGCCGGGGCCGAACACGAGGCCCTGCCCGGCGACGGTGAGGTCGCCCGCGGTCGTGTTGCCGTCCACGGTGAGGGCGCCGGCGCTGGCCGTCAGGTTGGCGCTGGTGGCGCCGGCCAGGTGCACCGCCATCGCGTTGGCGTCGACGATGTTCACGGCGCCGCCGGTGGCCGAGACCGTGCCGAAGTCGTTGGTCGCCGCGTTCAGCGTGATCGCGTTGCCGCCGGCGTTCAGGCTGGAGGCGCCCGTGGCGTGGATGTCGCCGGCGCCGGTCTCGGTGATCGTGGACGTCGAGGTGGCGTCGAACGTGCCGCTGGCCGTGATGTGGTTGCCGATCGTCACGGCGCCGCCGCCCAGCGTGACGTTGTGGGCACTGATGTCGCCGCTGGTGGTGAGGCCGCCGCCGGCCGTCAGCGACACGTCGCCGGTGGTGGTGATGGCGCCGCCGGGGATCGTCAGCGTGGCGGTGGGCCCGTAGGCCGCCAGCGTCAGGCTGCCGGTGCCCGCGGGCACGTTGGGAGTGACGGAGAGGTTGCCGTTGGCGCCGATGTTGATCGACGCCCCGGTGGCCGTCACCTGGCCGGTGAACACGTTGGCCGCGTTGGCGAGCGTCACGGTGCCGCCGGTGAGCGTGCTGGTGCCCGTGACCGCGACCGCGCCGGTCTGCGCGATCGCGCCGGCGCCCGCGTTGGCCACGAGGGCACCGCCGACCGACGTCGCACCCGCACCGAACGTGATGCCGTTGCCGCTGGCCGTGAGGTCGGCCGTGGTCGTGCCGGAGATCGTCAGCGCGACGGCGTCGTTCACGTTGGCGCTGCTGCCGCTCACGGTGACCGCCCCGACGAGATTGTTGGCGGCGCCGGTCAGCGCGATGGTGTTGCCCGCGCCGGCGGCCGTCAGGGATGTCGCGCCCGCGGCCGTGACGGCGCCCGCCGTCTGCGTGATGGCGCCGGCCGTCGCGTGCAGCGTGACGTCCTGGCTGGCGGTGATGTCGTTGCCGACGCTGACGCTGGTGCCGGTCAGCGAGACGTCGCGGCCGCTCAGCGCGCCGGCCGTGGTCAGCGCGCCGCCGGTGGTCAGCGAGATGTCGCCGGTGGTGGTGACCGTGGTGGGACCGCTCAGCGCGCCGGTGGACGCGAGCGTGAGGTCGCCGGTGCCGCCGATCAGCGTGACGTTGGCGTCGAGCGCGCCGGTGGCCGCGATGCTGACCGAGGTGCCGGTGGCCGTGACCGTGCCGCCGAACGTGTTGGCCCCGTTGGCGAGCGTCACGTTGTGGCTGCCGGCGTCGAGCGTGCTGGTGCTGCCGACGGCGATGCGGTTGCCCTGCGTGAGGTTGCCGGTGCCGCTGTTGGCGGCCAGGGTGGTGCCGACGTTGAGGGTGCTGGACACGGTGCCCAGCGCCACGCCGTTGCCGTTGGCCGTCAGCGCGCCGGCGGTGGCGCCGTCGACGGTCAGTGCGCCGGTGGCGGTGAGCGCGCCGGTGGTCGTGTTGGCCAGGCGCACGGCCAGCGGACCGGTGGCGGAGATCGTGGCGGTGCTCGCGTGGTTGACGCTGACCAGGCCGCCGAAGCTGTTGCCCGTCGCGCCCAGCGTGACGGCGTTGCCGGCGGCGTCCAGGCCCGTCGTGGTGGCGACCGTGACGGTGCCGCTGTTCTGCGAGACCGCGTTGCCCGCATGGATGGACAGCGCGTCGGCCGTGACCGTGTCGAGCGCGATGCCGCCGGTCGACGTGAACGACGCCGTGCCGGTGGTGTTGGCACCCCAGGCCGTGATCGCGTTGCCGGCGTTGCCGATCGTGACGCCGCCCGTGCCCGCGCCGAAGTTCGTGCTGGTGGCGGTGATCGCGTCGCCGCCGGTCTGCGTCACGCTGCCCGTGCTGCCGGTGGCCGTGGCGAGGGAGGTGGCGGTGATGTTGTCCAGCACCAGGCTGGAGGCGCGCAGCGTGGTGGCGCCGCCGCTGGAGGCGACGTGGCCGATCGTGCTGCTGGTGCTGCCGGCCGTGACGCTGCCGGTGCCCGCATTGAACGTGGCGCCGCCGCTGACGGCCAGGTTGGTGCTGGAGGCCTGCGTGACGTTGCCGTTGCCGCCGCTCGTGTTCACGACCAGCGACGTGGCCGAGACGCCGCCGAGATTGACCCCGGCATTGTTCGTGAAGCTGGCGGCGCCGGTGGTGCTGGCGCCGTAGGTGCCGATGCTGTTGCCGTCGACCATCGTGACGCCGCCGGTGCCCGCGCGCAGGTCGGTGGTGGTGGCCGTGATCGTGTGGCCGCCGCCCTGCGTGACGCTGCCCGCCGCGCCCGTGTGCGTCGTCAGCGTCGTCGCCGTGACGTCGTCCAGCACCAGCGTGGACGCCGACAGGTCGGTGGCATGCCCCGACGAGGCGACGTGGCCGACCGTGCTACCGGTGCTGCCGGCGGTGACGTTGCCGGTGCCCGCAGTGATCGTGAGGCCGCCGCTGATGGCGAGGTTGGTGCTCCCCGCCTGGGTGACGTTGCCGTTGCCGCCGCTCGTGTCGACGGTCAGCGACGTGGCCGACACGCCGCCGAGGTTGACGCCCGCGGCGTTCGTGAAGCTGGCCGCGCCGGTGGTGCTGGCGCCGTAGGTGCCGATGCTGTCGCCGGTGGTCAGGGTGATGCCGCCGGTGCCCGCGTGCAGGTCGGTGGTGGTGGCCGTGATCGTGTTGCCGCCGGCCTGCGTGACGCTGCCGGCTGCGCCGGTGTGCGTGGTCAGCGTGGTGGCCGAGACGTTGTCCAGCACCAGCGTGGTGGCGGCCAGGTTGGTCGCGTGGCCCGTGGTAGCGATGTGGCCGATCGTGCTGGACGTGCTGCCGGCCGTGATGTCGCCGGTGCCGGCGTTGATCGTGGCGCCGCCGCTGACCACCAGGCTGGTGCCCGCGACCTGCGTCACCGTGCCGTTGTGCGCCGCGGTGTTGACGGACAGGGTCGGCGTGGTGATGCCGGCCAGGGCGACGCCGCCGCTGCCGCCGTTCAGCGCGGCGCTGGTCGTCGCGTGGAGGGTGTCGCCGCCGGTCTGCGTGATGCTGCCCGCCGCGCCGGCGGTGCCCGTGAAGGCGGTGGCGGTGACGTTGTCCAGCACCAGGCTGCCCGCGGTCAGGTTCGTGACCTGGCCGCTGGTGGCCACGTGGCCGATGGAGCTGCCCGTGCTGCCGGCCGTGATGTCGCCGGTGCCGGCCGTGACCGTCATGCCGTTGGTGATGGCCAGGTCGGTGGTCGCCGCCTGCGTGACGTTGCCGTTGCCGCCGCTCGTGTCGACGGTGAGCGTCGAGGCCGTGACGCCGCCGAGCTTGACGCCGGCGTTGTTCGTGAAGCTGGCGGCGCCGGTGGTGGTCGCGCCGTAGGTGCCGATGCTGTTGCCGTCGTGCAGCGTGACGCCGCCGGTGCCCGCGTGCAGGTCCGTGGTGCCGGCGGTGATGCTGCTGCCGCCGCTCTGCGTGACGCTGCCCGACGCGCCGGTGCTCGTCAGCAGGGCCGTCGAGACGATGTTGTCCAGCACCAGGGTGTTGGCCTGCAGGAACGTGAAGTTGCCGGTCGTGCCGATGTGGCCGATCGTGCTGCCGCCGCTGCCGGCGCCGACGCCGCCCGTGCCGGCATTGATGGTGACGCCGCCCGAGATCGTCAGGTCGCCCGAGGCCTGCGCGACGTCGGAGTTGTTCTCGCTGGTGTCGATGTTCAGGCTGCTGGCGTGGATGCCGCCGAGGTCGAGCGTGGAGGCGTTGTGCACCGACACCGTCCCGGTGCCCGCGTTGCCCGCGAAGATGCCGATGTTGTTGCCGGCGGTGTCGAGCGTGACGTTGCCGTTGGCCGTGTTGGCGGTCAGCGTGCCGTTGACCGACAGCGCGCTCGACTGCGTGACCGCCCCGCCGTTGGACGTGACCTGCACGCCGCCGGTGCCCACCGTCAGGCCGCCGAGCTGGATCGCGCCCTTGGCGGTGGCCGTGACCGCGGAGGCCCCGCTCGAGCCCACGTTGATGGACGACGCCGCGTCCATCGTGATGGTGCTGTTGTTGGTACCCGGGGAGGCATGCGAGCTGGCGGTGCCGGCATTCAGGTTGACCGTCAGCGCCGTGCCGTTGGCCGACGAGATCGACCCGCCCGTGAAGGTGATGTTGCGCAGGGCCTCGAGCGACAGCGTGGCGGACTGGCTGCCGGTCAGGCCGGCGACCACCTGCCCCGTGACGGTGATGTCGCCGTTGCCGCCGCCGTTGTTGGTCGTCTGCACCTGGATGTTGGTGCCGCTGGTGAGCGCCGCGCTCAGGTCGGCGTCGACGATCGTGGAGTTGCCGATGGCGCTGCGCCAGACACCGCCCGAGGGCGTGATGTCGGTCGTGCCGGTGTGGGTGATGTTGACGTCGGTCGGATCGAGCAGCCAGTGGCCGCCGTTGCCGCCGGCCGACGAGGCATCGACCCGGCCGTTCACGTGCAGCGCGTGGCCCGAGGTCTCGACATTGCCGCCATCGCCGCCGCCGGCGCCGCGCGCGTCGATCTTGCCGAAGAACTGCGTGTGGTCGTCCGACCAGACGACGACGTCGCCGCCCTTGCCGGAGCCGGTCGCGTTGGCGGAGATCGCCGCCTGCGAGCCGACGTAGGCCTGGCTCGCGTTCGCGTCGCCGTCCGCGCCGGCGCCGTGCCAGTCGCCGCCGATGCGCACGATGCCGCCGCCGGCGCCGCCGGAAGCGTCGATGGACGCGTGGTCGAACAGGCCGACGTTCGCGCCGGTGACCTTGACGGTGCCGCCCGTCTCGCCGGCGCCCTTGCCGCTGGCGTCCAGCGTGCCGCTGACGGACACGACGCCCGAGCTGCCGCCGTCCAGCGTGATGACGCCGTTGCGCGAGCCGATGGCGTGCGCCTGCACGATGCCGTCGACGTTGACGACGGTGCCCAGCATCGCGTCGGCCGCCTTCGCCGAGATCAGCACCCGGCCGCCGTCGGCCCGGATCACGCCGCCGGCGCGCACCTGCGCTGCCGCGGTGGGGGCGTCGACCGACATCGACACCAGGTCGCTGCCCGTCAGCTTGAGGGTGACGCGATCGCCGGCCGCCAGCGCCGCCGTGCCGCCGTCGGCGACGATCGTGCCGGTGTTGGACACCTGCGCGCCCGCCAGCGCCACGAAGCCGGCCTTGAGCACGCCCTGGTTGCTGACGCTGCCGCCCGCGCCGCTCAACGTGTAGTTGCCGGCCAGGTAGTCGCTGTCGCCCAGCTGCAGCGTCGAGGCCACCAGGCCCGCCGCGTTGACCTGCGCGCCCGGCGCGAACAGCACGCCGCTGTTGTTGATCAGGAAGACCTGGCCGTTGGCGTTGATCTGGCCGAAGATCGCGCTCGGGTCGCTGCCGACGACGCGGTTCAGGGTGCTGGACGTGGCGCCCGGCTGCTGGAAGTTGACCTTCTCGCCGCTGCCGACGTTGAAGGTCTGCCAGTTGATGATGCCCTTGTCCGAGGTCTGCGTGATGTTGAGCGTGTTGCCCGCGGGCGCGCCGATCGACACGTTGCCCGAGGCCACCTGGCCACCCTGGGGCAGCGCCAGCGCCACCTGCACGCCGCAGCCGGCCAGCAGCGCCATCAGCAGGCGGCTGGGCCTGGGCGTGCGCACGCGCGCGGTCGCGAGCTTGAACTTGAACCCGACGCGCAGCACCATCTGGCGCACGCACAGCATCGAGGACGACAACAGCGAAGACTTGGACTTTTCCACGACAACCCCCAGCATTTCAAGGCGCGGCGAGCGATGCGCCCGGCGACGCGCCAACGAATCCCAACGCCTGCCGCGCGACGATGCGCGCGGCAGGTCCTCCAATCAGAACCACTTCTGCAGCGATGCCCACGCCCGCGTCTTGCGGTTGTCGGATCCCGGCAGGTCGGCCTTGTTGATGCGATGCGCGACGTCCAGCCGGAACTGGAAGTCGTCTCGGCTGGTCAGGTTCAGACCGATGCCGTAGCCGCCCAGCGTGCCCGTGTTGCCCTTGTCGCTGTCCTTGATCGGGTCGTGCCAGTTCTTGTAGCGGCCGCCGTCGACGAACGCGCTGAGCACGAACGGGGCGTTGAACAGCGTCCAGGCCGGCACGCGCTGGCGCAGTTCCAGCGTGGCCAGCAAGACATCGTCGCCGACGCCGTCGCCCACCGCGTAGGCGCGCACGCCGTGCGGGCCGCCCAGCGAGGACTTCTCGGACGAGTCCAGGTTCTGGAACGCCAGCTGGCCGCGCATCGATGCCAGGACGCTGGTGGTGTCGGTGACGGCCTGCAGGCGCTGGTAGTCGCCGTCCACGTGGCCGAACATGCCGCTGGTCTGGTGGCCGAAGCCGGGCGTCAGGTCGTTGACGATCGCGTCGTGGGTGCGGATCCGGTTGTCGCCGCCATTGAGCGTGAACGTGAAGCTGTTCAGCGAGCCGCCGAAGTACTCGTCGCGGAAGTCGCCCGTCACGCCCAGGTGACCGAGGTACAGCTGGCGCTTGGCCTGGACGGCGCCGCCCTGCGTGCGGTCGTCGAGTTCCTTGATGTCGCCGCCGCCGACCGCGAACAGGTTGAAGTTGCGCGAGCGGATGACCGGGTGCTGCACGTTCAGGGAGCCGACCGCGGCGTAGCCGTCGGCGTCCAGCCCCTGGAGCTTGAGCACGTTGTAGTGCAGGTACGTGAGGGCCAGCGTGGCCTTGGTGCCGTAGGGGCCGACGGGGGCGGTGACGCCGCCGCGCACGATGTCGATGCCGTTGTGCTCGGTGGCCAGGCCGCCGAGCGTCCACGATTCACCTTGCCCGAGCAGGCCGTTGGCCACGAGGTCGGCGCCCAGGCGGATGTAGCCGGTGCTCTCGTTGCCGGAGTTGTCGATGTAGCCGTCGCCGCCGAAGGTCTTGCCGTCGTCGGTCACCTTCACGAGGAGATCGGCCTCGCCCGTCGACGCCCCGGGCCGCAGGACGGAGTTCACCTTCACGCCCGGCAAGTCGTTGAGCAGCAGCAGCGGGCGCTCGACGTTCTGCTCGGTGACGGCCGCGCCCTTGGGCAGCAGCCGCATGTAGCCGTCGACGATGGACGGCGCGACGCGCTCGGTGACGACTTCCGCACGGGTCTCGCCGATGCGGGCCTCGAGCACGCGCAGCGTGACGATGCCGTCCGGCACTTCCTGCGCCGGCACGAACACCTGCGTCAGGAAGAAGCCCGCATCCTTGTAGCGGTTCTTGATGGCCTCGGCGGCATCGAGCAGCTGGTCGGTGCCCGCCTGCTTGCCGACCCAGGGCTTCACGAGGGCGAGCAGTTCGTCGCTGGTGAAGATGGTATTGCCGGTGACCTGGAAGCCCTTGACCAGCAGCGTGGGGCCGTTGTCGGCCGCGGGTGCGCGCGGGGCCTCGGCGGGCGGCAGGACGTTGGCGTCCTTCTTGATGTCCCTCGGCTGCGGAGGGGTGGAGGATTCGAGGGCACGACCGGCGTTGGCATTGGGAGGCGCGGTCTGTGCGAACGACGGTGCGGCATTCAGGCCCGCAAGGGCCACGACAACATAGCCCAACCCGCCAAGGGTATGAGAATTCAACTCGCTCTCCTTCCTCTGCCCCGCATGGAGCGGGGACGCTTTGTCGGTCTCGCGCGGCCCCGTCCGGAAGGGCCACGTCCCAAGAAGGATTCTGACTCTAACGGCTCAGCAACGCATCCCCCACCAGAGGGTTTTACAAGGTGATCGGCAGGTGCTGTGGGGGGTATTGGCGACAACCCCTATCCGGCGCGTGCGGCTGTCACGCAACGGTCACGGATGGGGCCTTGTGCAGGGTCGGATACACGTGTCCGAAAACGGCGAGTCCCGGCCGCCCGCGTGCCTATGATGGCGGCATGGAACTCGATCCCGACACCGCCTGGAAGGCACTCGCCACGCACGACGCGCGCTTCGACGGCCGCTTCTTCGTCGGCGTGACGTCGACCCGCATCTACTGCCGGCCCGTCTGCCGCGTGCGCACGCCGCGCAAGGAGAACTGCCGCTTCTACCCGAACGCGGCGCTGGCCGAGCAGGCGGGCTTCCGCCCCTGCCTGCGTTGCCGCCCCGAGCTCGCCCCCGGGCTGAGCCTGATGGATTCCTCGCAGGTGCTGGCGCAGCACGCGGCGCGCATGATCGACCATGCCGTGCGCGTGGGCGCGGCCGTGCGCATGCCCGAGCTCGCCGCCCGCCTGGGCGTGACCGAGCGCCACCTGCGGCGCGTGTTCGCCCAGGCGCACGGGGTCAGCCCGATCGACTACCTCACCACCCAGCGCCTGCTGCAGGCCAAGCAACTGCTGACCGACACCGAGCTGCCCGTCACCGAGGTGGCATTGGCCTGCGGCTTCGAGAGCCTGCGGCGCTTCAACGCCGTCTTCGCCGAGCAGGTGCGCCTGAAGCCGACGGAACTGCGGCGCGCGAGCGGCGCCGTGCGCCCGGGGCCGGGCGGCGGCGAGGGCTTGCGCGTGCGGCTGGGATACCGTCCGCCGTATGACGTCGACAGCATGCTGGCCTTCTGGGACCAGCGCACGCTCGCCGGCGTCGAGGAAGTGGCTGGACGAACGATCCGCCGCACCTGGAGCGCGCCGCGCGCGGCCGTCGACGAGTCGGGCCAGGCCGGCCGTGCCGCGCAGGCCGCGCGCGGCTGGATCGAGATCGAGTTCCTCGCCGATCGCCACGAGGTCGAACTGCGGGCCGGCGCCAACCTCGCCGCCCACAGCGGGCAGCTGGTGGAGGCGGCGCGCCACGCACTCGACCTCGACGCCGACCCCGCCCACACCGCCCCGCTGCTGGCGACGCTGGCCGCGTTGCATCCGCATTCGGCCATGGGCGCCGGGCTGCGCATGCCCGGCAGCTTCGACGGCTTCGAGACGGCGGCCCGCATCATCCTGGGCCAGCAGGTGACCGTCGCCGCCGCGCGCACCCTCACCCGACGCCTGATCGAACGCTTCGGCGCACCGGTCGACACGCCCTGGCCCGGCCTGCACCGCTGCTTCCCCGACGCCGCGACCATCGCCGGGGCCACGCCGGATTCCATCGGCGAGCTGGGCATCGTGCGCCAGCGCGTCGCGGCCCTGCAGGCACTCGCGCGGGCGGTGGTCGACGGCCTGCCGCTGCACCGCGGCGCGCCGCTGGCCGCCACCCAGGAGGCGTTGCTGGCACTGCCTGGCATCGGCGACTGGACGGTGCAGTTGCTCGCGCTGCGCGTGCTGGGCTGGCCCGACGCCTTCCCGGCGACCGACATCGGCCTGCTCAAGGCGATGGGCCTGGCCCAGGCGCGCGATGCACCGCAGGCACTCGCGATGGCCGAGGACTGGCGGCCGTGGCGCTCGTACGCGGTGATCGCGCTGTGGCGAGCACTCGAGACCGCCGAGACGACGACGGCGGCGCCTGCGCCGGCACCGTCGTCCCCCATGAAACGCACTGCGGCCGCTGCCGCTCCGGGCATCCCTGCCCGGCGCAAGGCGGCTGCGAAGGACACCCCATGATTCGATCCGCCTCCTCCACCCTGCCCGCCCGCCGCACCGCGGGAACGGCCCTCGCCCAGGGCATCATCGATACCCCGCTGGGCCCGCTCACGGCGCTGGCTGGCGACGCCGGCCTGATGGGCCTGTGGTTCGACAGCCAGCAGCACGGCCCCGGCCTGCTCGCGGCGCCGCTGGACAACGACCAGCGCTGGATCGCGCAGGCGCGCGACGAGCTGGCGCGCTACTTCGCCGGCCGGCTGCGCGCGTTCGAGGTGGCGCTCGCGCCGCAGGGCACGCCGTTCCAGGAGGCCGTGTGGCGGCGCCTGTGCGCGATCCGCTGCGGGGAGACGTCCAGCTACGGCCGCATCGCGCGCGACGTCGGCAGCCCGCAGGCGTCGCGCGCGGTGGGCGCCGCGGTGGGCCGCAATCCGATCTCCATCATCGTGCCGTGCCACCGCGTGATCGGCGAGAACGGTACCCTGACCGGGTATGCCGGCGGCCTGCATCGCAAGCAGGCGCTGCTGGATGTCGAGGGCATCGTGCTGGCGCCCGGCGCCCGGCTGGACGCCCAGGCGGCCCTGCTGTGAGCCGCGCGGCGTGAGAATGGACGCCCGCCACCCCCGGTCCACCCCTTGACGACGCCCTCGAACCCGCCGTTCACGCTCCGCGACGCCAGCCTCGCCGACCTGGCGGCCATCGACGACATCCACGTCCGAAGCCGCCGCGCCACCTACCGGGGGCAGGTATCCGACCACTACCTCGACGTCACGATGCCGGCCGCCAGCCGCGCGGACTGGGAGCGCAAGCTGCCCGAGTTGCTGGCCGGCGCCGGCTGCGTGGTGATCGCGGAGTCGGCCGGCGAGGCCATCGGCTTCGTCTGCGCCCTGGCTCCCGATGCGGCCGGCAGCGTCTACGTGAACAACCTGCATGCCCTGCCCGATCGCAAGGGCCTGGGCGTGGGCACCGCGCTGCTGGAGGCGGCCATGCGCTGGGCGCGCACGGCCGGCGCCACGGGGATGCACCTGAAGGTGCTCGATTCGAACGGCCCGGCCATCGGCTTCTACGAGTCGCGCGGCTGGCGGTGCACGGGCCGGGTGGACGATACGTGGGCCGGCGAGCCCATCGTCGCGCTGGTCTACGCGACCCGGCTCACCTGAAGCACTTCATGTCGAATTCATAGGTGGAGACGCGCGAGGCCTGCGTGTCCACGGGTTCGCGCCGGACGGCGCCGCCCTCGCCCACCAGCCGGTACGGCGTGACCGTGCAGCGCGCGGGCGACAGGTCGACCGTCACCTCGTACTGCTCGCCCGCCTTGGGCACGAACGCAGGCACCTTGCAGACGCCGGCGCGGCGGGCGCGCACCGCTTCCTGGGTGGCGTCCTGCATCGAGTGCATGTACTCCCACCGGCTGATCGTCGGGAACACGACGCGCGGGCCGAGGACGAGCATCTCGTCGGCGCGCACGAGGCGCTCCAGCGTCGCGGCCGACACCGGCTGGTCGTCGAGCATGCCCAGCCGCTCGGCGTCGTGGCTCTCGCCGCCGGTCATGCCGAGGTTGGCCTTGGTCAGGCAGGCGTGGGCGTCGAACACGGCGATGTCGGCGTAGTAGACCTGCGCGCGCACGTTGACCACCCGCACCTTGGCCGTGGCCACCGTGGCCGGCGGCTCGACGTAGCGCGGCGCGTCGACGCGCACCGCCGCGCAGCCCGGGAACAGCGCGACGGCGGCCAGCCCCGTGCACAGGCGCGCGCGTGACGCGGGGGCGCGCGCGCGTGCGCGAGCGATCAGGCGGGGTGCGGCGTGGCGGTCGTGCATGGCAGGGCTCCTGCCCTGGATATCGGCCGGGCGGACATGGACCTGTAGCGTGGCGCGTCCATGCCCCTGCCGAGGACGCCGCAGAAATGAAAAAGCCACCCGGAGGTGGCTGCTTCAATATTCTTGGCGGAGTGGACGGGACTCGAACCCGCGACCCCCGGCGTGACAGGCCGGTATTCTAACCAACTGAACTACCACTCCACGTGGCCGTCCGGCTTCGAGCCTTCGCTCCAAGCGCCGCACGCGGCTTGTGTGTGGTGACTGGTGACCCCAAGGGGATTCGAACCCCTGTAACGACCGTGAAAGGGTCGTGTCCTAGGCCTCTAGACGATAGGGTCAAGAATTCACCTTCTCTCTACCACGCGCTGCCGGCCTGCTAAAAGCAGATTGGTGGAGGTAAGCGGGATCGAACCGCTGACCTCTTGCATGCCATGCAAGCGCTCTCCCAGCTGAGCTATACCCCCGATTTTGACCTCGGCGTTTGACTGCCGAAACCGCATCGCGTGGTGAAGAGCGAAGACAGCTAGTATAGAACAGATTTCAAATGGTGCGCAAGCGGTCGAGCACAACTTCGCGTTGGAAAGTTGCGATCAGCGCATCGATGGCCGGGGTCTGCGCGCGGCCGCAGACGACCACGCGCAGCGGGATCGCCAGCTGCGGCATCTTGATCGCGTGCGCGGCCAGCGTCTCCTTCATCGCCGCCGCGATCGCGGCCTTGTCCCAGGCCACCGTCTCGAGCCTGTCGCGCAGCGTGCGCAGCGCGGCCTTCGCGACGTCGGTGACGTGCTGGTCCAGATCGGCCTGCGCGGGCACGGGCGCCTTGAAGAACATCTCGCTCCAGTCGGCCAGTTCCACCGTCGTCTGGCAGCGATCCTTCAGCAGCGCGCAGCGCGCGGCCATCGCGGCGTCGGCCGCGGCCACGATGCCGCGCCTGGCGAGCTGCGCCACGACCAGCGCCGCCAGCCGCGCATCGTCCGCCTGCTTCATGTGGTGCGCGTTGACCCACAGCAGCTTGGCCGCATCCCACTGCGCGGGGCTCTTGTTCAGGTGCGTGCCGTCGAACCACGACACCATCTGGTCCAGCGTGAACAGTTCGTCGTCGCCGTGGCTCCAGCCCAGGCGCGCGAGGTAGTTGTTCATGCCTTCGGGCAGGAAGCCGTTGGCCTCGTACTCGGTGACGCTGACGGCGCCGCGGCGCTTGGACAGCTTCAGGCCGTCGTCGCCCAGGATGATGGGCAGGTGGCCGAACTGCGGCAGTGGCGCGCCGAGTGCGCGGAACATGTTGATCTGCCAGGGCGTGTTGTTGATGTGCTCGTCGCCGCGGAACACGTGGCTGATGCGCATGTCCCAGTCGTCGACCACCACCGCGAAGTTGTACGTGGGCACGCCGTCGTCGCGCACGATGATCAGGTCGTCGATCTCCTTGTTGCCGATCGTGATCGGGCCCTTGACCAGGTCGCCCCAGGTCACTTCGCCGTCCGGCGGATTGGCGAAGCGCACCACCGGCTTCACGCCCGCCGGCACCGGCGGCAGCGTCTTGCCCGGCATCGGACGCCAGGTGCCGTCGTAGCGGCGCTTCTCGCCCCGGGCTTCCTGGTCGGCCTTCATCCTGTCGAGGTCGTCCGGCGTGCAGTAGCAGAGGTACGCCGTGCCGGCCGCCAGCATCGTGTCGACGACCGCCTTGTACCGATCCAGGCGCTGCATCTGGTAGACGGGGCCTTCGTCGTACGACAGGCCCAGCCAGTTCATAGCCGCGATGATCTGCTCGACGGAATCCTGCGTCGAGCGCGCGACGTCGGTGTCCTCGATGCGCAGCACGAACTGCCCGCCGTGGTGGCGCGCGTACGCCCACGAGTACAGCGCGGTGCGCGCGGTGCCGAGGTGGAGGAAGCCCGTCGGGGACGGGGCGATGCGGGTGCGGATGGGCGTGGTCACGATGGCTTGAAGCGAGAAGGCGCCCGAAGGCGCCGTGTGCGGGACGTCAGCGGCGATTGTCCGCGATGTGCTCAGTCGCCGGTGTTCTGCAGCGCCAGGCGCGAGCGGGCCGGATCGTCCTCTTCCGTCTGCTGCGAGCGGCGCTGCTCGCGCATGGTGGAGAAATCCTCGACGCTGACGTCGCCGGTGATGTAGCGGCCGTCGAAGCACGAGGCCTCGAAGCTGGCGACCTTGCCGTTGAGCTTGCCCACCACGCGCTTCATCGCGTCGACGTCCTGGTAGATCAGCGCGTCGGCGCCGATGAAGTCGCGGATCTCGTCCTGCGTGCGGCCCGAGGCGATCAGTTCCTCCGGCGTGGGCATGTCGATGCCGTACACGTTCGGGTACTTCACCGGCGGCGCGGCCGAGGCCATGTAGACCTTGTTGGCGCCCGCCTCGCGCGCCATCTGCACGATCTCCTTGGACGTGGTGCCGCGCACGATGGAATCGTCCACCAGCAGCACGTTTCGGCCCTTGAACTCGACGCCGATCGCGTTGAGCTTCTGGCGCACCGACTTCTTGCGCACCGATTGCCCCGGCATGATGAAGGTGCGGCCGACGTAGCGGTTCTTGACGAAGCCCTCGCGGTACGGCTTGCCGATCTTCTGCGCCAGCTGCATCGCCGACGGGCGGCTCGATTCGGGGATCGGGATCACGACGTCGATGTCGGACGGCGGCATCGTCGGCGTGATCTCCAAATCTCCCGTCAACCAGTTGATCTATGACGCCT
>JBJMWE010000137.1:0-5011 GCA_045810285.1 Vitreoscilla sp. | reverse complement strand
GTCCTTGGCCTTCTCGAAATCCATCATCTCGACCACGCGGCCGTTGCGACGGGCGGCCATCAGCGCCGCCTCGTTGACCAGGTTGGCCAGGTCGGCGCCGGACATGCCCGGCGTGCCGCGCGCGAGCACGTTGGCATTGACGTCGCCGCCGATGGGCACCTTGCGCATGTGCACGTTCAGGATCTGCTCGCGGCCGCGCACGTCCGGCAGCGTGACGTAGACCTGGCGGTCGAAGCGGCCCGGACGCAGCAGCGCCGGATCGAGGATGTCGGGACGGTTGGTGGCCGCCATCACGATGACGCCCAGGTTCGTCTCGAAGCCGTCCATCTCGACCAGCATCTGGTTGAGGGTCTGCTCGCGCTCGTCGTTGCCGCCGCCCAGGCCGGCGCCGCGATGGCGGCCCACCGCGTCGATTTCGTCGACGAAGATGATGCAGGGGGCGCTCTTCTTGGCCTGCTCGAACATGTCGCGCACGCGGGCGGCGCCCACGCCGACGAACATCTCGACGAAGTCGGAGCCCGAGATCGAGAAGAACGGCACCTTGGCCTCGCCGGCGATGGCCTTGGCCAGCAGCGTCTTGCCGGTGCCCGGGGGGCCGACCAGCAGCACGCCGCGCGGGATGCGGCCGCCCAGCTTCTGGAACTTCTGCGGGTCGCGCAGGAAGTCGACGAGCTCCTTGACCTCTTCCTTGGCCTCGTCGCAGCCCGCGACGTCGGAGAACGTGACCGAATTGTTGGCCTCGTCGAGCATCTTGGCCTTGCTCTTGCCGAAGCTGAACGCGCCGCCCTTGCCGCCGCCCTGCATCTGGCGCATGAAGTACACCCAGACGCCGATCAGCAGCAGCATCGGTGCCCACGACAGCAGCAGCGTCGTCAGCATGCCCTGCTCTTCACGGGGCTTGACGTCGAACTTGACGCCGTTGTCGATCAGGTCCTTGATCAGGCCGCGATCGGTCATGCTGCCCGTCGTGTGCTTGATGACGCCATCGGTCGTCTTGCCGGTGATGTCGATCGACCCGCTGCCTTCCGTGAGCTCCACGCTCGAGTAGTGCTTGTTGCGCACGTCCTCGAGGAACTCGGAATACGGGACCCGCGCGCCCTGCGTCTGCGCCGTGTTGAACGATTTGAAGACCGTAAACAGCACGAGCGCGATCACGAGCCAGACAGCGATCTTCGAAAACCATTGATTGTTCACCGCGGCTCCTTCTTCAAAATGCCACTTTCCGCGACAGATGGGGATGATTCTAGGCCAGTCAATACCCCGCGAACCCGATAGCCGCGGTCGAGAAGGACGCCAATCGCACGTTTTGGACGCGAAATGCCCCTCGGCACCCCGCCCGGCGGGCAATCGGACGGCCCAGTTTCAGCGCGACGGGCTCTTGAGACCGAAACCGACGAGGAAAGTTTCGGCCGACTTGTCGCGCGAGGCCTTGGGCTTGACCGCCTTGACCACCCGGAAGTGCGTGCGGAACAGCGCCACGAGCTCACTGTAGCCGCTTCCGTGAAAGACCTTGGCCACCAGGGCCCCTTCCGGCTTGAGGTGCGTCACGGCGAAGTCGACGGCCAGTTCCACCAGGTGCGCGATGCGGGCGGTGTCGGTCACGGCGACGCCGGTCAGGTTGGGCGCCATGTCCGAGACGACGACGTCCACCGGATCGCCGCCCACCACCTCGTTGAGCCGCGCCAGCACGGCGTCCTCGCGGAAATCGCCGTGGATGAACGTGACGCCCTCGATCGGCTCCATCTCCAGGATGTCGAGCGCGACGATGCGGCCGTTCAGCTCGCCCGCCGCCGCCCCGCCGACGGCGAACTTGCGGCGGATGTACTGGCTCCAGGCGCCCGGCGTCGAGCCGAGGTCGACCACCAGCTGGCCCGGGCGGATCAGCTTGAACTGCTCGTCGATCTCGGACAGCTTGTAGGCGGCGCGCGCCCGGAAGCCCTCCTTCTGCGCGAGCTTCACATAGGTGTCATTGGCGTGATCCTGCAACCACTGCTTGTTGACCTTCTTGCTTTTCGTGTTGATTTTCATGACACAGGGATAATACGGGCATGGCCATGATTCAACTGACCCCTGCCGAACGCAAAGAAAAGCGCGGCGACGCCCACCACCTCGACCCCGTGGTCATGGTCGGTGCCGACGGACTGACGCCCGCCGTCCTCAAGGAGGCCGAGGTCGCGATCCGCTCGCACGGCCTGATCAAGGTGCGCGTCTTCTCCGACGACCGCCCCGCCCGCGAGGCGATGCTGCTGGAGATGGCCGACAAGCTCGACGCCGCCCCCATCCAGCATATCGGCAAGCTGCTGGTGCTGTGGCGCCCCGTGGCCGAAGCCGCGGCGGCGCCGTCGGACGACGCCGGCGCCGCGCCGCGCGTCGTCAAGATCCTGAAGTTCTCCAAGCGCGGAAATCATCGGCCGCAGATCAAGAAGGTCACGGTGATGGGCAACCAGCGCGTGACCGCCGGCGGCCAGGTCAAGCGCGCGAAGAAGCGCGTGACCAGCATCAAGAAGAAGGTCTGACGGCCGGGCGCGGCGCGGGAAGCGTCGCGCGCCAGGCCAGCGCCAGGGCCAGCAGGCCCTTGGCGCCGAAGAAGGCGAGGCTCACCGCGTGCAGCTGCATGAAGCCCAGCGTGTTGGAGGCGCCCGAGCGCGCCCGCTCCATCAGCGGCTCCAGGCCGTAGTAGCCCACCACGGTGCAGAACAGCGCGGCGAGCGCCAGCACCATCTCCAGCGAGAACTGCGACGTGCCCGCCGCGTGGTGGCGGTCGAGCGCGGCGCGCCGTTCGACCATCAGGATCAGCACGCCGAACACCAGGCTCGCGGGCGCCTCGCGCGCGAAGATGGCGCGCGCCACGGCGCCGAAGCTGGCCCGGTCCAGCGCGCCCGACGCGGCCGGCGCGGCGATCAGCGCGATCGCCAGCAGCACGCCGCACCACACGCCGGGCAGCAGGCGGCGCAGGCGTTCCCTCGGATGCATGCGCGGCGTCGTCAGATGTACTTGACGGCGACGATCTCGTAGTTTTTCACACCGCCGGGCGCCTGCACGGACGCGGTGTCGCCGGCTTCCTTGCCGATCATCGCGCGGGCGATGGGCGAGCCGATCGAGATCATGCCGGCCTTGAGGTCGGCCTCGTCCTCGCCGACGATCTGGTAGGTGACCTCCTGGCCCGACTCCTCGTCCTCGAGCACCACGGTCGAGCCGAACACGACGCGGCCGCCGGCATCGACGGCCGCGGGATCGATGATCTGCGCGGCGGCCAGCTTGCCCTCGACCTCGAGGATGCGGCCTTCGATGAAGCCCTGCTTGTCCTTGGCGGCCTCGTACTCGGCGTTCTCGGACAGGTCGCCTTGCGCGCGCGCTTCCGCGATGGCCTGGATCACGGCATGACGCTCGACCGTTTTCAGGCGATGCAGCTCTTCCTTCAGTTTTTCGGCGCCTCGGCGGGTCAGGGGAATCGTGGCCATATCGGGATACTCAGAGGGAGAAAAGCAAACCGCCGCCCCGCAGCGTGCTTGCGACGCTGGCGGGCGGCGGCCCCAGGTGGAACTGGAAGATCGGTAAGTTTAGATCAGTTCAGGGCAGTTCCGCATGCAGTTCCTGCAGGGAAACCACCGTGATGTCGTCGTCGTGCTTCAACGCCTCGGTGGCCGCCTCGCAGCCGGCCATCGTGGTGTAGTACGTCACGCGGTTGGCGATCGCGGCAGTGCGGATGTAGCGCGAATCGGCAATCGCCGTGCGCGTCTCGTCCACCGTCGTGAACACCAGCTGCACCTCGCCGGCCTTGATCATGTCGGCGATGTGCGGGCGGCCGTCCTTGACCTTGTTGCACAGCTTGACCGGGATGCCGGCTTCCGCGATGGCCGCGGCCGTGCCCTTCGTGGCCGACAGCGTGAAGCCGAGGTTGACCAGATCCGACGCGACCTTGACGGTGCGCGCCTTGTCGGCGTTCTTCACGGTCAGCACGACGTTGCCCTTGGTCGGCAGGCGCGAGCCCGCGCCCAGCTGGCTCTTGAGCATCGCCTCGGCGAACGTGCGGCCCGTGCCCATCACCTCGCCCGTGGAGCGCATCTCGGGCCCGAGCACCGGATCGACGCCCGGGAACTTGTTGAACGGGAAGACGGCTTCCTTGACCGAGAAGTACGGCGGCACGATTTCCACCGGCGGCTTGCCGTGCAGGCCGACCTGGTCGGCCAGCTTCGTGCCGGCCATGCAGCGTGCGGCGATCTTGGCCAGCGCCTGGCCCGTGGCCTTGGAGACGAAGGGCACTGTGCGCGACGCGCGCGGGTTGACCTCGAGCACGTAGACCACGGCCTCGTCGCCCTCGCCCTGGATCGCGAACTGCACGTTCATCAGGCCCACGACCTTCAGGGCCCGGGCCATCAGCGCGGTCTGGCGGCGCAGCTCGTCCTGCATCGCGGGCGTCAGCGAGTACGGCGGCAGCGAGCACGCCGAGTCGCCCGAGTGCACGCCGGCCTGCTCGATGTGTTCCATGATGCCGCCGATCATCACCTCGGCGCCGTCGCTGATGCAGTCGACGTCGACCTCGATCGCGTCGTCGAGGAAGCGATCCAGCAGCACGGGCGACTTCTCGCTGACCTTGACGGCCTCGCGCATGTAGCGCTCGAGATCCTTGTCGCCGTGCACGATCTCCATCGCGCGGCCGCCGAGCACGTAGCTGGGGCGCACGACCAGCGGGTAGCCGATCTCCTGCGCGAGCATCAGCGCGGCCTCCTCGGTGCGCGCCGTGCGGTTGGGCGGCTGCTTCAGGCCGAGGGTGTGCAGCAGCTGCTGGAAGCGCTCGCGGTCTTCCGCGATGTCGATGGAATCGGGCGTGGTGCCGATGATGGGCACGCCGTTGGCTTCGAGGTCGAGCGCCAGCTTCAGCGGCGTCTGGCCGCCGTACTGCACGATCACGCCGACCGGCTTCTCGATGGCGACGATCTCCAGCACGTCCTCGAGCGTCACCGGCTCGAAGTACAGCCGGTCGGAGGTGTCGTAGTCGGTGGAAACCGTC
>JBJMWE010000136.1:0-25615 GCA_045810285.1 Vitreoscilla sp. | reverse complement strand
GGCCGGCGTCGGCGAGCTCGCGGCGGCGCGCCAGGCCTTCGACGCCGGCGTGCGCGCCGCGCCGCGCGACGCCGTCGCCCACCACAATTTCGGAGTCTTCCTGCGCGAGCAGGGCGAGAACGCCGCCGCGCTCAGCCACCTGCGCAAGGCACTCGAGCTCGACCCCGCCCTGGCCGCGGCCCACGAGGCACTGGTCGGCGCGCTGGTCGACGGCGGCCACGGCGACGAGGCGCTGCGGCACGGCCAGGCCTTCGGCCAGTCGCACCCGGACAGCAGCGCCGCATTCGCCATGCAGGCGTCGGCGCAGTTCGCGCTCGGCCGCATGGAGGACGCCGTCGACCTGTACGCGCGCGCCGTCGCCGCGCCGGGCCCCGATGCCAGCACCTTCCTGGGCTACGGCAATGCCCTGCTCGCCGCGGGCGACGCCGGCGCCGCCACGAAGCAGTTCGCGCGCGCCGTCGAACTCGACCCGCAGAACGCGCGCGCCCGCTTCGCGCAGGCCATGTCGCACCTGCGGCCCATCTACGACGACACGGCCCAGATGGAGGCCTCGCGCCGCGCCTTCGCGCGCGCCCTCGGCGAACTCGACGCCTGGTTCACGCCGGCCCGCGCCGCCGCTGGCGCGCCGGCCGTCGGCAGCGCACAGCCGTTCTACCTCGCGTACCACGCCGTCGACGCGCGCCCGCTGCTGCTGCCGTACGGCAAGCTCGCCGCGCGCCTGATGGCCGCCGGCGTGCCGGGCCCGCGCGCGGACGTGTCCGGCGCGGGCGCGGGCGTCGCGCGCAAGCTGCGGGTCGGCATCGCCGCCGCCCAGGTGCGCGACCACTCCGTGTGGAACGCGATCACGCAGGGCTGGGTCAAGCACTTCGACCGGACTCGCATCGAGCTGACGATCTTCAAGCTCGAACGCGCCAGCGACGACGAGACGGCGCGCGCCCGGCGCGACGCCGCCGCGTTCATCGACGCCCCCACGACCCAGGCCGAATGGGCCCAGGCGATCATCGAGGCCCGGCTCGACGTGCTGATCTACCCCGAGATCGGCATGCACCCGCTGACCGCGCGCCTGGCCGCGATGCGGCTGGCGCCGGTGCAGGCGGTGTCCTGGGGCCAGCCGCTGACCAGCGCGCTGCCGACGATGGACCTGTTCCTGTCGGCGCAGGCGCTCGAGCCCGCCGAGGCGGCGAGCCACTACGCCGAACGGCTGGTGGCCCTGCCCAACCTGGGCGTGTGCCTGCAGCCGCTGCAACCCGACGTGGTGGTGCCCGACTTTGCCGGCCTGGGCCTGAACCCCGACGAGCCGCTGCTGCTGTGCCCCGGCACGCCGTTCAAGTACACGCCGCAGGGCGACGCCGCGCTGGTGGCGATCGCCAGGCGGCTGCAGGCCCTGGGCCGCGGCCGGCTCGTGTTCTTCCTGAGCCACCGGCCGGCGATGTCGCGCCAGGTCGAGCAGCGCATGCGCAAGGCCTTCGACAAGGCCGGCGTCGACTACGACCGCACCGTGGCCTGGGTCCCGACCCTCAGCCGCGGCCGCTTCTACGGCCTGATGCGGCGCTCCACGGCCATGCTGGACACGCTCGGCTTCTCCGGCTTCAACACCGCCGTGCAGGGCCTGGAGTGCGACCTGCCGGTGGTGGCCTTCGAGGGCGCATTCATGCGCGGCCGGCTCGCCAGCGGCCCGCTGCGCCACCTCGGGCTGGACGAGCTCGTGGCGCGCACCCCCGAGGCCTTCGCCGAGATCGCGCTGCGGCTGGTCGAGGACGAGCCCTGGCGCGCCCACCTCGAACGCGAGATCGCCCAGCGCCGCCACGCGCTGTTCTTCGACCAGGCGCCGGTACGGGCGCTGGAAGATGCGCTGTTCGAGGCGGCCGGCGTCACCCAGCCCACCTGACCACCAGGACGACGCCGTGCGCGGTGTCAGGTCTTGAATCGTGCACTTTGCGAGTCACCGTGGGGTTGCCGCACTCAAAGTGCACGATTCAAGACCTGACACCGTCCGAGCCTCCGAGGCGCGAACTCGGCCGGTTTTCCGGCGTTGTTCGACGGCTCTCCGCGTGACAGGTCCGGGACACTCTGCCGAGTGGCGCCGCCGTCCTGGGTGGCCCGGAGACCGCAGATGGCACGCCTCGAACTCGCAACCCTGACCCGCACGATCACCGCCGACGCCCTGGCCCACCCGACCGACCTCGGCCCGATGCTGGCCAGGCGCCACGCCGTGTCGCGCGGGACGATGACCAAGCAGCTCAAGCGCCTGGTCGACAGCGGCTGGCTCGAGCGCACGGGCGTCACCCGCCCGCGCTTCAAGCCCGGCGTGCAGCGCGAAGTCACCAACGAGTACGCGATCGCCGGCCTGGACGAGCACACCCCGTGGCTGCGCGACGTCCATCCGGTGCTGCAGCTGAACCCGGCTGTCGCGCGCATCGCCCAGCACGTCTTCGGCGAGCTGCTCAACAACGCGATCGACCATGCGCAGGCGACCCGCGTCACCGTGTCGGTGCGGCAGACACCCACGCACCTGCACATCCTGATCGGCGACGACGGCCTGGGCGTGTTCGAGCAGCTCGCCGCCAAGGCCGCGCTGCCCGACGCGCAGCGCGCGGCACTCGAGATCTCCAAGGGCCGACTGACCACCCAGCCCGAATGCCATGGCGGCCGCGGCCTGTTCTTCGTCGCGCGCATGGTGGACGCGATGAACCTGCAGTCCAACGGCCAGGTGCTGCAATGGCGCCACCGCGGCGAATCGGTGCAGTTCCGCAGCCATCCGCTCAAGCGCAGCGGCACCACGGTGTTCGTGAGCCTGGCGCTCGATTCCACCGTGCGCCCCACCGACGCCTACAGCGCGTTCGGCTCCGAGGACGCGCCGCTGGACTTCAGCCGCACCCAGGTGCCGTTGCGCCTGCTGACCGACAACGGCCTGACGCTGGACTCGCGCGCCCAGGCCCGCTGGGTGGTCTCGCGCCTGGAGCTGTTCGCCACCGCCGAACTGGACTTCGACGGCGTCGACGACGTCGGCCCCAGCTTCATCGACGAGGTCTTCCGCGTCTATGCCAAGGCGCACCCGGAAGTGGCGCTTCAGCCGACCAAGGCGAGCGAGCGCGTCGAGCGGCTGCTCAAGGGCGCGATCCACTGAGCGGCGCGCGGCGGCCACGCACGCACCTGGAGGCTGGCGCCGACGCGAGCAGCGACGGCGCACCATCGGCACGCCGTCTCAGCCCGCCTCGCCGCTGCGCATGGCGCGGTACGCCGCCTCGAGCGCGCGCACGAAGCGCGGCAGGTCGGTGACGGGCGAGGCCTGGAGCCGCGGGCGCAGCTCGCGGCGCAGCTGCAGCAGCGCGTCGCGGTCGGATGCGCGTGCCACCACGACGTCGGCGAACGCGTCCAGCGACGGCGCGATCCAGTCGTCCAGGCCGACTTCCGCAAGCAGGCTCGCCGCACTGCGCGAGACCGAGGTCTCGCCGATGGCCGTGGCCACCGGGACGCCCATCCACAGCGCGTCCAGCGTGGTGGTGCCGCCGCCGTACGGGAAGCTGTCGAGCGCGATGTCGACGCCGTTGTACAGGTCGAAGTACCTGTTCAGGGGCACGCGCGCCAGGAACTCCAGGCGATCGCCGGAAACGCCCTCGCGCGCCAGCGCCTCGCGGATCGAGGCGCGCTTGCGCTCCGAGTTGACGTTGGCCACGAGCAGGCGCGAGCCGGGCAGCCGCGCGAGCGCCGCGCCCCAGCGCTGCAGCACGGTGTCCGAGAGCTTGAGCGCCGCGTTGAACGAGCCGAACGTGAGGTGGCCGTTGTGCTCGAACGGTGCGCCGCCGATCGCCTCGACCAGCAGCGGCCGGTAGCCCCACTGGCTCACGGGCAGGTGGACCAGGCGCTCGGTGTGCTGCGCCTGCGCGAGCGGCAGCGGGTCGGTGCGGGCGTCGCACAGGCGATAGTCCATGCGCGTCAGTCCCGTGGTGCCGAGATAGCCGACCCACGCGACCTGCACGGGCGCGGGCTTCTGCGCGAAGACGCCCAGGCGCGGCGTGCCGGTGTGGCCGACGAGATCGACGAGCACGTCGATGCCGTCGGCGCGGATCGCGTCGGCGATCTCCGTCTCGCTGCGGGCCGCCACGTCGCGCCAATGGTCGCTGAGCGCCCGGATGCGGTCGGTGATGCCGTCGGCCATCGCGCCGAACGAGTAGCAGAACACCTCGACCTGCTGGCGGTCGTGCGCCTCCAGCACGGGGATCAGGAAGAAGGTGACCGGGTGCAGCAGCAGGTCGCGCGAGAAGTAGCCGACGCGCAGCCGCCGCGGCGCGGGGCTGGCGCCGTGCGTGAAGCGCGCGGGCACCGCCTGCTCGAGGTCGGCGCCGAAGCGCACGTGGCGGCGGAAGATCTCGTCGGCGGACAGGCCGTCCGCGAACAGCGTCATCAGCAATTCGAAGGACCGGTCGGGCCAGGACTGCGGCCGTGCTTCGAGGACCGGCTGCACGGTGGCCAGCGCCTGCGCCGCGAAGCCCTGGTCGCGCTGCACGCGCGCCAGCAGCGCCCGCGCCTCGAGATGCGCCGGATCGAGGTCCAGCGCGCGCTGCAGCGCGGGCTCCGCGTCGTCCGCGCGGGCCTGGCGGTGCAGCAGCCCGCCGAGGTTGTACCAGGCGCCCGCGTCGTCCGGACGCAGCCGCAGCGCCGCCTCGATGGCGGCGATGGCAGGCACCGGCTCGCCGAGCGCGTCCAGCACGTTGGACTGCACCACCAGCGCCTGCGGAAAGTCGGGCTTGGCGCGCACCGCGGCGTCGATCAGCCCCCGCGCCCGCGCCAGGTCGCCGCGAACCAGCGCCAGGCGCGCGTAGTTGTAGTTGCCGAACGGATGGGCGGGCGCGATCGCCAGGACGCGCTCGTAGGCCGCGATCGCGCCGTCCTCGTCGTCCGCCGCCGCGAGCGCAATGCCGAGGTTCAGGTGCGCACGCGCATGGTTCGGCGCCCGGGCGACCGCGTCGCGATAGCGCGCCGCCGCGGGCGCGAGCTGGCCGGCGTCCTCCAGCGCGTTGCCTTCGTCGATCAGGGCGTCCGCCGCGGCGACGTCGTCGGGCTGCGCGGGCGCCGACGCGGCCGCGGGTGCCTGGCTAGCTGCCTGCGCGGCGCCGCTCGCCGGCGCGGAGGCCGCGGGCGTCGACAGGATTCGGTGGAGCAGGTTCTTGAACATGGCGGCGTCCTCTGGAGGGCGCATTGTCGGCCCGGTCGTTCACGGGAACTTCAGCGCGTCCTGTCCAGCCACATGGCGCGATAGGCCGCCTCGAGGTCGCGCGTGTAGCGCGGCACGTCGGTCAGCGGCGAGGCCTGCAGGCGCGCCCGCAGGTCGCGCCGCAGCGCGCGCAGGGCCTCGAGGTCGCCGGCGCGCGCCACGGCGACGTCGACGAAGCGGTCGACCGACGGCGCGATCCAGTCGTCCAGCCCCAGCGCGGCGAGGATGCTGGCGGCGCTGCGTGCGACGGGGGTGTCGCCCACCGCGGCCACCACGGGCGCGCCCATCCACAGCGAATCGAAGGTGGTGGTACCGCCGCCGTAGGGAAAGGTGTCGAACGTGATGTCGACGCCGTTGTAGAGGTCCAGGTAGCGCTCGAACGCGACGCGCGGCATGAACGCGACGCGGTCGGCGGCCAGTCCCGCGTCGGCGAGGTCGCGCAGGATGGCCGCGCGCTTGGTCGCGGAGCTGACGTCGCCGATGACCAGCTGCGATCCGGGTACCCGCAGCATCACCTGCGCCCAGCGCCGGCAGGTCGCGGGCGTGATCTTGATCGACGCGTTGAACGAACCGAACGTGAGGTGCCCGTTGCGCTCGAACGGCGGCACCGGGGCGATCGCCTGCTCCGCCATCGCGCGGTAGCACCACTGGCTCGCAGGCAGGTAGTGCAGCCGCTCGACATGCCGCGGCTGGGCGAGCGCCGGCGGGTCGGCGCGCTCGTCGCTGAGGCGGAAGTCCATGCGCGCCAGGCCGGTCGTGTTGAGGTAGCCGAGCCAGGCCACCTGCACGGGCGCGGGCCGGCGGCAGAACACGCCCAGCCGCGGCAGGCCGGTGTGGCCGATCAGGTCCACGAGCACGTCGATGCCGTCGGCGTGGATCGCGTCGGCCAGGGCGTCGTCCGACAGCGCCGCGACCTCGCGCCAGTGCGCGCTGGCGGCGCGCGCGCGCTCGGTCATCTCGTCGCGCCTGGTCTCGGACGAATAGCAGAACACCTCGACCTGCGTGCGGTCGTGGTGCTCGAGCACCGGGATGAGGAAGAACGCCACCGGGTGCAGCAGGAAATCCGACGACAGGTAGCCCACGCGCAGCCGCCGCGCCGGATCGCCGCGCTCGGGATGGCCAGCGAAGCGCACGGGCAGCGCCTGCTCCAGGCCGGCGCCGAACTCGACGTGCCTGCGGAACAGCGCATCCGCGTCGACACCGTCGGCCGAGTTCATCACCAGCAGCTCGAACGAGCGGTGCAGCCAGTTCGCCGGGTCGCGCTCGATGATCCGCCGCAGCGGCAGCAGCGCCTCGTTGGCGAAGCCCTGGTCACGCAGGACGCGGGCCTGCAGCTCGATGGCCTGCCGGAAGTCGGGCCTGGCACGCAGCGCCTCGCCGACCAGCGTCGCCGCGCGGTCGATCTCGCCGCGCATCACCAGCAGCCGTGCGTAGTTGTAGTTGCCGAACGGATGCGCCGCGTCGATCGCCAGCACCCGCTCGTACGCCGCGATCGCGGCGTCCTCGTCCCCGCGGGCCGCCAGCACGATGCCCAGGTTCAGGTGCGCCCGGGCGTGGCCGGGCGCCTTGCCGACAGCCGCCCGATACAGCGCCTCCGCCTCCGCCAGCCGCCCGCCGTCCTCCAGCGCATTGCCCTGCTCGATGAGCGCATCCGCGCCGGGGACGTCGTCGACGGCGGGAGCGCGCGCGGGCACGGCCGCGGCCGCAGTCGCGGTCGCGGCCGCGGTCGCGGTCGCGGTCGCGGGCACAGGCGCAGGCGCAGGCGACGACAGGATTCGATTCAGCAGGTTCTTGAACATGACGCAACGTCCACACGAAGCCGCATTGTCCGTTGGTCAATCTCACCCGGCGCTGCCGCCCACGAGCCCCAATCGAAGTTCGAGGGAGCGACGGAACCGGCTCTGCCGGGGCCGTTCGCGGCCGGCCCCTTCGCGGGGCAGCGAGCGTGGGGGCTCTTTACCCCACGCGGCAGATCTTGAGCATGTTCGTGCCACCCGGATAGCCCATCGGCTCCCCGCACGTGATCGCATACGTATCGCCCGGGCGCAGCACGCCCTGCGCCGTCAGCAGGCGCTCGGCCTCGGCCAGCGCGGTGTCGCGGTCCTCGTAGGACTGCATCAGCAGCGGCGTGACGTTGCGATACAGCGCCATGCGGCGCAGCGAATTGGGCTGCGACGTGAGCGCGAAGATGGGCACGCTGGTGCGCTGGCGGCTGATCCACAAGGCGGTCGAGCCCGACTCGGTCAGCGCCACGATGGCCTTGCAGCCCAGGTGCTGCGCGGTGAACAGCGCGCCCGCGGCGATCGACTGGTCGATGCGGCCGAACTTCTTGTTCAGGAAGCCGGCCTCGATCGGCTGCACTTCCTCGGCGCGCTCGGCCTCCAGCGCGATGGCCGCCATCGTCTCGACCGTCTCGATCGGGTAGCGGCCCGCGGCCGTCTCGGCGCTGAGCATCACGGCGTCGGTGCCGTCCAGCACCGCGTTGGCGACGTCGCTGACCTCGGCGCGCGTGGGCACCGGCGCGAGGATCATGCTCTCCATCATCTGCGTGGCGGTGATGACGACCTTGTCCATCTCGCGCGCCATGCGGATCATGCGCTTCTGCAGCGCGGGCACCGAGGCGTTGCCCACTTCCACGGCCAGGTCGCCGCGCGCCACCATGATGCCGTCGCTCGCCTTGAGGATGGACTCGAGGTTGGGGATCGCCTCGGTGCGCTCGATCTTGGCGATCATCGCCGGCTTGTGGCGCTGCGATTCGCCGGCCACGTTGGCCAGTTGGCGCGCCATCTCCATGTCGGTGGCGTTCTTCGGGAAGCTCACCGCCAGGTAGTCGCAGCGGAAGCTCGCGGCGGTGCGGATGTCGTCCATGTCCTTGGCCGTCAACGCCGGTGCGGTCAGGCCGCCGCCCTGCTTGTTGATGCCCTTGTTGTTGGACAGCTCGCCTTCCACCTTGACGATGGTGTGCACCTTGTCGCCCTTGACCTCCTCGACGGTCAGCACGATCAGGCCGTCGTTGAGCAGCAGGGTGTCGCCGGGCTTCACGTCGCGCGGCAGCTCCTTGTAGTCGAGGCCGACGCCGTCGATGTCGCCCGGCTCGGTGCGCGAGGCGTCGAGCACGAAGCGCCCGCCCCGGACCAGCTGCACCTTGCCGTCGACGAACTTGCCGACGCGGATCTTGGGGCCCTGCAGGTCGGCCATCAGCGCCACGGTGCGGCCCACCTTCTCGGCGATGCTGCGCACCATGCTGGCGCGGTCGATGTGGTCCTGGGCCTTGCCGTGGCTGAAGTTCAGGCGCACGACGTCGACGCCGGCGCGGATCAGCCGCTCGAGCACTTCCGGGTCGCTGGTGGCCGGGCCGAGGGTGGCGACGATCTTGGTTCCGCGGATCATGACGGGCTGTCTCCTGGGCGCTGGGCGCCACTGCTGCAAGTAACTGGATAACGCGATTATGGGCGCGCCGTCCGGGGCCGGGTTACATCCTGATTACAGCATCGCCGCGTCGTCTCCCAGGGTCAAGAACGCCCCCGTGGACGACACGGCGGGCGCGACGCCGCCAGGCCGCCGCCGCGCCTTCGTGCTACGGGCCCTCAGGCGGCTCGCTTCTCCAGGATCTCGAAGGCGGGCAGCTTCTTGCCCTCCAGGATCTCCAGGAACGCGCCGCCGCCGGTCGAGATGTAGCCGACGTCCTTGTCGATGCCGTACTTGGCGATCGCGGCCAGCGTGTCGCCGCCGCCGGCGATGCTGAATGCGTCGCTGGCCGCGATGGCGCGGGCGATGGTCTCGGTGCCGTGCGCGAAGGCGTCGAACTCGAACACCCCCACCGGGCCGTTCCAGACGATGGTGCCGGCCGCCTTGAGCTGCTCGGCGAGCCTGCCGGCCGTCTGCGGTCCGATGTCCAGGATCAGGTCGTCGTCGGCGACGTCGGTGGCGGCCTTGACCGTGGCCTCGGCGTCCGCAGCGAACTTCCTGGCGACGACCACGTCGGTGGGGATCGGCACCGCCGCGCCGCGCGCCTGCATCTTGGCGATGACGGCCCTGGCCTCGTCGACGAGGTCGGCCTCGGCCAGGCTCTTGCCGATCTTCAGGCCGGCGGCCAGCATGAAGGTGTTGGCGATGCCGCCGCCCACGATGAGGCCGTCGACCTTCTCGGACAGCGACTGCAGGATCGTCAGCTTGGTGGACACCTTGCTGCCCGCCACGATGGCCACCAGCGGGCGCTTCGGGCTGGCCAGCGCCTTGGTGATGGCGTCGATCTCGGCGGCCAGCAGCGGGCCGGCGCAGGCCACCGGGGCGTATTCGGCGATGCCGTAGGTGGTGCCCTCGGCGCGGTGCGCGGTGCCGAACGCGTCGTTGACGAAGATGTCGCACAGCGCGGCCATCTTCCTGGCGAGCTCGGGGTTGTTCTTCTTCTCGCCCTTGTTGATGCGGCAGTTCTCCAGCAGCACGAGACTGCCGGGCTGCACGTCCACGCCGTCGACCCAGTTCGAGACCAGCGGCACGTCGCGGCCCAGCAGCTCGGCCAGGCGCCTGGCGACCGGGGCCAGCGAGTCCTCGGGCTTGAACTCGCCCTCGGTCGGGCGGCCCAGGTGGCTCGTGACCATCACGGCCGCGCCGGCGGCCAGCGCCATGCGGATGCACGGCACCGAGGCGCGGATGCGCGTGTCCTCGGTGATGTTGCCGGCGTCGTCCTGCGGCACGTTCAGGTCGGCGCGGATGAACACGCGCTTGCCCTTGGCTTGGCCGGACGCGGCGAGATCGGAAAAACGGATCACTTTCATGGCATTCACGCAGTAGATGAGGAAAGAGGATGGGGGCCGGCCGTCACCAGCCCAGCCCGAGTCGAAGGGCCAGCAGCACCGCCGTACCCGCGAGTATCGTCCCGAGCAGGCTGCGGGTCGTGACGAACACGAGGATCCCGGTGGTGGCGGCATAGATGCGGGCGTCCTTCCAGCTGCCGACGAGGTGGCCGTCGGTCATCGCGATGTCGGGGACGATCACCGCCACCAGCGCGGCGAGCGGCGCGTAGCGCAGGGCCTCGCGCAGCCAGCCCGGGATCGGCACCTCGCGGTCGGGGATCAGGAAGAAGGCGCGTGTCACGATGCTGACCACCGTGAGGCCGGCGACCGCGGCGATGCCCATCCCCGGCGTCATGCGGCATCCTTGGACGCCGCCGCTGCGGAGCGCGGCGGTCCGAAATGGTCGATGAGCACGCCCACGGCCATCGCCGCGGCGATCGCGACGAGGATGTTCAGGTGGAGCGGCAGCGCGAAGGCCGCGAACGCGGCGCACGCCGCCACGGCCGCCGCGGTCCAGGTGGCGCGATCCACCAGCAGCGATGCCGTGATGCCCAGCAGCGCGAGCGTGCCGGCGAAGCCCAGCCCCCAGCGCTGCGGGATCACGTCCGCCAGCACGACGCCGAGGATGGTCATCGCCTGCCACGCGATCCAGCTGACGGCGATGTTGCCGGCCAGATAGGCCAGCTGCGCGCGCACGTCGCCGGGCTGCGGAAATCGGCGCATGAACGCGATGTAGGTGAAGTCGACCGTGAAGTAGGCGACGAACAGCCGCTGCGCGCGCGGCAGCGATCGCAGGTACGGGCGCCACCCGGCGCTGAAGATGATGAAGCGCAGGTTCACGCAGAACGCCGTGGCCCAGATCACCCACAGCGGCGCGCCCTGCACCATCAGCGGCAACGCGGCCAGCTGCGCGCTGCCGGCGAACACGCACAGCGACATCGCGATCGCCAGCGCCGCACCCAGCCCGGCCTTGGACATCGCGACGCCGGCGACCAGCCCCCAGGCGCCGATGCCGAGCGCGACGTCGCGCGTCTCGCGCGCGCCGGCGGCGAATTCAGGGTGGCGCCACAGCGTCGACGGGCTCATCGCCCCATTGTCTTATGGCGGCGTGCCGCTCGCGAGGGGCGCGGTCGCGCGGCCGGTGGGGATTTGCTTCGCAAGGCGCGAAGCGGGCCTTCCGGCACAGGTTCTCAGTGCTCGGCAGGCTTGTCGCCGCCGGCCTTGTCGGCCTTGACCACCTTCTCGGCCTTGTCGCCCTTGGGGCCGACGGCCCTGGCGGTCTTGTCGGCGGCCTTGTCGCCGTCGGCCTTGGCCGTCGCCGCGTCGGCTGCACCGTCGTCGGCCTTCTGCACGGGCGCGCCCAGCGTCGGCGCCACGGCCTCCAGCTTGTTCTCGCGCATGTAGTCGTCCATCTCGCGCCAGCCGGCGTAGATGGCGGCCTTGTCCACGCGCTTGTTGAGCGTGAAGCAGTCCTCGATCGCGCGGCCGCCGTGGCGGCACGCGGCGCCCACGGCCTTGCCGTCGGCCTCGACGCGGGCGGCCGTCACCGATGCCGGCTCCAGGCCCAGCTGGTCGCAGCCGGCGAGGACGAACGGGATGGCGAGGAGGGGCAGGAGGCGTCTGAGCATGGCAGGCACGGGTCGATACGTCGTTATCGGCCGGCCTGCGCCGCACTTGAGGTCGTCGACGCGGCGAAGTGGCCGCGCTTTCGCGCCAGTTCGCCGGCTCAGCCGAGCACGTCGCCGCGTTGCAGTGGGTGGGCCTGCAGCCACTGCGCGACGGCGCCGCGCTTGCCGCCGGGGCGCTGCACATCGAGCAGCGCGAGGGCGCCGTCGCCGCAGGCCACCACCAGCTGCTGGCCGTCGGCCGCGAGGACGGTGCCGGGGGCCGCGACGTCATCCCGCCGCTCGGCCCGGGCACGCCACAGCTTGACGGTCTCGCCGCCGGCCTGGAAGGTGGCGCCGGGGAACGGGTCGAAGGCACGGACACGGCGCTCGAGGACGTCGGCGGGCAGCGTCCAGTCGATCGCGGCCTCGGCCTTGTCGATCTTGTGGGCATAGGTGACGCCCTGCTCCGGCTGCCTGACCGGCACCAGCGCGCCGGCGGCGGCGTCGGACAGCGCACGCACGATCATGCGGGCGCCGAGCGCCGCCAGGCGATCGTGCAGCCGCGCGGTGGTGTCGTCGGGCAGGACGGGCTCGCGCTCGACCAGCAGCATGTCGCCGGTGTCCAGCCCGGCGTCCATCTGCATGATCGTGATGCCGGTCTCGGTGTCGCCGGCCTCGATCGCGCGGTGGATCGGCGCGGCGCCGCGCCAGCGCGGCAGCAGCGAGCCGTGGATGTTCAGGCAGCCCAGGCGCGGCAGGTCCAGCACCCACTGCGGCAGGATCAGGCCGTAGGCCGCCACGACCAGCACGTCGGGCCGCGCGGCGTCCAGGGCGGCGCGGCCGGCGGCGGCCTCCTCGGGGAACTTGCCGTCCAGGCGCAGGCTGCGCGGCTGGGCGACGGGCGCGCCGAGCGCCTGCGCGAGTTGCCTGACCGGCGACGGCGTCAGCTTCATGCCGCGTCCGGCCGGGCGATCGGGCTGGGTCAGCACCAGCGGCACGGCGTGGCCGGCCTCGGCGATCGCCTTCAACGCGACGGCGGCAAACTCGGGCGTGCCTGCAAACGCTACGCGCAAGCTCATGTCGACCCAAGGGAGCGCTGGAACCGGCTCTGCCGGGCCAGTCGCGGAGCGCCCCCTCGGGGGGCAGCGAGCAGTGCGAGCGTGGGGGTCATCGTTTTTGCTCGTCGCGCGTCTTCTTGATCATCTTGGTCTTGATGCGGTCGCGCTTGAGCGGGCTCAGGTAGTCGACGAACACCTTGCCCAGCAGGTGATCCATCTCGTGCTGCACGCAGACGGCGGCGAGGCCCTCGGCGTCGAACTCGAACGGCCGGCCCTCGCGATCGAGCGCCTTCACGCGCACGCGGGCGTGGCGCTCCACCTTCTCGTAGACCTGCGGCACGGACAGGCAGCCCTCCTCGCCCAGCACCCAGTCGTCCGAGCTCTCGAGCAGTTCCGGGTTGATGAGCACGCGCGGCTGGTCGTGCGTCTCGGAGGTGTCCATCACGATCAGCCGGATGTGGCGGTCGACCTGCGTCGCGGCCAGGCCCACGCCGTCGGAGGCGTACATGACCTCGATCATCTCGTCGGCCAGCGTGCGGATCTCGTCCGTGACTTCGGCGATGGGCTTGGCCACCGTGTACAGGCGCGGATCGGGGTAACGAAGAATCTGGAGTTGCGACATGGGAAAAGATCGTTCCTGGAAATCTGCCACGAAATTCACGAGTAATGCGGCGGGGACCCTTGCGAGGGCAGTGCAGAATGTGTTGAAGCGCAACATCCTGACTCAGGGTGAACGCCTATCTCCGTCGTAACGGAGTGTCCGATTCATTGCGACATGAGGGGTTTGCGGGCAGAATCTGCGGCAAATTCGGTAGTTTTCTTGGCCGGCTGGATACTCCGGCCGAATCGGGATTGTCGCAGTTCTGCGCGGATTCCGTCTCACCTGCGTCCCATTGCCTTCGACGGCCCGGGAGTTTTCTGCACATGACTTTTCGATTCCGTTCCGCCATCACGCAGCCCGCTGCGGCCCTGAACTTCGCCGTGCTCGCGCTGGCGGTGCTGGCGGCCACGCCTTCCGTGACGCAGGCCTTCCCCATCACGCCGCAGCAGCGCGAGACCGCGAACCAGGTCGCCGCCAAGGGCGTGCCGCTGTCGGAGCTGGCCGAAAACGCACCCGACACGTATACGGTCAAGCGTGGCGATACGCTCTGGCACATTTCCGGCATGTTCCTCAAAAGCCCGTGGCGCTGGCCCGAGCTGTGGGGAATGAATCTCGACCAGATTCACAACCCGCACCTGATCTATCCCGGCCAGTTGCTCGTGCTCGAGAAAATCGACGGCATGGCGCGGCTGAAAATCGGCAACACGCTGGGCGGCGCGGGCGACACCGTCAAACTGTCGCCGTCGATTCGCAGCGAATCGTCGGAATCGGCGGCCATCTCGTCGATCCCGATGAATCTGATCGGGCCGTTCCTCACGGACGCGATGATCTTCGACGAGAACGAGCTGGCCAAGGCGCCGCGCATCGTCGCGGGCGAGGAAGGCCACACGTTGCTGGCCCGCGGCAACAGCGCGTACGTGATGGGCGATCTCGGCAACACGCGCAACTGGCAGATCTTCCGCGAGCCGAAGCCGCTGGTCGATCCCGACACCAAGCAGATCCTCGGCTACGAGGCCCGCTTCGTCGGCACGGCCGAGCGCAAGCAGGACGGCGAGGCGCGCCCGGGCGCGCAAACCGGCGGCCTGAACGTGCCGTCCACGTTCATCGTCACGGGCAACCGCGAGGATGCGCAGGTGGGCGACCGCCTGGCGCCCGCCGCGGTGCGCGACTTCGCCCCGTTCGTGCCGCACTCGCCGGCCAACCCGGTCGACGGCAAGGTCGTCTCGCTGTACGGCGACGCGATGTCGGCCGGCTCGAACCACATCGTGGCGCTCAACCGCGGCGCGCGCGACGGCCTCGAGCGCGGCACCGTGCTGGCGCTGTGGCATGAAGGCGCCGTCACGCACGACAAGTCGGTGCAGAAGGGCGCGCTGATCAAGCTGCCCGACGAGCGCATCGGCTCGGTGTTCGTGTTCCGCGTGTTCGACCGCATGGCCTACGGCCTCGTGATGGATACCACGCAGCCCACGCTGCCGGGCGACCGCGTCACCCAGCCCTGAGCGGCCGCGGCGACCGCCCCTGAACGCATCGAGCCGCCGGTTCGAACGCTTCGCGGTCGCCGCACGTCCCCGCGCTCCGCCGTCACGCTCCTGACCGCCGCCCGACCGGTGCGACCATGTTGTCCCGCGACGAACTCGCCGGCTGGCTGCGGCTGTCGAACACGCCTGGCCTCAGTCGCGGCACCGCGCGCCGGCTGCTGAAGGCGTTCGGCGCGCCCGACGCCGTGCTGGGCGCCACCGACGACGCACTGTGCGCGCTCGCCGGCGCCGACACCGTCCTCGCCCTGCGCGGCGACGGCCTGCAGCAGGCCGCCCAGCTCGAGGCCACGCAGCGCTGGCTGGATGGCGCCGCCGCGGACGGCACCGCCCGCGACATCGTCGTGCTCGGCGATGCGCGCTTTCCGCCCCTGTTGTTGCAGACGGCCGATCCGCCGCTGCTGCTGTATGCGATGGGTCGCGTGGAGCTGCTGTCGGCCCCCAGCGTCGCCATCGTGGGCAGCCGCGACGCCACGCCGCAAGGCCTGGACAATGCCCGCGATTTCGCACGCGCGCTCAGCGAGCAAGGGCTCACCATCGTCTCCGGCATGGCCAAGGGCATCGACGGTGCGGCCCACGACGGGGCGCTGGCCGGCCGCGGCAGCACGGTGGCCTTCGTCGGCACCGGGCTGGATCGGGTCTATCCGCCACGGCACGTGACGCTGATGCGGCGCATCGCCCAGCATGGCCTGGTGGCGAGCGAATACGCGCTGGGCACGCCGGCACGGCCGGAACATTTCCCGCGCCGCAACCGCTTGATCGCCGGCCTCGCGCGCGGCACGCTGGTGGTGGAGGCGGCACTGGAGTCCGGCTCGCTGATCACGGCACGCCTGGCGGTCGAATGCGGGCGCGATGTATTCGCCATCCCGGGATCCATCCATTCGCCGCAGGCGCGCGGCTGCCATCGGCTGATCCAGGAGGGCGCAAAGCTGGTGGAGACCGCCGAGGACGTGCTGCGCGAACTGCTCCCGGGCGACGCGCCCGTGCGCGCCAGGCTGTCGCCGCCCCGGCCCTCGCTGTTCGCCGAGGCCGCGTCCCTGGACGACGACGACACGCCGCCGGCGGCGCGCGACCCCGACGCTGCGCTGCGCAGCGCGCTCGGCCATGATCCCGTCAGCTTCGACGCCTTGTCGGCGCGCACCGGCCTGCCGGCCGACCAGCTGGCAGCGCGGCTGCTCGAACTCGAATTGACGGGCGCGGTGCAGCGGCTGCCCGGCGGGCTGCTGCAGCGTCGCGGCCGCGGCTGACTCCGGCCGACATCCCGTCCGCCGAGCCTGTGATCGTCGCATGCAACCGGTGCCAGCGGCGCACGTGAAAGATGTAAATCCGGCCCTCCGACCACGATTTCACAAAGGTCCAACAGCAGGGCTCGGGCCGCCCATCTCGCGCTTGCCGCGACCGGTCGCTGCGGTATAGTGGGTTCATGTTTGACGTCCTTGTCTACCTGTACGAGAACTACTGGCGACCGGACGCCTGTCCCGATCACGACCAGCTGTCGCGCAAGCTGACGGCCGTCGGGTTCGAAACGGACGAGATCCAGGAGGCCCTGCACTGGCTCGACGGCCTGGCCGACACCTCGCAGGGCTACACGGGCACGCAGTCCGAGGACGCCATCCGACTCTATTCCGATCGCGAGATCGAATCGCTGGGCGAGACGTCGATCGGCTTCGTCACCTTCCTCGAGTCGGCCGGCGTCCTGCCGCCGCCGATGCGCGAAATGGTGATCGACCGCGCGATGGCCACCGGCGCCACGCCGCTGGACCTGGACGACATGAAGATCATCATCCTGATGGTGTTCTGGAGCCTGGGCGAGGAGCCCGATGCGCTGATCCTCGACGAGCTGTTCGTCGCGCCGGAAGAGCGCCTGATCCACTGAACGCGGCTTCGGTCGCCCCATGAACGACGGCTCCCGCGGGAGCCGTCGTCGTGTCCGGCGGGCGCCGGGCGCCTACTTGAGGCGGTCGGGATCCTGGTTGATCTTCTCGATCGCGCTGCGCGTGGCCGCGATGGTGAGCGTCTCGTCCTGCGCCGGCACCAGCAACTGCGCCTGCAGGAACGAGGCGAGGCGGCGGCGCTGGAACAGCACGCAGCGGCCCCCGGTCGAGACGAACAGCGACAGCTGCTTGCGCATGCCTTGCCAGGCGAGCTGCATCGCCTCCTGGCGGTCGCGGTACTCCAGCATGTACCAGGCGCCCACCAGCATCTCGTCGGCGGCCGCGAGCGCGCCGGCGGTCGGCGTCGCGCCGCCCTCGCCGACGATCTCGAGCTCGTCCGACTCGTGACCCGAAAGATCCAGCGCGAACGAATCGTCGAGCTCGAAGTCGGCGTCCGGCAGGATCTCGTCGAGGGCCTGGAGGCGCTGCTTCATGCGGCCGAACTGGTCGGGATCGATGGTGGACGTGCGCGCCGCGAAGGCCGCGGTCAGCGCGATGTTGAGCGAGCGCAGCGAGCTCTCCTGCCGGTCGTGCGGCAGGCCGCCGGAGGTCATGCCCTGGCGCAGCGAGGCGAGCATCGGCCCGAGCCGGCGGATGACCTCGGCGCGCTCCTCGCGCGTGGTCTTGGCGCTGGCGATCCAGACCAGGTCCAGGGCGGTCTCGCGCACGCCGCGCGTCTCGTCGCTCTGCAGGCCGTGGCGCATCGCCGTGGTGGCCAGGATGTCGGCCCAGACCTGGAACAGGAACTCGCGCACGCCGTCCTGCACCGGCACGCCGTCCAGCAGCTTGCGCAGCTCGATGGTGTACTGGATGGCGAGCGTCTCGCGCTGCTCCACCTGGCTGGCGAGCGACACGCCCTTCTTGGTCGTCTCGTTCTGTTCGCGGAAGAACTTCTCGAGGAAGCGCTCGAACTCGACGAGCACCGTCTGGAACACCTTGCGGCCCGTCTCCGGGAACGCCTCGACGACCTGCACCACGCGCGCGACCTCGCTCTCGAGCTCGGGGCCGGCACCCTGCGGCGCGGCGTCGAAGCCCATCACGCAGGCGCCCATGCGGTCGATCAGGCGGCGCGCCGGATGCTGCGCCGACGAGAAGAAGTCGGGCTCGGCCATCGCCACGCGCAGCGTGGGCATCTGCAGGCGCGCGAACCACACGCGCACCGCCGACGGGATGCGCTCCTCGGTGAGGATGGCCGCGAACATCATCGCGACCACCTCGATGGTGGCGCGCTCTTCCTGGGTACTGGCCTGCGTCTTGAGGGTCTGCTTCTGTTCCTGCAGCACGCCCGCCATGTCGGCCGGCGCGAGCACGGCGCCCTCGACATGCCGCGCCTCGAGCTGCTCGACGACCACGCGCTGCGCCACCGCGATCGCGCCGGTCATCTCGTTGGACGGCATCTGGAACCGCTGCGTGTTCATGAAGCCCTGGACGTGGCGCTCCATCGTGCGGCCGAAGCGTCGCAGCGTGGCGTCGACCTGCACCTGCTGCGGCGACAGGAACTGCCCGCCGGGGCCGCGCTTGTTGCTGACGCCGACGTTGGGCGCGCCGTTCAGCGTGCCCGGCTGGCTGTCCGGGCCGTAGGGGCCGACCTGCCCGCTGCCCGGCCCGCGGCCATAGCCGGTGGCGCCGTAGCCCGTCGCGCCATAGCCGGTCGCGCCGTAGCTGGTGGCGCTGTAGCCGCCGCCGGCCTGGCCCGGACCGCCCGCCTGGCCCGGCGCAGCGCCCGGGCCGGCCTGGCCCGCAGCGCCGCCCCCGGCGGGTTGGACCCCGATCTGGTGGCCGTTGTTGCCCTGGCCACCGGGTTGGCCGGGCTGGCCGCCCTGCCCGCCTTGTCCGCCCGCGTACCCCGCCGGCGCGCCCTGGCCACCCGGCCCGGGTTGGCCGGCGTATCCCGACTGTCCGCCAGGGCCTGACGGTCCGCCGTGGCCGCCCTGGCCCACGCCCTGCCCGCCGTAGCCGCCGTGGCCATAGCCACCCTGGCCGCCCGGGCCAGGGCCGCCGTGCCCGCCGCCGTAGGTGGTGTGGCCGCCGCGCTGGCTGTCGGCGTAGCCGCCGGGGCCGGCGCCGTGTCCGCCCGCGCCGCCGTACTGGGTGGGCGCGAACTGGGTGCCACCGCTGCCGGTGGTCAGGTTGCCGCCGCTGGTGCTGCGGAAGTCCTCCAGGGGCATCTGGCGCGACGCCACC
This sequence comes from Vitreoscilla sp., assembly GCA_045810285.1. Lineage (GTDB taxonomy): Bacteria > Pseudomonadota > Gammaproteobacteria > Burkholderiales > Burkholderiaceae_C > Scleromatobacter. The sequence continues at coordinate 6,685 of JBJMWE010000136.1, read as the reverse complement.
ATCGAGCCGCCGCGGTCGGCGCTGCGGCGGATCAGCGTGCGCAGGTTGACGTCGGGCAGCACGCCTTTCTCGACCAGGAAGCGGTTGGTGTCGTGGTACGCCTCGGTGCACAGCGCCGCGAGCTCCACCTTCATCGTGTTCTCGACGTCGGCCCAGGCGCCGGTGCCGAAATCGCTGTCGATGAACGCGCGCACGATGATCTTGGCCACCTGCGGCGGCCGGAACAGGTCGTGCTCGGCGAGCTCCTCGAGGCCCTCGAGCGCCGCGATGCGGGTCTTGAGGTCGTTGAGCTCCCAGACGGCCTGGTCGACGATGGCCTGGGCCAGGCGGGAGATGAAGATCTCCTTCTGCACCGTCTCGTCGTCGACCAGCATCAGCTGCTGCGAGTGGCCCGTCATCGCGGAGACGAGCCCGCCCGTCGTGGTGTTGGGGCGATCGGCGCTGGCCGCGTCGCGCAGCATCTCGTTCTGGCGGTCGATCCACTCCTCGCCATGCGCCATCAGCGCCTGCATGGTGTCGCGGCGCTGCATCGCCACGGAGCGCTCCGCCGGCTTGTCCAGCGCCGCCCGGGCGGCCTCGAGAACGGCCGCCAGCAGGCGAGAGCCGGCCTCGGCAAGCTGCTCGGCGAACATCCGCCGCGCCCTGCGCGCGATTTCTGGCGACGATTTGCCTTCGGCCATCCGGCTGCTTCGCTTCCCTTGTAAGTGAGCGCTGCGGTCTGCGCTACTTGCGAAATCTACACTACGGCGCCCGCGTTCGGGTCATTCGGGTCGAACTCGGGCTTGCCAGAACGGACCAGGTCTTCCCGCTTGACGCCCAGCCACATGGCGATGGCGGCCGCCACGAACACCGACGAATAGATGCCGAAGCAGATGCCGATGGTCAGCGCCATCGCGAAGTAATGCAGCGTCGGGCCGCCGAAGACCAGCATCGACAGCACCATCATCTGCGTGCAGAAGTGGGTGATGATCGTGCGGCTGATGGTGCTGGTGATCGCATGGTCGATCACCTGCATCGTCGACAGCTTGCGCAGCACGCGGAAGGTCTCGCGGATCCGGTCGAAGATGACCACCGACTCGTTGACGGAGTAGCCCAGCACGGCCAGCACGCCGGCCAGCACCGAGAGGCCGAACTCCCACTGGAAGAACGCGAAGAAGCCCAGGATGATGACGACGTCGTGCAGGTTGGCGACGATCGCGGCGATCGAGAACTTCCACTCGAAGCGGAACGCCAGGTACAGCATGATGCCGATGACCACGCTGATCATCGCGTACAGGCCGTTGCGCATCAGCTCGTCGCCCACCGACGGGCCCACCAGCTCGCTGCGCTTCATCACCACCGGCTCGGCCTTGGCGGCGTTGACGCAGATCGGACGCGAGGAGTCGGCGGTGCTGATCGAGCCCGACTCGGCCGCGCACAGCGCGCCGAACACGCGGTCGGGCACCTTCTTCTGGTCGACGCCGGCCTTCGTGGGCACGCGGATGATCACGTCGTGCGAGGTGCCGTAGTTCTGCACCTGCACGTCGCCGTAGCCCAGGCTGCCGACCACGCCGCGCAGGCGCTCGAGGTTGGCGCTCTGCGCGTAGGTGGCCTCGACGGCGGTGCCGCCGGTGAACTCGATCGAGAAGTTCAGCCCGCGCGTGACCAGGAAGAACACGGCCGCGAGGAACGTCAGCGCCGAGATGATGTTGAACACCAGCGCGTGCCGCATGAACGGGATGTCGCGCCGGATACGGAAGAATTCCATGAGGTTTCCTTGCAGGATCTGGGACGTTCAGCGCACGGCGCCGGGGGTCTTGGCGGCGTCGGCGTCGTCGGAGGCGCCGGGCTTGGCGCCGCCCTTCCACACCTGGCCGATCAGCACCGACTTGAGCTTCTTCTGGCGGCCGTACCAGAGGTTGACGAGGCCGCGCGAGAAGAACACCGCGGAGAACATCGAGGTCACGATGCCCAGGCAGTGCACGATGGCGAAGCCGCGCACCGGGCCGGAGCCGAACGCCAGCAGCGACAGGCCGGCGATCAGCGTCGTGATGTTCGAGTCGAGGATGGTCGCCCAGGCGCGCTCGTAGCCGGCGGAGATGGCCGTCTGCGGCGCGCTGCCGCCGCGCAGCTCCTCGCGGATGCGCTCGTTGACCAGCACGTTCGCGTCGATGGCCATGCCCAGCGTGAGCGCGATGGCCGCGATGCCCGGCAGCGTCAGCGTGGTCTGGATCCAGGACAGCACCGCCACCAGCAGCAGCAGGTTCACGCCGAGCGACAGCGTGGAGAACATGCCGAACAGCAGGTAGTACGCGCACATGAACACGAGGATGGCGACGAAGCCCCAGGCGACGCTGTGCAGGCCCTTCTCGATGTTGTCGGCCCCCAGGCTGGGGCCGATGGCGGTCTGCTCGATGATCTCCATCGGCGCCGCCAGCGCGCCGGAGCGCAGCAGCAGGGCCAGGTCGTTGGCCTGCTCGGCGTTGGGCATGCCGGTGATGTTGAAGCGCTCGCCGAGCTCGCTCTGGATGGTGGCCACGCTGATCGCCTGGCCCTTGCCCTTCTCGAACAGGATGATGGCCAGCAGCTTGCCCACGTTCTGGCCGGAGACCTCGCGCATGTTGCGCGCGCCCTTGGCGTTGAGATTCAGGATGACGACGTGGCCCTGGTTCTGCTGGTCGATGTTGGCCTGCGCGTCCGTCAGGTCGTCGCCGCTGGCGATGACGTCCTTCTTGACGACCGTGGCGCCGCCGTGGCGGCGTCCCACGTCGGGCGAGTTCTCGTAGCGGTCGTCGCCGAACGGCACGGGGCCCGTGCCTTCGGCCGCGGCATAGCCCTCGGCCGTCTCGTCGACCATGTGGAATTCCAGCGTGGCCGTGCGACCGAGCAGTTCCTGCGCCTTGGCGGTGTCCTGGATGCCGGGCAGCTCGACGACGATGCGGTCGGCGCCCTGCTGCTGGATGACGGGCTCGGAGGTGCCCAGGCCGGCGACGCGGTTGCCCAGCGTCGTCATGTTCTGCTTGATGGCGGCGTCCTGCACCTTGAGGAGCGCGGCAGGCTTGAGTTCACCGGTGAACCTGACCTCCGCGCCCTCTGCCAGCTGCGTCCACTGGACGTCCGGGAAGGCGTCGGTCAGGACGTTGAGCACCAGCGGCGCGGACGCCGCGTCGTGCACCTGCACGTTGATCGCGTTGCCCTCGCGGGTGACGGCGGGGCGGATCGACTTGTCCTTCAGGCTGCCGTTCTCGCGCAGCGTGTTGCGCGTGTCCGTGAACAGGTTGTCGGTCTTCTTGGCCAGGGCCGCCTTCAGGTCGACCTGGAGCAGGAAGTGCACGCCGCCGCGCAGGTCCAGGCCCAGGTACATCGGCCTGGCGTGCAGCCAGTTGCCCATCCAGACAGGCGCGCGCGGCACCAGGGCCAGCGAGACCGAGTACGGCGGCGAATCCTTGTCCGCGCCGGCATTCAGGCCGGCGTTGATCACGTCGCGGGCGTGGATCTGGATGTCCGGGTTGGCGAAGCGCGCGTGCACGGACGTGCCCTCGAAGGTCACGTAGTCCGCCTGGATCGACGCGGCGGCGAGCAGTTGCTGCACCCGCGTGGCCGTCTCGGCGCCGACCTTGGACGTCAGCTTGGCCGCCGACACCTGCACGGCGGGCGCGTTGCCGTACAGGTTGGGCACGGTGTAGGTGGCGCCGATCAGCACGGCGAGCACCATCAGCACGAATTTCCAGACAGGGTAGCGATTCATACGTGTTTCCTCGAAGGCGTCGCGCGGGCGCGCAGGCGGCGCGCGGGCGGGCGACGGCGCGGGCCGCGGCGGGCGCGGCCGGCGGGCACTGCTTATTTCAACGTGCCCTTGGGCAGGACCTGGACGATGGCGCTGCGCTGGATCTGCAGCTCGACGTTGGCGCCGGTCTCGATGTGGACGTAGGACTCGCCCAGCTTGGAGATGCGCCCGATGACACCGCCGGTGGTCACCACCTCGTCGCCCTTGACGAGCGCGGCGATCAGCGCCTTCTGCTCCTTGGCGCGCTTCTGCTGCGGGCGGATCACGAGGAAATACATGATCGCGAACATCGGCACCAGCATGAACAGGAAGCTGTTGTCCGAACCCGATGCGGCGGCGGGCGCCGCGGTCTGGGCGAAGGCGGAAGAGATCAGGAACACGGCGAAATCCTCAGGAAGGCTTGGGAAGCGGGCGGGCCGTCGCGGCAGGGGGCCGCGGCCCCGCTCTCGAAACGTGCGGTCGAGGTGGAGCTGGCGCGGGGCGATTCAACCCCGGGATAGCCCGACCAACCCGCCATTTTAGCGGGCGCGCGGGAACCGCCGGCCCGGCGCGGTCGCAGGCTTACCCGCAGAGGTGTCCGCCGCGTTCAGCCGCGGGCGCGTACCTGGTTGCGGCCGCCGCGCTTGCACTCCTGCAGCGCGGCGCCGGCGCGCGCCAGGGCGTCGTCCAGCAGCTCGCCCGGCGCGCGCGCCGCCACGCCGAGGCTGGCCGTGACGCGCAGGCCGTCGCCGAGCGCCGCCCAGTCGTGGCGCTCGATGGCGGCGCGCAGCCGCTCGGCCACCAGCAGCGCGCGCGTCGTGGAGACGGGGCCGCCGAGCGCGACGACGAACAGGCCGCCGTCGGCGCGTGCAAGCACGTCCTGCGGGCGCGACTGCGCGCGCAGCACCTCGGCGACCGCGCGCAGCACGGCGTCGCCGGCCGCGTGCGAGCGGTGGTCGTTGACGTGGCGCAGGTGGTCGACGTCCACCGCGATCAAGGTCAGCGGGGCGTCCGGGAACCGCAGCGCCAGCCCGGCGCTGGCGGCTTCGAGCTGGGCCCGGTCCGCCAGGCCGGTGAGCGCGTCGCCGCGGGTGTCGTGCGAGACGGCGGCGTCGGCGCTGGCGGCCAGGCGCGCCAGGGCGGCGCTTGCCGCCTGCAGCGTGGCGGGCAGCTGCAGCAGCGCCCGCCGCTGCTGCGCGGGATCGCCCAGCGACTGCACGGCCGCCAGCCGCGGCAACAGGTCGGCGCAGGCGGCCAGCGCCGCGGCGAGCGGATCGACGGGCGCCACGCCGGCGGCCCGGCGCTCGGCACCCGGCGCGGCCGGCCGGGAAGAAGGAAGCGCGTGGGGTTCCAAGGTCTTCGTTGTCCCTGCAAGGTCGATCTTGTCGACGCCCGATCGTAAATCCGGCAGCCGACTTGAAACCGGGCGGCGGATGGCCATATGCTGGCGATCGCCGCTTCGAGCAACGCCATGTCCCTCGTCATCCTGCTGGCCGTCGCCCTGTTGCTCGTCGGCTCCATCGCCGGCCTGCCGCGCTGGCGCGCCTGGCGCCGCCGCCTCTGGGCCAGCCGGCCGTTCCCGCAGGCCTGGCGCCACGTCCTGCGGCGCCGCGTTCCCTTGTATCGGCAATTGCCGCCGGATCTCCAGCTGCAGTTGCGCCGGCGCGTGCTCGAGTTCCTGGCCGAGAAGCCCTTTCTCGGCTGCGCCGGGCTCGTGGTGACCGATGAGATGCGCGTCACCATCGCCGCCCAGGCCTGCCTGCTGCGCCTGAACAGCGCCGGCCCGCTGTTTCCGGAGCTGCGCCAGGTGCTCGTCTATCCGGGCGCCTTCCTCGTCGATCGCGTCCATGCCGCACCCGGCGGCGTGCTGCGCGAGGAGCGGCGGGCGCTGGCCGGCGAATCGTGGCAGCAGGGGCAGGTCATCCTGTCCTGGCAGGACGTGCTGGACGGCGCGCGCATTCCCGACGACGGCCACAACGTGGTGCTGCACGAGTTCGCCCACCAGCTCGACCAGGAGACGGGCGCCGCCAACGGTGCGCCGCTGCTGGGGTCGCGCGCCGCCCACGCGCGCTGGGCCCGCGTGATGCGCCGCGAGTTCGCCGGCCTGCAGGCGCGCCTGCGTGCGCGTGACGCGGCGCGCGAGCACGCGCAGGACGGGTGGACACGGGCCGGGCCGTCGTCCGAGCCGGTGCCCACGCCGCCCGGCGACCTGATCAGCGACTACGGCGCCACCAACGAGGCGGAGTTCTTCGCCGTCGTGACCGAGGTCTTCTACGAGCAGCCGCACGCGCTGGGCGCACGCCATCCCGAGCTGTTCGCGCTGCTGCGGGACTACTACCGCGTCGATCCGCGCGAGTGGCACGCGGCGCCGCACTGACGCTCGACGTCGACGCAGGCCGCGATCAGGCGCAGCCCGAGACGGTCATCATGCGCAGCCCAGGACAGTCATCCGGCCAAGACGGTCATCCTGCGCGCAGTCGCAGGATCCACCTCCGCCATGCCACTTAACGGCCCAAAATGGATCCTGCGACTCCGCGCAGGATGACACGGGAGAGCGCGGCGCGGTGGCGCCTCGTGTCGCCGCTGCCTCGTGTCGCCGACGCTTCGTGCCGCCGCCGCCACGCCTCTCCGACGCCTTCCAGGGCCCGATCCGGGAGGCGGTCGATGACAGGCAGCGCAACACAGCATTCGAATCGTTTGGATCATCGCGACGCCCGCGCGGTCCACACTTCTCTTCACGCCGTCAGCGGCATCGCTGACTGAAAACCGGAGAAACGCTTCATGCTCACGCTTCGCAAGGCCCAGGATCGCGGTCATGCCGACCACGGCTGGCTCAACAGCTTCCACAGCTTCTCGTTCGCCGACTACCACGACCCCGCGCACATGGGCTTCGGCAACCTGCGCGTGGTCAACGACGACACCGTCGCCCCGGGCAGCGGC
>JBJMWE010000135.1:0-10720 GCA_045810285.1 Vitreoscilla sp. | reverse complement strand
ACGACTACCTCTGGCCCTTTCGCGGCGGCATGCCGGCGCTGGACCTGTTCCCGAGCACGCAATGGGCCAGCCTGGCCCGGCAGGCCGCACGCCGCCTGGACGCCTCGCGCCTGTGCTATCCCGACCCGCGGGGACTGCCCGAGCTGCGCAGCGCCATCGCGGCCTACCTGCAGGTGTCGCGCGGCATCGCCTGCGACCCCGCCCAGGTGCTGGTCACGGCGGGCTACCAAGCCGCGCTGCAGCTGGTGTCCGCCCTCGTCGCGCGGGCGGGCGACGAGGTCTGGTTCGAGGACCCGGGCTATCGTTTCGCGCGCCGCGCCCTGGTCGCCGCGGGCATGCGACTGGCGATGGTGCCTGTCGACGCGTCCGGGATGGACGTGGCCTGGGCGAAGCGCCACCACCCTGGCGCGCGCCTGGCCGTGGTGACGCCGGGCCACCAGAGTCCGCTGGGCATGGCGCTGTCGCCGCAACGCCGCGGCGAGCTGCTGGAGTGGGCAGTGGCCGCCGACAGCTGGGTGCTGGAAGACGACTACGACAGCGAATTCCACTATGCCGGCCGCAAGCCTCCCGCGCTCAAGAGCATCGACCGTCACGGCCGCGTCTTCCACGCCGCCAGCTTCAGCAAGACGCTGTTCCCGGGGCTGCGCCTGGGTTGCCTGGTCGTGCCCGACGCGTGGATCGAGGCGGCCACCGCCGCTTGCGAACTGGCCCACCGCGGCCACGCGCTGCAGGAACAGGCCACGCTCGCCGCCTTCATGGCCGACGGCCACCATGCCCGCCACCTGCGGCGCATGCGACTGCGCTACGCCGAACGCAGCGCCGCCCTCACGCACGCCCTGCAGCAGCGCTTCGGCCGGCGCATCGAGCTCGCCGCGCCCGAGGGCGGCCTCACCCTGCTGGCCCGTTTTCCGGCGCATGCGCCCGATACCGAACTGGTCAGGCTGGCGCGCGCGCAAGGGCTCGCACCGTCCGCACTCTCCGCGCACGCCCTGGTCCACCCGGCGGGCCAGGGGCTGCTGATCGGTTTCACCCACGTGAAGCCGCAGCAGGCGCCCGACATGGCCGCGCGGCTGGCGCACGCGATCGGCGAATGAACCCGGCGCGCGCTCCACGCCAGGTGCGCGCCATCCGTTGCATTGAGGATGCCCGCCGGGCCGCCGGCCCCTAGTCTTCCGGTTCGTCGGAACCCGTGTCCGGCGAGGCTGACAGCACACGTACGCACCGCGGGCGACGCGCCTGCGGGTGCCGCGGCGCCCATCCGGGACGTCGGCGGCGGGCGGGCGCAGCCTTGTCAGTCCCCTTCCTCGAACGAATCAGGGATAGTCCAATGAAACCACGTCATGCCGTCCGGCGCAGTCTTGCGCTGGCATTTCTCTCATGCGCCGCCGCCAGCGCCCTCGCCGCCGCCGTCTACGGCGTGATCGGGGACAAGTACAACGCGCTCGGGCGCGAGCGCGGGCCGCTGGGGCCCGCGCTGACCGACGAGGCACCTGCGCCCCATGGCGGCCGCTTCAACGATTTCAAGTACGGCAGCATCTACTGGCACCCGGAGATCGGCGGCTTCGCCGTCTGGGGCGCGATCGACGCCAAGTGGATCCAGATGGGCCGGGTCGAATACGGCTATCCGATCACGGACGAATCGATGACGCCCGACAGGCGCGGGCGCTTCAACCATTTCCGCGCCGTGCACCTTCCGGGCAAGCCCGTGGCGTCGATCTACTGGACGCCGCAGACGGGCGCCGTCGCGGTGTACGGCGCCATCCGCGACAAGTGGGCTTCCGAAGGCTGGGAGCGCGGCCGGGTCGGCTATCCCGTCGCCGACGAGGCCGCCGACGGCCCCTTCCGCCGGACGACGTTCGAGCGCGGGTTCATCCGCTGGAGCAGCGGCGGCGGCGCGCAGGTCATCCCGACCGGCGTCGCGCCGCATGACGGCGGCGGGTTCTCCGGCAATGTCGTCGACGGCCTCGTGGCCTTCGGCGAGCTGGCCGGCGCACGAAGAGAGCTCTATCGCGATCCGACGCTCTTCTCGCCGGCCGAACTGTGCGCCCGCTTCCTGGACCAGCCGGGCCTGAACGACACGCTGCGCAACGCGCTCGTCGCGCGCATCCGGCCGAAACTGCCGTCGGGCTTCGGCATCCATTCACAGACGAACCACTCGACTGGCGCCTCATGCGAGGCGCGCGCGGAACTGGGGCCTCACGCGGTCGCGCTGCAGATCCGGGTGCCGCACAACCGGCTGTTCGTGCGCGTCACCACGCCCGACGGCGTGCCCGGTTCGCTCGATCCCAACTTCGCGGTGACGTACGACCTGGTCGTCCGCACCTCCGTCACCTTCCCGGACACGCTCGGAGGCAACGTGGTGCAGGGGCCCGTCACCGTCCAGGGCACGAACGTCAGCGCCCCGGCCACGCACAGCATCACCGGCAAGCTGGTGATCGCGGTGAGCGACGTCAGCCACTTCCTGGGCGGCCCGGATTTCTTCGCGGCCGTGCGTCGCGGGGGCGTCGCCACGATGTCCGGCGTCGACACGGGGACGGCGCAGCTCAACCAGAAGCTCGCCCAGTTGCGAAACGGCGCGCCGCCCGGCACCCGGCTCGAGCTGGATCCGCAAGGCCCGCTGGTGGCGGTGATCGCCACGACCCGGCCCGCGGCGCCCGGCCTGCACTGAGGTCGACGACGAACCGTCGTCCAGGCGTGGACACGCCGGCGCTCAGCGCCCCAGCGCCTGCGCGTACAGCGCCTCCAGCGCGCGCGCATACGACGGCGTGTCCCACAGCGGCGCCGTCGCGCGCGCCTGCGCCAGGCGCTCGCGCACGCGCGCCAGGCGCGCGGGCTCGCGGGCGAACGCCAGCGCGCGGGACTCGTACGCGGCCACGTCGTCGACAAGCAGTTCGTCGGCGAGATCGAGCGCGTGCAGCAGGCTCGCGCCCACCCGGCCCGGGAAGGTGCTGCCGCGGCACGACAGCACCGGCAGCCCGGCCCACAGCGCGTCGCTGGCCGTGGTGTGGGCGTTGTAGGGCAGCGTGTCGAGGAACAGGTCGGCGCAGGCATGTCGTGCGAGGTGCTCGTCGACGCGGATGCGTGGCGCGAAGTGCAGGCGGGCGGCGTCGACGCCATGCGACGCGGCGGCCGCGCGCAGGTTGGTGGTGGCGGCGTCGTTGTCCTGCAGCAGCCACAGCACGCTGCCGTCCACCGCGTGCAGGACGCGCATCCATGACGCGAACGTGGCGGGCGTGATCTTGTACGTGTTGTTGAAGCACGCGAAGACGATCGCGCCCTCCGGCAGGCCCAGCGACGCGCGCGTGGGCTCGGCGGCGACCGCGCGGCGTCGGTCGTTGGGCTGGTAGCTGTGCGGCAGGCGCGCGACGCGCTCGACGTACGCGCCCTCCTCGCCCGGCGGGATCACCTGCGCGTCGGCGACGATCACGTCCATGCAGCCGGCGCCGAGCGTTCCCGGGAAGCCCAGCCAGTTGACCTGCACCGGCGCGGGCCGGCGCATGAAGACGCCGGTGCGGCCGAGCCCGAACCAGCCGTTCAGGTTGACCAGGATGTCGATGCGCCGCGCGGCGATCGCCTGCGCCGCGACGTCGTCGGTCAGCGCGGAGATGGGCACGACCGCGTCGAACGCGGCGTCCATGCGCCGGCGCAGCGTGCTGCCGTCGTCCCAGCCGTTGTCGAACATCACGATCTCGAAGCGTTGCTTGTCGTGCAGCTCGAACAGCTCGGCCGCGAGCAGGGACGTCGCCTGGTTGCGGAACTCGCCGCCGAGGTAGCCGACGCGGATCCGCGCGTTGCCCAGCGCCGTGCCGGGCGCGACGAGCGCGGGTTGCGCGGGGAACTGGTCGGCGGCGAACAGTTCGGCGCAGCGACGCGCGGCGGCCGGGTCGGTGGCGAGCGCCGCGTACGCGAAGGGCTCGATCACGGCGCGGCCCGCGGCCAGGCCGCGCTCCACCTCGGCCGCCAGCGCGTCGAGGCCGCGCCAGTCGCAGGCCATCATCCGGGCGTGAATGCGCTTGCCGAGCGCATACGGGTACCCGGCATCCAGCGCCTGCACGCGCTCGAACGCGAGCGCGGCCTCGTCGTAGCGCTTGAGCTCCAGCAGCGCGTCGCCGCGATTGCAGGCGACGCCGGCGGCGTCGGGCGTGGCGGCCAGCACGCCGTCGAAGTCGGCGATGGCCTCGTCGTGGCGGCGCAGCTCGTGCAGCGCGTTGCCGCGCTGGAGGCGGGCCTCCAGGCGCGTGGGGTCCAGCGCCAGGCAGCGGGTGAACGCCTGCAGGGCGTCAGCCGCGCGGCGCAGCGCGAACAGCGCGCGGCCGCGGCCCTCGTGCGCGGCGGCGTGGCCGGCGTCGATGCGGATCGCCGCGTCGAAATCCGCCAGCGCCGCGGCGGGCTGCCGCGTGGCGAGCCGCGCCGTGCCGCGGCCGACGATCGCCTGCAGGTAGGCGGGCACCAGCGCGACAGCCTGGTCGTAGGCCGCCAGCGCCTCGTCCTGGCGGCCGAGATCCTGCAGCACGCGAGCGCGGTTGTTGTGCGCCTGGGCGATGTCGGGCCGCGCGGCCAGCACGGCGTCGAAGCTGGCCAGCGCGTCGGCCAGGCGACCGGCCGCGTGCTGCGCGTTGCCGCGGTTGTAGACGGCCTCCACGTAGTCGGGCCGCAGCGCCAGCGCACGCTCGAACGAGGCCAGGGCCGCCTCGTGGCGGCCCAGCGCGCTGAGCGTGTTGCCGCGGTTGTTCAGGGCTTCGAGCAGGTCGGGCTGGAGCTCGAGCGCGCGCTCGAGGTGGCGCAACGCGTCTTCGTGGCGCCCGAGCAGGTGCAGCGCGTAGCCCAGGTTGCCGTGCGCGCTCGCGTGCGCGGGATCGACGGCCAGGGCCTGCGCGATCAGGTCGGCACCCGCCTGCGCATGGCCGGCCTGCAGCGCCAGCATGCCCAGCGAGTGCAGCGCGTCGACGTGCCGCGGCGAGCGCCGCAGCACCTCGCGGTAGAGCGGCTCCGCCTGCGCGAGGCGGCCGCCCTGGTGCAGCGCCTGCGCCTGCGCCATCAACGTGTCCAGCGACGGGATGGCGCCGTACGCCGGCGGGCGCGCGAAGAGGTTGGGTGGGGCGGGTTTCCTGGCCATGGACCGCGATTGTCGCCGGCAGTGGACCTGCGACTTCGACCGCGCCACGCGACGCCCTTGAGTGGCGCGGCCACCTCGGCCCACCCGTCACGCCAGGCTCAGTTCGATTCCTTGATCAGCCGCCCGTCGGCCTGCTGGATCGGCCGCGCGTTCATCGGGTACAGGCGCGAGAAGATCGCCACCTGCTCCACCGAGACCGGCACCGGCTGCTTCATCACCATCCACAGCACGCCCTCGCTGCACGGCGGCGTGGTGAGCGAGCCCATGTAGGTGTAGTAGCGCTTGTCCTCGGGCAGCAGCTGCGCGAGGTCGATGCGCGTGCCCGCCCGCACCTCGTCGCCCTTTTCCAGCGGCAGGTTGTTCCACACGGACTGCACGACGGCCTGCGCGCTGCCGCGATCGAGCAGCACCGCCACCACCGCCAGCTTGCCGTCGGCGTCCTTGTGCACCAGGTGCACCACCATGTCGTACTGGCGGCCGTTGACGCGCTCCTCGGACGGGCGATGGAAGTGGAACTGCACCAGCTCGTAGCGCCTGCCGGTGATGGTGATCGCGTTGCCCGGCTCCACGTTGACCTGCACCGTGTGGCCGTTGTCGATCACCGAGAAGGCGCTGGAGCGGTAGTCGAACCGGATCGGCTCGAGGTCGACGGCGATGCCGCCGCGGATGTCGATGGGGCTCTGGCGCTGGCCGCTCGCGCACTTGCTGAACTCGGGGCGCAGCCGGCCCCAGGCCTCAGGGCCCTGCTCGCCTTCGTAGTCCCAGTGCGTGGGCAGCAGCGACTGGCCGGCGTTGGCGGCGATGTCCATGTTCACGTCGCCGGCCACGGCCGACGCGGCCGCATGCTTGCGGCGCGCGCCGGACACGGCCGCCGCGCTGGGCCGCATCGACGAGATGACGTTCTCGCCCGATTCGCCGCGGTTGGACACCTGCATCGCGAAGTGGCCGTTGGGCGACGGCTTGGCGCCGAGGCGGGCGGCGAGCTTCTCGCGCAGCTGGTCCATCGGGCTGCCGCTGGCGGCGGTCGTCGCGGCCTCGGCCCTGGCGCCCCGGACGTCCGCCGCCTTCGCGACGGACCGCGCATGCTCGTCGGCGCGGCCGTCGGGCCGGGCGTCGAAGGCGGGCGCCTTGTGTTCGGGCTCGTCCGTCTTCGCCGAGGAATGCGACGCGGCGCTGCGCCACTCGGCACCGCTGGCCGCACCCGCGCGCCGGTCGATGGGCGTCGCGCCGACCGCGGTGGCCTCCGGGGCGCCCGTCTCGCCGCGCTTGACGTCCATGCGGAAGCCGGGCGAGGTCGGGCCGAGCTGGGCCACGACGAGGGCCGGCCCCCGCTCGGCGGCGGCGGCAGGCAGCGCGACGACGAGGCACAGGGCGGCGACGGGGGAAAGCAGGAATCGGGACGGCATGAGGACTCCGCACGGATGGCGTGCCTCACACAGATCGGCCGGATCGGCCGCGACTTGAGCGCCGTTACCTTTGGATCAATGCGCCTGTTCGGGAAGGACGGACTTGCGCACGAAGATCCACGCCACGATGCCGATGCACGACATCAGCAGCGAGGCCAGCGCCAGCAACTGTGTGGAATGCATCACGCGCGGCGAGATCACGCCGGCCACGAACGCGTTGGCCACGCTGCCGATGCAGGCCTGCAGCGAGGACGCCATGCCGCGCCGCAGCGGCGCCTGGTCCAGCACCAGCAGCGTCACGACCGGCACCATCAGGGCCCAGCCGAACGAGAACACGCCGATCGGCGGGATCGCCCACCAGGCCTGCGCGGTGAACAGCGAGTTCAGCACCAGGTTGAGCACGGCGACGCAGAACATGATCGTGAAGCCGATGCGGATCTGGCGCGCCCGTGGCATCCGGCCCGCCAGCCTTCCCGACAGGAAGGCGCCGCACATGATCCCGCCGATGGTGAACAGGAACAGGAAGAAGAAGTGCGTGGGCGCCAGGTGCAGCAGGTCGCCCAGGAACGCCGGCGCCGACAGGATGTACAGGAACATCCCGTTGAACGGCACGCCCGAGGCCAATGCCAGCGCGAGGAAGCGCGGGCTGGAGAACATCTCCCAGTAGCCCTTGAGCAGGTGCGCCGGATGGAAGGGCTGGACCTGCGTGGCATGCAGCGTCTCGGGCAGCAGCCGCCAGCTGAGCAGCCACAGCAGCACGCCCACGAGCGTGAGGAACGCGAACACCGAGTGCCAGCCGAAGTGCACCAGCAGCACGCCGCCGACGATGGGCGCGACGGCCGGCGCGACGCCGAAGTAGATCGTCACCTGCGACATCACGCGCTGCGCCTCGTCGGGCGGGAACATGTCGCGGATGATGGCGCGGCCCACCACCATGCTGGCGCCCGAGCTCATGCCCTGCAGCAGCCGGAACGCGACGAGATGGCCCACCGTCTGGGACAGCGCGCAGCCCAGCGACGACAGCGTGAAGATGGCGATGCCCCACAGCACCACCGGCCGGCGGCCGAAGCTGTCCGACAGCGCGCCATGGAACAGGTTCATCACCGCGAAGCCGAGCAGGTAGGCGGACAGCGTCTGCTGCATCTCGCTGGGCGTCGCGCCGATGGACTCGGCGATGCCCTTGAACGCGGGGATGTAGGTGTCGATCGAGAACGCGCCCAGCATGCCCAGGCATGCAAGGAGCGCCGCCAGCGCCGACCGCGGCCGGCGCCAGAGGTTTGCGGCGTCAGGATTCATGAAGCAAGGCGGCTCGTTGGCGGCCCGCCTTGCAGGCGTGCCGCGCGTGTCTGTGTGAAGCGAGCCGATAGGCCGGATTCTGTGCGTCGCATGTGCCCTTGCGGGCGCGCGCGCCGTGACCGCCATTCGTCTGGGCCGGCTGTCGCCAGCACGGCTCGATGCCATCTACCCGCGGACTCCCCGGGCCAGGTCGACGTCCGCCTACTTGATGTTGCTGCACGCAGAGATTGCCCGTTTCACCCGAACTGAATCGGCTCGTCTCTGTTGCTCTGATCCTCGCCTTCGCGCCTTGCGGCGCTCGGCGGACAGCCGTTAGCTGCTGCGTTGCCCTGTGCAGTCCGGACCTTCCTCCAGCACGGCCTTTCGGCGGTTGTGCCAGCGGCGGTCTGGCTCGCTTCACGGGGTGGATTGTCCCACGCCCCGGCGGGGCCCACCGGGCGCGCCCGGTTGGCCCCACGGCGCACTGGGCCGACCTGCCGTGCGGCGCGCGTTCAGCGCTCCGGTTGCGCGGCGGCGGCGCGCGCCGCCTCCTGCGTGGGCACGCCGAACAGCGGCCCGCCCACATAGCTCAGGTACATGCGGTGCTGGCTGCGCGCGAACAACACGCGGTGAGCCTTGAGGAAGTCCGCGCCCAGCAGCAGCGGCGGCTCGTCCGCGGCCTCCTGCGCCTCGTCGACCCCGCGCGCGGCCTGCCGTCGCCGGCCCCAGACGTCGGCCACCAGCAGGTGCGGATGGTGCACTGTCTCCTCGTCGATGGTGAAACGGTCGAACGTCGCGATCCACGCGTCGCGCCCCGGCACGGCAGTGACGCTGGCGGCATGCTCGTCGAAGCCCAGGCGGCGGGCCGCCGGCAGGTCGAGCCGCGACACCGGCGACTCGCTGTCGACGAGCGCACGCACCGGCTTGCCGTCCAGCTGCACGGTGATGTAGATGCGCCGCTCGTTGCCCCAGTCCTCCATCGCCGTCCACGGCACGCCGGGCGCCCAGTAGGCGAGCGATTCGTCGCTGCAGCCATCGGCCTGGAAGATCGTCAGGCGTTCGGCGCTCAGCTCCAGGTCGTCCTGCAGCAGGAAGGTGCCGCCCACCGCGACGCCCCGGCCCTCGGGGTCGCGGTTCACGGGCAAGGTGGTGTCGTGCCAGTGCACGGGGCCGAAGGTGACGTCCCGCACGCGCGCGTCGAAGCCCTGCGAGCGGCCGTCGGAACCGACCCAGACCTGGTCGTTGCGACGCAGCGGCAGCTGCAGGTCGTCGGCCAGGCCGCTGGGCACCAGCACGCCGCTGGTGCCCGTGGCGACCGTCATCTCCACCGCCCGGCCATTGATGCTGCCCTCGATGTGGGGCACGCCGGACGTCCACGTGATGGGGATCGAGACGGTACGGCGGTATTTGCAGGCGGCATGCGCCGGCACGGGCAGCGCGAGGCCGGCCGACACCGTCAGGGCGACGAGCGCGGCGAGCCGCGGGCGCGGGGTGATGGCGTTGTCCAATGTCTTCATCATCGTGGGCAGCAAGACCCGCCAGGGCGACCCCGGCGCGATCAGCGAGGCCGGGTAGGCGGCCCGCGGTGTGCGCGCGTCAGGCCTGCTTCCAGGCGAGCGTCTCGCCGGCGCGCAGCGGCTTGAGCACCGCGGCGTCGCCGAACGGCACGCTGGCCGGCAGCTCCCAGGTCTCGCGCCTGAGCGTGACGGTGCCCGCGTTGCGCGGCAGGCCGTAGAAATCGGGGCCGTGGTGGCTGGCGAAGCCCTCGAGCTTGTCGAGCGCACCCGCGCCGTCGAAGGCCTCGGCGTAGAGCTCCAGCGCCGACAGCGCCGTGAAGCAACCGGCGCCGCACACCGAGGCCTCCTTCATCACCGATGCGTGCGGCGCGCTGTCGGTGCCGAGGAAGAATTTCGCGCTGCCGGACGTGGCCGCGGCCACCAGGGCCTGGCGGTGCACCTCGCGCTTGAGCACGGGCAGGCAGTAGTAGTGCGGGCGCAGGCCGCCCATGAAGAGGGCGTTGCGGTTGTACAGCAGGTGGTGCGCGGTGATCGTGGCGGCGGTGAATTCGTTCGATCCGGCCACGTACTGCGCGGCCTCCTTCGTGGTGATGTGCTCGAACACCACCTTCAGCTCGGGCAGGTCGCGCCGCAGCGGCTCGAACACCTGGTCGATGAATACGGCCTCGCGGTCGAAGAGGTCGACGTCGGCGCTGGTGACCTCGCCGTGCACGAGCAGCTTGATGCCCTCGCGCTGCATCGCCTCGAGCGTGCGGTACGTCTTGCGCAGGTCGGTGACGCCCGCATCGGAATTCGTGGTGGCGCCGGCCGGATACAGCTTGACCGCGACGATGCCGGCGTCCTTCGCGCGCCTGATCTCGTCGGGCGGCAGGTTGTCGGTCAGGTACAGCGTCATCAACGGCTCGAACGTGCTGCCCTCGGGCAGCGCGGCCACGATGCGCTCGCGGTAGGCCACGGCCTGCGCGGTCGTCGTGACCGGCGGGCGGAGGTTGGGCATGATGATCGCGCGGCCGAACTGGCGCGCGGTATGGGGCACCACGGCCGCCATCGCGGCCCCGTCGCGGATGTGCAGGTGCCAGTCGTCCGGCGTCTGGATCGAGAGTTCGTTGAGCGTGGTCATGGGGCGATTTTCGCACCTCGGCGTGCGGCATGACGCACCTGGCCGAGGCTGCCCGGCGGGGGTGGATCCTGCGACTGCGCGCAGGATGACGGCTTGACGGCTTGACGGCAGGAATCGGCCAATCGGCGCAGGGCGGATCTCCAAGGAGCTGTCATTCTGCGCGGAGCGAAGCGGAGTCGCCTTGAGCTCAACTCGTCGTTGCAACGGTCTGCCAGAGTACCTCAGCGGGATTGGCAAAGCCAAGCGTCTCACGTGGTCGGCCGTTCAACTCGTCGGCGATTCGATT
>JBJMWE010000134.1:0-10931 GCA_045810285.1 Vitreoscilla sp. | reverse complement strand
GACGCGAGGAGTAATGCCGGGCGAGGAAGGGCGAGGAAGGGCGAGGAAGGGCGGGGTAGGGCGGGTAGGGCGGGTTAGCCGCAGGCGTAACCCGCCGTTCGCCTCAACTGCCGAGGTCCAACGGCTTCGACACGGTGAACACTCTGCTCGCCACCGAACGGCGGGTTACGCCTGCGGCTAACCCGCCCTACGCGAACGCGTTCGACATGGCCGCTCGGAAACAAAAAAAGTCCTTCGCGCCCGAAGGCGGGAAGGACGGGTGCGGCGCCGGTAGTTGGGGTGGCGCCGCAAGGCCGGGCGCTGGGCCCGGCTTTCGAGGAACTCAGTTGACGGCCAGCTGCGTCGTGGCCGGGCTGCGCTTGGCCAGCGTCAGCGTCAGCACGCCGTTGTCCAGCTTGGCCTGCGACGAGGCCTGGTCGATCTCGGACTGCAGCGTGAAGCTGCGCGCGAAGCTGGCGGCGGCGCGCTCGCGCAGGATCACGCGCTCGGGCTGCTTCGCGGCCTCCGCGCCTTCCGCGGCGACCGGCGCTTCGGCACGGGCTTCGGCGACGATGCTGACGCTGCGGCCGTCGATCGACACCTTGACGTCCTCGCGGCTCACGCCCGGCACGTCCAGCGTGACGACGTAGGCGGTGTCGGACTCGGCCACGTCGATGGCCGGGCGACGCACCGGCGCGGCATCGGCGGCGGGCTGGGCGAAGATGTGGCCGAAGGCGTCGTCGAACAGGCGGTCGAAATGACGGGCGCGGACGGCGGAGCGGCGGGAGACGGGAACGATGAACATGGGGGACTCCTGGAAAGGTCTGGACGGTTCGTGGACGTCCTCCTCGTCGCCGGTCGGCGCGATTCAGCGTCGCATGCCACCCCAGTTGGAATCGCCGCAACCCATTTCAAGTGACGATATTTTTCGCGGGTCGCCATTGAAAATCGCCCGGCCGGACCGACGATCCGGCGGCGCGCCGCGGCCAGGGCAGGGCGGTGGAACGGTGCCCGATGCGCAGCACGGCCGGGGGCGGCTGGCACGCGCAGATGCCTTCGGCTATAATCCTTCGCTTGTCCTGGGAGTCGGCTTCTAACCAGAAACCGTCGCCAAGGGCAGATCCAGCACGCCCCGGGTCGGTTTCACTCGGGTGCGCAAGTCGTCAAGGAAACCGAGCAGGCCCCGCCGCCCCTTGCGGACGCGGCGCGGCTGCGAATCCGGCCTGTTGGCCGGTCAGCGCTGCCGGTTTCCGATTCAACATCAAGGAAATCCGCAATGACCGACATCAACAAGGCAGAGATCGTTGCCGCCCACGCCCGCGGCACCGCCGACACCGGCTCCCCGGAAGTCCAGGTCGCCCTGCTGACCGCCCGCATCAACGCGCTGACCCCGCACTTCAAGCAGCACGCCAAGGACCACCACGGTCGCCGCGGCCTGCTCAAGATGGTCAACTCGCGCAAGAGCCTGCTGGCCTACCTGAAGAAGACGGACGCCCAGCGCTACCTCGCCCTGATCGGCAAGCTCGGCCTGCGCAAGTAAGCAGCGATGCATGAAAAGAGCCTGTCTGGAACCCTCCAGGACAGGCTCTTTGCGTTTGGAGTTCGCACCGTTGCCATGCCGGCGTCGATGTGTCATTCCACCGGAGCTCGCCGCCTGAGCTTCGCTGGAATGGCATCCACGCCACTGAACGGCCGCCTCCCGTCTCCCGCGCCACGATACGGCGCCACATAAACATCGGAGAAAGAACAACATGAGCATGTTCAACAAGGTCACCAAGTCGTTCCAATGGGGCGCGCACACCGTTCGCATGGAAACCGGCGAGATCGCCCGCCAGTCCACCGGCGCCGTGCTGGTCGACATCGAAGGCACCGTGGTGCTGGCCACCGTCGTGGCCAAGCGCGAAGCCAAGCCGGGCCAGGACTTCTTCCCGCTGACCGTCGACTACATCGAGAAGACGTACGCCGCCGGCAAGATCCCCGGCAGCTTCTTCAAGCGCGAAGGCCGCCCGAGCGAGCTCGAGACGCTGACCTCGCGCCTGATCGACCGCCCGGTGCGCCCGCTGTTCCCGGAAGGCTTCTTCAACGAAGTGCAGATCGTCGTGCACGTGATGTCGCTGAACCCGGAAGTCGATGCCGACATCGCCGCGCTGGTCGCGTCGAGCGCCGCGCTGTCCGTCTCCGGCATCCCCTTCGCCGGCCCGATCGGTGCCGCGCGCGTGGGCTACATCAACGGCGAGTACGTGCTCAACCCGGGCAAGACCCAGCGCATCGACTCCAAGCTGGACCTCGTGGTCGCCGGCACCGAAGCCGCCGTGCTGATGGTCGAGTCCGAAGCCGACCAGCTGCCCGAAGACATCATGCTGGGCGCCGTCGTGTTCGGCCACGAGCAGGGCAAGATCGCCATCAACGCGATCCACGAACTCGTGCGCGACGCCGGCAAGCCGCTGTGGCTCGAGACCGGCGAGTGGAAGCTGCCCGTCAAGGACGAGCCGCTGATCGCCCGCATCGCCGAGCTGGCCCAGGCCAAGTTCGAGGCCGCCTACCAGATCCGCAGCAAGCAGGCCCGCACGCAGGCCCTGCGCACGGCCACCTCCGAAGTGCAGGCCGCGCTCGCCGAAGGCGACGCCAAGATCGACTCGGTCAAGGTCGACGCGATGCTGTTCGACATCGAGGCCAAGATCGTCCGCGGCCAGATCCTGGCCGGCGAGCCGCGCATCGACGGCCGCGACACGCGCACCGTGCGCGCCATCGAGATCCGCACCGGCGTGCTGCCGCGCGCCCACGGCTCGGCCATCTTCACGCGTGGCGAGACGCAGGCCGTCGTCGCCACGACGCTGGGCACCGAGCGCGACGCGCAGACCATCGATGCGCTGGCGGGCGAGTACTCCGAGCGCTTCATGCTCCACTACAACATGCCCCCGTTCGCCACCGGCGAGACGGGCCGCGTCGGCAGCCCGAAGCGCCGCGAGATCGGCCACGGCCGCCTGGCCAAGCGCGCGCTGGTCGCCGTGCTGCCGTCCAAGGAAGAGTTCCCGTACTCGGTGCGCGTCGTCTCGGAAATCACCGAGTCGAACGGCTCGTCGTCGATGGCCTCGGTGTGCGGCGGCTGCCTGTCGCTGATGGACGCCGGCGTGCCGCTGAAGGCGCACGTGGCCGGCATCGCCATGGGCCTGATCAAGGAAGGCGCGCGCTTCGCGGTGCTGACCGACATCCTGGGTGACGAGGATCACCTGGGCGACATGGACTTCAAGGTGGCCGGCACCACGCAGGGCATCACCGCGCTGCAGATGGACATCAAGATCCAGGGCATCACCAAGGAGATCATGCAGGTCGCGCTCGCGCAGGCCAAGGAAGCGCGCCTGCACATCCTGGGCAAGATGGTCGAGGTGGTCGCCGGCGCGAACGCCGAGGTCTCGGAATTCGCCCCGCGCCTGTACGTCATGAAGATCAACCCCGAGAAGATCCGCGACGTCATCGGCAAGGGCGGCGCCACCATCCGTGCGCTGACGGAAGAGACCGGCACCCAGATCAACATCGAGGAAGACGGCACCATCACCATCGCGTCGACCGACTCCGATCGCGCGGCGCATGCCAAGAAGCGCATCGAGGAGATCACCGCCGAAGTGGAAGTGGGCAAGGTCTACGAAGGCCCGATCACCAAGATCCTGGACTTCGGCGCGCTGGTCAACCTGCTCCCGGGCAAGGACGGCCTGCTGCACATCAGCCAGATCGCGCACGAGCGCGTCGAGAAGGTCACCGACTACCTGAAGGAAGGCCAGATCGTGAAGGTCAAGGTGCTCGAGACCGACGAGAAGGGCCGCGTCAAGCTGTCGATGAAGGCGCTGCTGGATCGCGAGTCGCAGGGCGACCGCCAGCCGCAATGAGCGGCCAGCGAGCCTGACGCGCCGCACGTGAGCCACGACGCCAACGCGCCGACGATGCGCGCCATCGAGATCGCCGGATCCGGCGGTCCCGAGGTGCTGCGTGCCGTCGCCCGCGCGCGTCCGGTCGCGGGCGCGGGCGAGGCGCTGGTTCGCGTGACCGCGTCGGGCGTCAATCGTCCCGACGTGCTGCAGCGCAAGGGGCACTACGCGCCGCCCCCGGGCGCGTCGGACCTGCCGGGTCTGGAGGTCGCGGGCACCCTCGTCGGCGGCGATGCCGCAGCGCTGGCTGCTGCGGGGTTCGCCCTCGGCGACCGCGTCTGCGCGCTGGTGGCCGGCGGCGGCTACGCCGAGTACTGCACCGTGCCCGTGGGCCAGGTGCTGCCGGTGCCGGCCGGCTTCAGCGACATCGAGGCGGCGGCGCTGCCCGAGAACTTCTTCACCGTGTGGTCGAACGTGTTCGACCGCGGGCGCCTTGCCGCCGGCGAGTGGCTGCTGGTGCAGGGCGGCTCGAGCGGCATCGGCGTCACGGCCATCCAGTTGGCCAAGGCCTTCGGGGCCAGGGTGATCGCCACCGCCGGGTCGGCCGACAAGTGCGCCCGCTGCGTCGAGCTCGGCGCCGACCACGCGGTCGACTACCGCACCGAGGACTTCGCCGCGCGCGCACTCGAGATCACGGGCGGCAAGGGCGTCGACGTCGTGCTGGACATGGTCGGCGGCGACTACGTGGCGAGGGAAGTCTCCTGCATGGCCGAAGACGGCCGCCTCGTGCTGATCGCGGTGCAGGGCGGCACCAAGGCGCAGTTCGATGCGGGCCTCGTGCTGCGCAAGCGCCTGGTGATCACCGGCTCGACGCTGCGTCCGCGCCCCGTCGCGTTCAAGGCGGCCATCGCGGCCGCGCTGCGCGCGAAGGTGTGGCCGCTGCTCGAGACGCGCCAGGTGCAGCCGGTCATCCAGGAAGTCTTCCCCGCGGAGCAGGCCTCGCGCGCCCATGCTGCGATGGAGGAGGGCAGTCACGTGGGCAAGCTGATGCTTTCCTGGAGAACGTGATGCGCCCCGCTCACTGCGTTCGCCGCCTGCGGCGGGCTGGCCGGCTCGCTCCGGAGCGGTCGAGCGCGCGCCGGCCGGTTCCCTCGATCAACAACATCTACCGATGAACAACATGCGCAAGAAGCTCGTTGCAGGCAACTGGAAGATGCATGGCTCGCACTCGGCCAACGCCGAGCTGCTGCAAGGCATCCTGGCCGCGCGTCCGTTCGTGTGCGACGTGGCCGTGTGCGTGCCGTTCCCGTACCTGTCCGAGGTGGCGGTGGCGCTGGCGGGCAGCGATGTCCGCTGGGGCGCGCAGGACTGCTCGCCGCACGACAAGGGCGCCTACACCGGCGAGGTCTCCGCGGGCATGCTCGCCGAGTTCGGCTGCCGCTACGCGATCGTCGGCCATTCCGAGCGCCGCGCGATGCACGGCGAGAGCGACCTGGTCGTGGCCGAGAAGGCCAAGGCCGTGCTCGCGCGCGGGCTCACGCCCATCGTGTGCGTGGGCGAGACGCTGGGCCAGCGCGAGCAGGGCACGGCGCACGACACCGTCAAGCGCCAGCTGTCGGCGGTCATCCACGCGCTGGGCCATTGCGTCGGCGAGATGGTGGTGGCCTACGAGCCGGTGTGGGCCATCGGCACGGGCGTCACGGCCACGCCGGAGCAGGCGCAGGAGATGCACGCGCTGATCCGCGCCCAGCTGCGCGCGGCCACGCCGCAGGCCGACGCGATGAAGCTGCTGTACGGCGGCAGCATGAAGCCCGAGAACGCCGCGGCGCTGCTCGCGCAGGAAGACATCGATGGCGGACTGATCGGCGGCGCCGCGCTCAAGGCGCCCGACTTCATCGCCATCTGCCGGGCTGCCGGCTGACACGTCCCATTCGAACGATTTCCCTGGAGTTCCAAAGCAAATGCAAGTCTGGTCCCAATTCCTCTTCATCCTGCAGGTCCTGTCGGCGATGGCCATGATCGGCCTCGTGCTGATCCAGCACGGCAAGGGCGCCGACATGGGCGCGTCCTTCGGCAGCGGCGCGTCGGGCAGCCTGTTCGGTGCCACCGGCAGCGCCAACTTCCTGTCGCGCTTCACTGCCATCTGCGCCACCGTGTTCTTCGCGACCACGCTGGGCATGTCGGTGCTGTCCACGGGCCGCGGCACGGCCGCCGGCGCCGAGATCAACCGCCTCGACGTCGCCGCTCCGGCGGCCGTGGCCAGCGCACCGCTGAAGGGCGCTTCCGCCGCGGCCTCCACCGCCGCTTCGGCTTCCGTCGTGCTGCCGGCTTCGGCCCCGTCGGGCGTCCAGGGCGTGCCGACGCGCTGATACGACGAGCACTTGAATTTTCTGTAGCGGATATCGCTTATCGATGTTTTTTTCGCTATAGAATGTGAGGCTGTTCGGTGAGCTACAACCCTCATGCAAACCGAGCAGTCAGGATGGCCTCAGGGCCATTCGAGCCGACGTGGTGAAATTGGTAGACACGCTATCTTGAGGGGGTAGTGGCGAAAGCTGTGCGAGTTCGAGTCTCGCCGTCGGCACCAGAATTCTTGAATATCGGTTTGGTCGCGACTCCCCTCCAGTGAGCGCCGCGACCGACGCGCCCTGCGTCACTCACCTGACTGGACGGCGAAACGTGCGGGCGCACTCGGGATCAGCAAGCTGTGATCTGTCGAGGCGCTCTTTTTTCTGTCCTCGGACAAATCGACGCAGCCCGCCAACGACACGAAGCTAGCCATGGACCTGACCGCCTACCTCCCCGTCATCCTGTTCATCCTGGTCGGGGTGGGCATCGGCGTCGCGCCGCAGCTGCTCGGCTACCTGCTCGGCCCCAAGCGGCCGGACGCGCAGAAGAACTCTCCGTACGAGTGCGGATTCGAGGCCTTCGAAGATGCGCGCATGAAGTTCGACGTTCGCTACTACCTCGTGGCGATCCTGTTCATCCTCTTCGATCTCGAGATCGCATTCCTGTTCCCGTGGGCCGTCGCGTTGAAGGACATCGGCCACACCGGCTTCTGGGCAATGATGATCTTCCTGGCGATCCTGGTCGTCGGCTTCATCTACGAATGGAAAAAGGGCGCGCTGGACTGGGAGTGATCCCCAGGTTTCCGGAGCTGCAAACACCATGGCTGCACCCAAAGGCAATGAAGGCCTCCTGAAAGAGGGTTTCGTCACCACCTCAGTCGACGTCCTCGTCAACTGGTCCAAGACCGGCTCGCTGTGGCCGATGACGTTCGGCCTCGCGTGCTGCGCGGTCGAGATGATGCACGCGGGCGCGGCCCGCTACGACATCGACCGCTTCGGCATGCTGTTCCGCCCGAGCCCGCGCCAGAGCGACCTGATGATCGTCGCCGGCACGCTGTGCAACAAGATGGCGCCGGCGCTGCGCAAGGTCTACGACCAGATGGCCGAGCCGCGCTGGGTGCTCTCGATGGGCTCCTGCGCCAACGGCGGCGGCTACTACCACTACAGCTACTCGGTGGTGCGCGGCTGCGACCGCATCGTGCCGGTGGACGTCTACGTGCCGGGCTGCCCGCCGACGGCCGAGGCGCTGCTGTACGGCATCCTGCAGCTGCAGGCCAAGATCCGGCGCGAGAACACGATCGCCAGAGCCTAAATGACGGCCCCCACGCTCCCGCTGGTCGCTGCCTCCCGAGGGGGAGTTCGGGTCGGCTCGGGTGCGACCCTCGCTTCCCGAGAGCTTGGCTAAAGCGAAACCGCCACTCTCCAGCCATCTGCCAGGTAGACAGCCCACATGACCCAACGCCTCGACGCCCTGCAGGCCGCCCTTGAAGCCGCCCTCGGTGCCCGCATCACCCACTTCAAGCGTGAACGCGGCGAGATCACCATCACCGTTTCCGCGGCCGATTCGATCGCCGTGGCCACGCAGCTGCGCGACGACGCGACGCTGGGCTTCGAGCAGCTCATCGATGTCTGCGGCGTCGACTACTCCGCCTACAAGGACATGCCCTGGGACGGCCCGCGCTTCTGCGTCGTCACGCACCTGCTGTCCCTGGCCAACAACTGGCGCGTGCGCCTGAAGGTGTTCGCGCCCGACGACGACCTGCCCGTCGTGCCGTCGCTCACGCCGATCTGGAACGCCGGCAACTGGTTCGAGCGCGAAGCGTTCGACATGTACGGCATCATCTTCGAAGGCCACGACGACCTGCGCCGCATCCTGACCGACTACGGCTTCATCGGGCACCCGATGCGCAAGGACTTCCCGGTCACCGGCCACGTCGAGATGCGCTACGACGCCGAAGCGCGCCGCGTGGTCTACCAGCCCGTCACCATCGAGCCGCGCGAGATCACGCCGCGCGTCATCCGCGAAGACAACTACGGCGGCCTGCGCTGATGCACGCCGCCGCCCGTCCCATTCTTCCGCGCGCTTTCTGACCGGACAGCACTGCAATGGCTGAAATCAAGAACTACACGCTCAACTTCGGACCCCAGCATCCGTCCGCGCACGGCGTGCTTCGCCTCGTGCTGGAGCTGGACGGCGAAGTCATCCAGCGCGCCGACCCGCACATCGGCCTGCTGCACCGCGCCACCGAGAAGCTGGCCGAGTCCAAGACGTACATCCAGTCGCTGCCCTACATGGACCGCCTCGACTACGTGTCGATGATGTCCAACGAGCACGCCTACTGCCTGGCGCTGGAGCGGCTGCTGGGCATCGACGTGCCCGAGCGCGCGCAGTACATCCGCGTGATGTTCGCCGAGATCACGCGCCTGCTGAACCACCTGATGTGGCTGGGCGCGCACGCGCTCGACTGCGGCGCCATGAACGTGCTGTTGTACGCGTTCCGCGAGCGCGAGGACATGTTCGACATGTACGAGGCGGTGTCGGGCGCGCGCATGCACGCGGCCTACTTCCGTCCGGGCGGCGTCTATCGCGACCTGCCGGACACGATGCCCAAGTACAAGGCGTCGCGCATCCACAACGCCAAGGCGATCGCTCGGATGAACGAGAACCGCCAGGGCTCGCTGCTCGATTTCATCGACGACTTCTGCCGCAAGTTCCCGGGCCGCGTCGACGAGTACGAGACGCTGCTGACCGAGAACCGCATCTGGAAGCAGCGCACCGTGGGCATCGGCGTCGTCACGCCCGAGCGCGCGAAGAACCTCGGCTTCTCCGGCCCGATGCTGCGCGGCTCGGGCATCGCCTGGGACCTGCGCAAGACGCAGCCGTACGACGTCTACGCGAAGATGGACTTCGACATCCCCGTGGGCGTCAACGGCGACGTCTACGACCGCTACCTGGTGCGCGTGCAGGAGATGCGCGAGGCCAACAAGATCATCCAGCAGTGCGCCAGGTGGCTGCGTGCGAACCCCGGTCCGGTCATCACGACCAACCACAAGGTCGCGCCGCCTACCCGCACCGAGATGAAGTCCAACATGGAAGAGCTGATCCATCACTTCAAGCTCTTCACCGAAGGCTTCCACGTGCCCGAAGGCGAGGCCTATGCCGCCGTCGAGCACCCGAAGGGCGAGTTCGGCATCTACGTGGTGAGCGACGGCGCCAACAAGCCGTACCGCCTGAAGATCCGCGCCCCCGGCTTCTCCCACCTGGCCGCGATGGACGAGATGTCGCGCGGCCACATGATCGCCGACGCCGTCGCCGTCATCGGCACCATGGACATCGTGTTTGGCGAGATCGATCGATGAACGAAACCACTCCCTACCACGCGCCGTTCTCGGTCGAGACGCAGGCGCTGTTCGCGCGCGAGGTCGCCAAGTTCCCGTCCGCCCACGCGCAGTCGGCCGTGATGGCCTGCCTGAGCATCATCCAGAACGAGCGCGGCTGGGTGTCGCGCGCCGCCGAAGACGAACTCGCGGCCTACCTCGGCATGGCGCCCATCGCCGTGTACGAGGTCACGACGTTCTACAACATGTACAACCAGCAGCCGGTCGGCAAGTTCAAGATCAACGTCTGCACCAACCTGCCGTGCCAGTTGCGCGACGGGCAGGCGGCGCTGGCCCACATCTGCAAGAAGCTCGATGTCCCCGTCGGCGGCACCACGACCGACGGCCGGTTCACCGTGCAGCAGAGCGAGTGCCTGGGCGCCTGCGCCGACGCGCCGGTCATGCTGGTCAACGACCGCGAGATGATCAGCTTCATGAGCAACGACCGGATCGACGATCTGCTCGCGACGCTCGCGCAGGCCAAGTGAGAGGCTGAGAAAACCCCATGGTCGATCTTTCCCGATTCAAGTCGCAGGGCGTCGAGACCGCCTTCCATGACCGCCACATCAACCCGCAGATCATGGCGGGCCTCGATGGCAAGAACTGGCGCCTGAAGGACTACGAGGCGCGCGGCGGCTACCAGGCGCTGCGCAAGATCCTCGCTGCCGGCGACGCCGGCATGACGCCCGACCAGGTCGTGGCCGAAGTCAAGACGTCGGGCCTGCGCGGCCGCGGCGGCGCGGGCTTTCCCACCGGCCTGAAGTGGAGCTTCATGCCGCGCCAGTTCCCGGGCCAGAAATACCTCGTCTGCAATTCCGACGAAGGCGAGCCGGGTACCTGCAAGGACCGCGACATCCTCGCGTTCAACCCGCACATCGTCATCGAGGGCATGATCATCGCGGCCTACGCGATGGGCATCTCCGTGGGCTACAACTACATCCACGGCGAGATCTTCGAGATCTACCAGCGCTTCGAGCAGGCCCTGGAAGAGGCGCGCGCGGCGGGCTACCTCGGCGACAACATCCTCGGTTCGAACTACAGCTTCCAACTGCACGGCTTCCACGGCTTCGGCGCCTACATCTGCGGCGAAGAGACCGCGCTGCTGGAGTCGCTCGAAGGCAAGAAGGGCCAGCCGCGCTTCAAGCCGCCATTCCCGGCCAGCTTCGGCATCTACGGCAAGCCCACTACCATCAACAACACCGAGACCTTCGCGGCGGTGCCCTGGATCATCCGCAACGGCGGCCAGGCCTACCTCGAGGTCGGCAAGCCCAACAACGGCGGCACGAAGATCTATTCGGTGGTCGGCGACGTCAACAAGCCCGGCAACTACGAGATCCCGATGGGCACGCCGTTCTCCAAGCTG
>JBJMWE010000133.1:0-19613 GCA_045810285.1 Vitreoscilla sp. | reverse complement strand
GGTCTGGGACCAGCCGCGCTCGGTGCGCAATTCGCGCACGCGGTTCTTCATTGGTAGCGCCTGCGAGCCAGCACGAGGCCGACGATCCACAGCGCGGCCAGCAGCGGCCACACGGTGAACATCGACAGCCGCGGGTAGCCCAGGCCCTCGAGGAAGCCGTAGCTGAACGTCAGGACGGCGGTGCCTGCGAACGAGAAGCCGAGCGCCTCCAGCTGGATGCGGCGCTGCAGTTCGTCCATGCGGCGCAGCTCGCGCAGGATCACCCAGGCCATCGCCGTGGCCGGCAGCATCGGGCTGAGCGCAATGACATCGCGCCACGGACGCGCGACAGCGGCGTGGGTGAGGAGCTCGATCGACCCGAACAGCATCGCGCCGTACACCGCCAGCGTCGCCGTCAGCTCCCTCAGATATTGCTTGCTCTTCATGCGGAACGTCCATATGGAAAGGATGCTTTCCATTGTGGAGACGTTCCGCGGGGCTGTAAAGGCTCCTTTACATGGAAAGGGTCTTTTACAGCAACTTGGTCGCTTCGTACGCTTTGCGCGACTCCTGCACGTGGCGCAGGAAATCCGGCAGCGTGCGGCCCGGTTCGTCGCGGAAGACGTCGTCCAGCACGTCCAGCCCGCGCATGCGGTCGACGCGGAAGCTGCGGAAGTCGGCGCGGTGCTCGCACCACGCTGCGAGCGTCCACACCGATTCCCAGTGGTAGCAGCCCAGCGGCCGCGCGGTGCGGGTGCTGGCGGCGCCCTGGGCGTCGGCGTAGTCGAAGCGGATGCGCCGGCGCGCGGAGGCGGCGTCGCGCAGCAGCCCCAGGCGTTCGGCGCTCTCGTGGTCGCGCGCGCGCGGGGCGGCGAACAGCGGCAGCGATTCGGCAGCCGCGCGGGCTGCCGGCGGCAGCACGCCGACGATCTTGGCCAGCGCATCCTCGGCGGCCAGTGCCAGCGCGGGGTCGAGCCGGCTCTGGGCCAGCCGCACCGCCGCGACCAGCGCCTGCGCTTCGAGGGTGGTGAACATCAGCGGAGGCAGGTCGAAGCCGCCCGCGAGCCGGTAGCCGACGCCCGCCTCGCCGTCGATCGGCACGCCCTGCCCTTGCAGGTCGGCCACGTCGCGGTAGACGGTGCGCACGGAGACTTCCAGCTTCTCCGCGATCCAGGCAGCGGTGGACAGCCGCCGCCCGCGCAGCAGCTGGACGATCCGGAAGAGACGATCGGCACGACGCATGGTCCGAAGTGTAGGAGCGTCCCGGGCCGTCAGGCCTGGGGCGAGTGCAGGCCGATGCGGTTGCCCTCGCAATCGACGATCTGCGCGATGAAGCCGATGTTGCGCGGCAGCTCCAGCTTGGGCAGCAGCACCTGCGCGCCGAGCTCGGCCGCGCGCGAGAGCACGACGTCCAGCGACGGGCCGGCGTTCAGGTAGACCAGCACGCCCTCGAGCCCGGGCTTCGGGGCCGTCGCGCTCTTGAGCAGTGCGCCGCCGATCGCGTCCGTGTCATAGGCGAACACCGCCAGTTCCTGCGGGCCCATCTGCTCGCGGCGCATGCTGCGCGCGAACAGCGTCTCGTAGAAGCGCTGGGCGCGGTCGAGGTCGGCCACGGGGATCTCGAACCAGTGGATGGCGTTGTGCGACATGCGGTACCTCTCGGGGTGTTTGCAGAGGACTTCATGTTGCAGGGGGCCTGCTGACAGCGTTCTGTCAGCAGGCCTCGGCGCGGCGCCACGGCGGTTTCGCGGGGGGCCCGGTGGCGCGCGGCCGGGTTGGCTGCCGGACCGGGTTGGCGTGAGTGCGGGTTGGCGCGGGGCCGGGTTGGCGGGCGGGTTGGCGTAGGGCGGGTTAGCCGCAGGCGTAACCCGCCGTTCGCCGGCGTCCAGGCCCGCGCAACGAGCTGCGAAAGGGCAGCCGGCCACCAAACGGCCGGTTACGGCTGCGGCTGACCCGCCCTACGCGGGCGATCAGTTCTTGCGGCCCTTGGGGGCGGCCGGCGACGCGGGCTGCTCGGCAAGCGCGGCGTAGGCCGGCCCGCGCACGGCGTCGAGGCGGTTCATCACGGCGTACATCTGGTCGGGCTTGGCGAAGAACTCCTGAAAGCCCTTGATGCCGGCGGCGGCCATGTCGGCGGGGACGTCGCGGTCGTAGCCCTGCACGATGTTGGTCTTGGCGTCGGTCAGCACCTTGTACGACGCGAGGTCCAGCACGGTGCCGGCCACGGGCGCGAACTTGTTCGTCGGGAACGAGCCGATGGCCTTGGCCAGCTTGGCGCTGGCGCCGCTGCCGCTGACGTACTTCAGGAAGCGGCGCGCATCGGCCTTGTTCCTGGCGCGGGCCGCGATCTGCAGCGTGTCCGTGGGCGCCGCCTCGGCGGCGGCCTGGCCGGCGTCGATCGTGGGGAACCTCTGGTAGTCGATCTGCGGGCGCACGACCTCCGGGAAGCTGGCGCTGACGATGGTGCCCACCAGCATCATGCCGGCGTGGCCGCCGTAGAACTCGCCCTTGGCGCCGCGCTCGTCGACGGCCAGCGCGTTCGGGTCGAAGCACTTGGCGTCGATCAGCTGCTTCCACATCGCGAACGCGCGGCGCACGTTGGCGTCGTTGTACGTGGCCTTGCCGTCCAGCAGCTGCTGGTGGTATTCGTAGCCGTTGGCACGCATGTCGATGAAGTCGAACCACGCCGCCAGCGACGAGCCGTCCTTGCCGCCGAGGGCGATCGGCGTGAAGCCGGCCTTGCGCAGCTTGGAGCAGGCCGTCATGATCGCGCTCAGGTCGTGCGGCTGCTCGCGGATGCCCGCGGCGGCGAGCACGTCGCGGCGCGTGAACAGGCCCCACGGGTAGTACTGGTAGGGCAGCGCGTATTGCTTGCCGGCGACGGTGACGGCCGCGGCGGGGAAGGTGTTCCACCACGTGTTGGCCTTCCACAGGTCGCTCACGTCGTCGAGCTGCCCGCGCTGCGCCATCATGTGCAGCTGGTCGCCGGCGAACCAGTTGAAGACGTCGGGCGCGTTGTCCGAGTCCAGCGTGCCGGGCAGCGCCTTGCGGTACGTGGGCGTGTCCTGGATCGTCATGTGCACGTCCACATCGGGGTTGGCCGAGTGGAAGTCGGCCACCAGGGCCTTGTAGGCCTCGCGCTGCGCGTTGTCGTCGGCGCTGACGCTGATGTTGAGCGACCCCGCGAGGACCGCGGTCGTACCCAGCCCCAGGGCTGCTGCGGCCATCACGGCCGACACACGTCGAATCAACTTCATGGTTTTTTCCCTTCACACCCACCGACGGAACG
Source organism: Vitreoscilla sp. (assembly GCA_045810285.1). Classification (GTDB taxonomy): domain Bacteria; phylum Pseudomonadota; class Gammaproteobacteria; order Burkholderiales; family Burkholderiaceae_C; genus Scleromatobacter. The sequence goes on along the minus strand of JBJMWE010000133.1, from coordinate 16,345 downwards.
ATTATGTAAGGGATGAAACCGGTTGCCCGCTAGGGGCAGACACTAAGTGAGCGGGCGCCACGTGACGCATCTCACGCGGACCTGCGCGGATATTGCCTCGAAGGCGTCCCGCGTGTCGGGCTCAGCGGCCGCCGGTGACGTCCAGCGTCGCGCCGGTCACGTAGCCGGCCGCGTCCGACAGCAGGAACACGACGGCCTGCGCGATCTCGTCGGCGGTGCCCAGGCGCTGCAGCGGGATCTGGTCGACCGCCGCCCGGGCGCGCTCGAGCATGCCGCTGGTGGCGTGGATCTCGGTGTCGATGATGCCGGGCCGCACGCCGTTGACGCGGATGCCCTCGCCGGCGACCTCGCGCGCGAGGCCCCCCGTGAAGCTGTCGATCGCGGCCTTGGTGGCGGCGTAGTCGACGTAGATGCCGGGCGACCCCAGGCGCGCCGCCGCCGACGACAGGTTGACCACGACGCCGCCGCGCCCGCCGCGGCGCGTGCTCATGCGCCGCACGGCCTCACGCGCGCACACGAACGCGCCCACCACGTTGACGTTGAACAGGCGCGCGACCCGCGCGGCCGACATCTCGTCCACGCGCGCCGCCACGTCGACGATGCCCGCGTTGTTGACGAGGCCGCCCAGCGGCCCGAGCTCGGCGTCGAGCTCCTTGAACATCGCCTCGACCGCCCCTTCGCTGGCGACGTCCGCGCGCAGCGTGCAGGCGCGGCGCCCGCGCGCGCGAACCTGTTCGGCGACGCGCTCGGCCGCGGCCTCGTCGCGATGGAAGTTCACGCCGACGTCCCATCCGGCGTCCGCTGCGCGCAACGCGCAGGCGGCACCGATGCCGCGGCTGGCGCCGGTGACAAGGAGGACGCGGGGCGATGCGGTGGGCGGGTTCATCGCGCCATTAGACGACAGCCACGCCCCTCGTGTCCGGACAGCTTGGCGGCGAACAGCTCCGCGCGCTCGATCGTCGACGGCGTCGCGGCGCGAGCCGACTCAGTGGGCAGCGCGTGGGTGGCCGGCGCTGCCGCTGACCCATCGCAAGGCAAGTTCAAGGCAGCGGCGGAACCGGCTCTGCCGGGCCGCTCGCGGCCGGCCCTCGGGGGCAGCGAACGCTAGCGAGCGTGGGGCATGAAAAATTCTGCGCCCTTGCCGATCGACGCCGGCCAGCGCTGCATCACGCTCTTCTGCTTCGTGTAGAAGCGCACGCCCTCCTCGCCGTAGGCGTGCATGTCGCCGAACAGGCTCTTCTTCCAGCCGCCGAAGCCGTGCCAGGCCATGGGCACCGGGATGGGCACGTTGATGCCCACCATGCCCACCTGGATGCGGCGCGCGAACTCGCGTGCGACGTTGCCGTCGCTGGTGAAGCAGGCCACGCCGTTGCCGTACTCGTGGGCGTTGACGAGATCGACGGCCGACTTGAAGTCGGGTGCGCGCACGCAGGCCAGCACCGGGCCGAAGATCTCTTCCTTGTAGATGCGCATCTGCGGCGTGACGTTGTCGAACAGCGTGCCGCCCGTGAAGAAGCCGCCCTCGTGGCCCGACACCCGGTGGCCGCGGCCGTCGACCAGCAGCGTGGCGCCTTCCCGGACGCCGAGGTCGATGTAGCCCTCGATGCGCTGCAGCGCCTCCTGCGTGATTACGGGGCCCATCTCGGCGGCCGGGTTCATGCCGTTGTCGATGACCAGCGCCTTCGCGCGCTCGGCCAGCCTGGGCAGCAGGCGGTCGGCGACGTCGCCCACCAGCACCGCCACCGAGATCGCCATGCAGCGTTCGCCGGCCGAGCCGTAGGCCGCGCCGACCAGCGCGTCGATGGACTGCTCGATGTCGGCGTCCGGCATCACGACCATGTGGTTCTTGGCGCCGCCGAGGGCCTGCACGCGCTTGCCGTGATGGGCGCCGGTCTCGTAGATGTACTGCGCGATCGGCGTCGAACCGACGAAGGACAGCCCCTTCACGTCCGGATGCACCAGCAGCGCGTCGACGACGGCCTTGTCGCCCTGCACGACGTTGAAGACGCCGTCCGGCAGGCCCGCGCGCTGCAGCAGTTCGGCGATGAACAGGCTGGCCGACGGATCGCGCTCGCTGGGCTTGAGGATGAACGTGTTGCCGCAGGCGATCGCCACCGGGAACATCCAGCACGGCACCATGAACGGGAAGTTGAACGGCGTGATGCCGGCGACGACGCCCAGCGGCTGGCGCATCGTCCAGTTGTCGATGCCGGTGGACACCTGCTCCGTGTAGTCGCCCTTGAGCAGCTGCGGGATGCCGCACGCGAACTCGACGACGTCGATGCCGCGCATCACCTCGCCCTGGGCGTCGGAGAACACCTTGCCGTGCTCGGCGGTGATCATCGCGGCGAACTGGTCGCGGTGCTCGTTGAGCAGCGCGAGGAAAGCGTTGAGCACGCGGGCGCGGCGGATCGGCGGCGTGTTCGACCAGCCGTCGAACGCCTTGCTGGCGGCGGCGACGGCGGCGTCGACGTCGGCCGCCGTGCCCAGGTGCAACTGGCGCGCCACGGCGCCGGTGGCCGGATTGAACACCGACTGCTTGCGTGCGTCCGCGGGCACCACGTGCTCTCCGCCGATGAAGTGGCCGACGGGGGTCTTGGACGAGAAGGCGGGCGCGTGCAGTTGCATGTCGGTCTCCAGGATTCGTTGGACTCCGCGATGGCGCGCACGGCGGCGGCGCCGGGGAGGACCCGCCCGCGCCGTCATCCTGCTCGAAGTCGCAGGATCCACGCGTGGGGCGATCCTGGCGAGTCTAGGCATTCGTCCCCCATGGGAGAAGGCCGCCGGAGTGGATTCACTGTTCGTCCTGGTGAACAATGGCGGCACCGAAATTCGGACAAACGACATGGACGCCCGCAGGATCGAATCGCTCTGGTCGCACGTGCACGGCTTGGGCGTGCTGCAGAGCGCCGGCAGCTTCACCGCGGCCGCGCAGCGCCTGGGCCTGAGCAAGGCGGCGATGAGCCAGCGCGTGGCCGAGCTGGAACGCGCGGCGGGCGTGCCGCTGGTGCGCCGCACCACGCGCAGCGTGCGCCTGACCGAGGCCGGCGAGCGGCTGGTGGAAGCCACGCGCGGCGCATTCCAGCAGATCGAACAGGGCTTCGCGGGCGTGCAGGATCTCGTGGGCGAGCCGCACGGCGTGCTGCGCGTCAGCGCGCCGGTGGCGCTCGGGCGCCAGCAGATCGTGCCGCGCCTGCCGGGCTTCCTGCGCGCCTACCCGCAGGTGCGCGTGGAGCTCGAGCTGTCCGACCGCCTGGTGGCGCTGGCGCAGGAAGGCTTCGACATCGCGCTGCGCCACACCGCCGCGCCGCCCGACACCCACGTCGCCTGGCCCTTGTGCACCACGCGCAGCTGGCTCGTGGCCTCGCGCGCGTACCTGCGGCGCGCGGGCGCGCCGGCGACGCCGCAGGCGCTCGCCGGCCACGACTGCCTGCACTACCTGCGCCCCGGCGACACGCCCACCTGGAGCTTCGAGCCCGACGCCGTGCGAACCGGCCGGTCGGCCGCGTCCGGCGGCCGCGTGAGCGTGGCCGTGCGCGGCGTCTTCGCGGCCAACAACAGCGAGGCGTTGCGCGAGGCCGCGCTCGCGGGCCTGGGCATCGCGCTGCTGCCCGACTTCAGCGCCCAGGCCGCGGTGCAGGCCGGCAAGCTGCAGCTGGTGCTGCCGCACTGGAAGCCGGTGGGCGCCTTCGGCGAGCACCTGTACGCGATTCGCCCCTACAGCCCCGTGGTGCCGCGCGCGGTGCAGGCGTTCATCGGCTACTGGCGCCAGGCGCTGGAGGACGGCTTCCCGATCGCCCCGCGCGCGCCGCAGTCACGCGCGCGCTGAGGCGCGTACGATGAGCACTTCTCGAAGGAGGGCGCCGTGTCGACGACTGACTTGCGCGTGCTGGCCGAATCGGCCCACTTCCTGCTGAGCCATGCGGCCGAGTCGGTCTACGTGGTCGACAAGCGCGACGGCTCCACGCGCGTTGCGGGCCAGCATGTCGGCGCTCCCGGCGTCGGACTCATCACGGCCGACGAGCAGTGGTTCTGCAGCGGCGGCGAAGGGGTGCAGTGCCTGTCGCAGGCCGGCGTGATGCTCAGCTTCTTTCGCGGACGCACCTCGGCGGACAGCGCGGCGCAGTCCGCCGTCTGGTTCGTGCACGACCTGTCCGAGAGCGCGCCGGGGCAGCTGCGCGTGGTGTTCGATCACCACGAGCACGGGATCTGGCTGATCGACCTGGCCGCCGCGCGGCGTTGGCGCGAGGAACCGCGCTGATCGGGCGTAGGGCGGTCAGACGCAGGCGTAGCCCGCCGTTTCCGGCATGTCGATGCGCCACCATGGCGGGTGACGCCTGCGGCTAACCCGCCCTACCCGCCCTGGTGTCAATCGAGGCCATGGAACGGGCTGTCCTCCGGCCCGATGAACGCCGGCGGCGTCCACTGCGCATCGCGCATCGAACGCTGCACCAGCTTGTCCACCCCCAGCAGCGTGGCGAAGATCGCCATGCGGACCGGGATGCCGTTGTCCGTCTGGCGGAAGATGGCCAGGCGCGGGTCGCCGTCGAGGTCGACGCCCAGGTCGTGCGCGCCCGGACGGCTGTCGCGCGGCAGCGGGTGCATCACGACGACGTCGGGCTTGCAGACGCGGTCCACGAGGGCGCGGTCGATCTGGAACGCCGGCCCCGCGCCCTCGATCGTCTCGTCGACGAAGCGCTCCTTCTGGATGCGCGTGGCGTAGACGACGTCGGCATCGGCCAGGCCCTGCAGTGAGTCGCTCGGCTCGACGACGTTGCCGTTGCGGCTGGCGCGCTCGACGATCGCCGCAGGCATCTCCAGCGACGGCGGCGCCACCAGCGTGAAGCGCACGCCCTTGTACAGCGCCAGCAGCTTCATCAGCGAGTGCACGGTGCGCCCGTACTTCAGGTCGCCCACCAGCGCGATGTGCGCGCCGTCCAGCCGCTTGCCCAGGCGCGAGAACTCGCGCTGGATCGTGTACAGGTCCAGCAGCGCCTGCGTCGGATGCTCGCCGGGCCCGTCGCCGCCGTTGACCACCGGCACGTTGGTGGCGCGCGCGAACTCCGCCACGGCGCCCTGCTCCGGATGGCGCACGACGATCGCGTCGGCATAGCCCGCGATCACGCGGCTGGTGTCGTGGATCGACTCGCCCTTGGCCATCGACGAGAACGTGAAGCCGGTGGTGTCGCACACCGACCCGCCGAGGCGGCAGAACGCGGCACCGAAGCTGACGCGGGTGCGCGTGCTGGCCTCGAAGAACAGGTTGGCCAGCACCGCGCCTTCGAGCACGCGCGTGACCTTGCGGCGACGCGCGATCGGCAGCATCACGTCGGCGAGGCGGAACAGGTCCTCGGCGGAGTCGCGGCTGAACTGGTCGACCGACAGCAGGTGCCGCAACCCGGTGCCAGTCACCGGGTTGCCTGGCACCGCTTGGTCGGATGTGGGCGTATCGATATATACGCTCTGCGTTGTCGATTCGGCCTGCGCTGCCGCATGCGCCAGGATCTCCTGCACGAAGCGCCGCGCTACCTCGGGCATCGCGCGGAATTCGTTGGATTCTTCCGGCAGGAGCCAGCTGTCGAGGGCGCGGCGGCGGCTGCCGATGCGGTCCGCGAAGGCATCGCGGGTCATGTCCAGGCGGCGCATCGCGTCGCGCAAAAGCACTTGTTGCGTGATCATGAGCCGCGATTGTCACGCATTGCGTATATCAATGCAACGGCTTGTGTATACGCTGGCGACGGGCGCGAAAAAAAACCCACCGCGAAGGGTGGGCTTCAAGTCCTTCGCGAGAAGGACGTCGTTGGGACTGTGCGTGCCGACCGATCCCGTCCCCTCCCAGAGCTCCTGGCTCGGTCAGCACAACGGAATCCAATGTACGGTCCGATTTGTATGAAGGCATCCCTATTTCAGGGGGAGTGGGTCATCGCGGCAACACCGCGGGCATGTCCGATGAAGCCAAGTGTCCGGCGGGCAGGTGGCGCGTGGCCTCGCGGGCCGGCCATTCGGTCTTGCCGATGGCGCCGGGGATGCGGGCGCTGGCGACGATGAAGCGGAAATGCCGTGCGGTCTTCGCCCTGCGGGCGGCCGGGCGGGCGCGTGCCGCGACGATCCCATGGCGCGACAATGCCCCCATGACCCTGCCCGCCGCCCCCACGCCCGTGCCGCCGCTCGCCGAAGCCGACCTCAACAGGCTGCAGACGCTGCTGGACAAGATCCCCGATCCGCTCGAGCCGCTGGACATCAGCATGCTCGATGGCTACCTGTGCGGCGTGCTGCTGCAGCCCACCGCGGTGCCGGCCGGCGCGTGGATCAGGCACGTGTTCGACATCGATGGCCGCCCGCTGGACGACCAGTGGAAGGGCCTGCACGAACTGCAGGGCCTCGTGCAGCGCCGCTACCGCGAGCTCGCGAGCGCGATCGCCGGGCGCCAGTGGTTCGACCCCTGGGTGTTCGAGCTCGACGACGACGCCGAGCCGCTCGAATCGACGCTGCCCTGGGTGGCCGGCTTCTCCGCCGCGATGGAGCTGTTCCCCGCGCTGATGGACATGGATTCGCCCGACACGCTCGAGCCGCTGGCCGTGCTGTACGCCGCCTTCGACCCCGAGGACCTGGAGGACGCCGACGCCCTGCTGGCCGAGATCGAGACGCTGGAGCCCCCGTCCGACCTCGACGAAGCCATCGAGGACGTGGTCCAGAGCGTGATGCGCCTGGCCGACGTCAGCCGCCCGCTGCCCAAGGCTGCCCAGCGCGGCGCCGCCCCGAAACGCCCGCCCCCGCGTCGCGGCCCGCCGACGCGCGGCCGGTTCTGAGGCAGCCGTCGCGGCGGGCCCGGCCCGCCGGGCAGCTCAAGCCCAGGACCGCGACGGCAGCGACACGAGCGGCCGGCGGGCCGGCAGCGCCTCGCCGCAGAACCCGTAGTCCAGCTGCGGGCGGCGGCCGCTGATCAGCTCCGCCAGCGCGCGGCCGGAGCCGGCGCCGTGCGTCCAGCCCAGCGTGCCGTGGCCGGCGTTGAGCCACAGGTTGGCGACCTTGCTGCGTCCGATGTAGGGCAGGTTGTCCGGCGTGCTGGGACGCAGGCCGGCCCAGAAATCGGGCTGGCTGGTGTCGGCCACCCCGGGGAACAGTTCCTCGTAGCGGCGCACCAGCGCCTCGCAGCGCAGGCGCGACTTCGCGCCGTCGATGGACGTGTCGTAGCCGGCCATCTCCGCGGTGCCGGCGATGCGGATGCGATCGCCCAGGCGCGAGATCGCGATCTTGCGGGTGTCGTCCAGCAGGCTGACGACGCTGGCGTCCTCGGGGCGCTTCAGCCGCAGCGTGGCGGAATAGCCCTTGGCCGGGTAGATGTTGAGCCAGATGCCCAGCGGGCGCAGCAGCGGCGCGGTGAACGAACCGGCGGCGGCCACGTACTGGTCGGCGGCCAGCGTGCTGGCGCGCAGCGTGGCGCGGTCGCGCACCTGCACGCCGGTGATCTTCGCGCCGGTCCGGTCGAAGCCGAGGACGTCGTGCTCCCACAGGAACTTCACGCCGCGCGCGGCGCACAGCTGCGCCAGCTTCTGCGTGAACACGCGCGCGTCGCCGGATTCGTCGCTGGGCGTGAACGTGCCGCCGTGGATGCCGCCGAAGCGCTTGAGCGCGGGCTCGACCGCCAGCACCGCATCGCGATCGAGCACGCGGCGGTCGACGCCGTGGTCGCGCATCAGCGCCGCGGCCTTGACGCCGTTCTCGTAGTCGGCCCGCGAGGAGAAGAAGTGCAGGATGCCGCGCTCCAGGCGGTCGTACTCGATGCCCGTCTTGCCGACGACGGTCTTCAGCGCGTCGTGGCTGTAGCGGCCGAGAGCGACGAGCTGCTGGACGTTGCGGGCGAAGGCGGCGTCGGTGCACTGCGTCAGGAAGCTCAGGGCCCAGCGCCACTGGTGCGGGTCCAGGCGCGGGCGGAACAGCAGCGGCGAATCGGCCTGCAGCATCCACCTGGCCACCTTGAACGGCGCGCCGGCATTGGCCCAGGGCTCGCAGAAGCACACCGAGATCTGGGCGCCGTTGGCGAAGCTGGTCTCCAGCGCGGCATCGGGCTGGCGGTCGACGACGGTCACCTCGTGGCCTTCCTCGAGCAGGTGCCAGGCGGTGGCGACGCCGATGATGCCGGCGCCCAGGACGATCACTTTCATCGCGGAAAATCCTTCGCCGCATGGCGGCCGGTCGGACAACGACCGGCGGCACCGTCGGGCTGTCCGGCATTCTCGGAGAGCGACGGCAATCGATGAAGCGAGATTAATGGATTTACGACTTAAGTAGCGATGCTACTGATCGTGAAAACCGGTCGCAGCGGGCAGTCGGCCATGGCCTGGTCGAGTCGGCGCGCCAGTTCGCCGCGCAGCTGCACGAGGCCCTCGACACGCCGGTCGATGTCCGCGAGCTTGCGCCGCAGCGCGTCGCGCAACGCCGGCGCCGAGTCGGGCTGTCCGGAAACGATCGCCAGGTCGGCTTCGATCTCGGCCAGCGTGAAGCCGAGCGACTGCGCCGTGCGGATGTAGCGCAGCCACTGCGCCGCCTCGGGCGGGTACTCGCGGTAGCCGTTGCTGCTGCGCCGCGCGACGAGCAAGCCGCGTTTCTCGTAGTAGCGCAGCGCGTCGCGGCTGAGGCCGGTGGCGGTCGCCAGTTGTCCGATTCGCATGGGGTGGTTCGCAAGAAGAGGCTTGACCCTGGAGCGTACGCCAGGGTCGAGCATGGCGGCCTGTCCACCTCGTCACCCGCCATGCCTTCCTTCTCGCCCGCCGCCTTCCGGCGCATCGTGCGCGCCAGCGCGACCTACGACCTCCTCGTGACGGCGCCGTTCGCCACGCCCTGGACCTTCGCCTGGAACTGGCAGCAGCTGTCCGCGCTGAATGTCCGCTTCGGCGGCGCGGCGCTGCCGCCGTTCGACACCTTCCCGCTGCTCGTCGCCTGCCTGATGGGCAGCCTGGTGCTGATGTGGTCGGCGCTGCGCCTGGCCACGCCCGACGTGCGCCTGGGCCGCCACGACGGCGTGGCGCGCTTCCTGTTCTCCACGTGGATGGCCTGGGCGCTGCACGCCACGGGCGCACCGCTGCTCTGGCTGTTCCTCGTGCCGGAGTTCGCGTGGGGCGTCGTGCAGTGGTGGCCGGTCGACCGTGCGGCCGACTAGCTTTCGCCGGCCGGCGACTGGCGCGCGGCGCTCGAACCCGGTGCCTTGGCCGCCTTGCCGGCGCGCGCAGGTTCGGCGGGGATCTCGAAGCCCATCGCCTGGCTGGTGGCGCGGTAGCCCACGGAGCAGAACAACGCCGCCTGGTCGGACGACGACAACCACACCGCGCAGCCGACGGCAGCGGTGACAGTGCCCCAGGTGAGAGATTGAAGTTGCGTGGTGCGCATGGCCGCGGCTCCGGGTGCTTGCCGGGACGCGCAGTTGCACCCTCGGCATCGACGCATCCAGCTTAAGCGCGAAGGCTCGACCCTGCCATCGTCCGTTCAGGGGAGTCGTGCATTCGATACATCGGAACTGTCGGGCATACGACACACTATTCGCCGCACCGACTCCGAAACATTCCCACACACTGGTCTCACGGTTCCAACCTGGAGAGACCGATGACCAACGCCTCCCGCCCCACGTTCCTGCGCAATTTCGGCCGCGGCGCGACGTCGTCGCGGCGGCCGCCGGACCTCGCCGACATGGGTACCGCCTTCGCGCTCGACGAGGCGCTGGAGGGCGGCGCGATCGACTCGATCGTGCCGGGCGACCCCAGTCCGCCGCCGATGCGCGCGGCCCTGCCGGTGGCGCCGTGGCGCCTGTGGCTGGGCCGCAAGCTCGGCGCGTGATCGCCTCGTGACCGGGGGCCGGCCAGCGCCCCGGGGCGCCTACACCTCGATCAGTCGCATCGGGTCGAAGCCTTCGGCCTCGCCCTTCTTCTCCAGGCCGCGCGCCTGGCACACCACGCGGGCGGCGCGCATGCCGGGGCGTTCCACCAGATAGTCGTGACGGCAGTGCAGGTGGCCGTGGATCCACAGGTCCGCGCGCGCAATGAGGTCGTCGTCCGCATTGCAGAAGCTGGCCGTCGTCGGCTGCGGCCCGTAGCGCGGGTCGGCGCTGCGCAGGCTTGGCGCGAAATGCGTGATCGCCACCGTGGCGTCCCAGCGCCCCTGCGCCGGCTCGGGCAGCGTGCGCTCCAGCCAGTCCCGGCACGCCAGGCCCAGCACGCGCACGGCCTCGGCATCGAACGGCTGGCCGTGGCGCGTCGCGTTCATCACGCGCTGGAAGTACGAGCCGGCGCGCAAGGCCTTCTCGCGGCCGGCGGCGCCGAACAGGTCGAAGTCGCTCCAGCGCACCGTGCCGCAGAAGCGGATGCGGCGGCCGCGGTCGTCGACCAGGAAGACGGTGTCGCGATGGAGCATGCGCAGGCCCAGCTCGTCGCAGAACGCGCGCAGGTCGATCGCGGCCTGGTCGACGTCGCGATTGTCGAACTCGTGGTTGCCGGGCACGAACAGCACCGGCACCGGCCAGGTCGCGAAGCGGCGCAGGCTTTCCCAGTCGCGGTCGATGTCGCCCGCGAGGACCAGCAGCTCCGCGCCGGGCGCGGGCTGGGCCTCGAAGGTCTCGGTCTCGAGGTGGAGGTCGGAAAGGATCTGCAGGCGCATCGTGCGGCAGCATACCGCGGCGAAAATGGAACGGCCGCCCGGAGGCGGCCGTCCAGGGGAACGCCCGGCCTGTCAGCCGAGCGCCGCCGCGATGCGGGCCTTGGTGGACTGCAATTCCCTGGGCAGGTGGTACGCGAGCATGTCGAACAGCTCGTCGTGCATCGTCAGCTCCTGCTGCCAGGCGGCCTTGTCGACGCCGATCACGCTGTCGAACTGGGCGCGGGTGAAATCGAGGCCCGCCCAGTTGATGTCCTCGTAGCGCGGGCTGGTGCCGAACACGTTCTCCTGGCCCTGCGCCGTGCCGTCGATGCGGCCCAGCATCCACTCCATCACGCGCATGTTCTCGCCGTAGCCCGGCCACACGAACTTGCCGTCCGCACCCTTGCGGAACCAGTTCACGCAGAAGATGCGAGGGCGCCTGGCGCCCAGCGATTCCAGCCGGGCGCCGACGTCGAGCCAGTGCTGGAAGTAGTCGGCCATGTTGTAGCCGGTGAACGGCAGCATCGCGAACGGGTCGCGGCGCACCACGCCCTGCTGGCCGGCGGCCGCGGCCGTCGTCTCGGAGCCCATGGTGGCCGCCATGTAGACGCCCTCGATCCAGTCGCGCGCCTCGGTCACCAGCGGCACGGTGGTGGAGCGGCGGCCGCCGAAGATGAACGCGTCGATGGCCACGCCCTTCGGGTCGTCCCAGGCCGGGTCCAGCGCCGGGTTGTTGGTGGCGGCGACGGTGAAGCGGGCGTTCGGGTGCGCGGCCTTGGCGCCGGTTTCCCGGGCGATGGCGGGCGTCCAGTCCTTGCCCTGCCAGTCGATGCAATGCGCGGGCGCTTCGCCCATGCCTTCCCACCAGACGTCGCCGTCGTCGGTCAGGGCGACGTTGGTGAAGATGGTGTCGCGCGTGAGGCTGGCCATGCAGTTCGGGTTGGTCTGCTCGTTGGTGCCCGGTGCGACGCCGAAGTAGCCGGCCTCCGGGTTGATGGCCATCAGGCGGCCGTCGGCGCTCGGCTTGATCCAGGCGATGTCGTCGCCGATGGTGGTGACCTTCCAGCCGGGCATGCCCGCCGGCGGGATCAGCATCGCGAAGTTGGTCTTGCCGCAGGCGCTCGGGAAGGCGGCCGCGATGTGGCGCTTGACGCCCTGCGGGCTCGTGACGCCCAGGATCAGCATGTGCTCGGCCAGCCAGCCCTCGTCGCGGCCCATGTTGGACGCGATGCGCAGCGCGAAGCACTTCTTGCCCAGCAGCGCGTTGCCGCCGTAGCCCGAGCCGTAGCTCCAGATTTCGCGCGACTCGGGGTAGTGGACGATGTACTTGGTCTTGTTGCAGGGCCAGGAGACGTCCTTCTGGCCCGGCTCCAGCGGCGCGCCCACGGTGTGCACGCAGGGCACGAAGTCGCCGTCGGTGCCCAGCACGTCGAGTGCGCCGCGACCCATGCGGGTCATCAGGCGCATGTTGACGGCCACGTACGGGCTGTCGGACAGCTCGACGCCGATGTGCGAGATGGGCGAGCCCAGCGGGCCCATCGAGAACGGCACGACGTACATCGTGCGGCCGCGCATCGAGCCGGCGAACAGCGCCGGCGTGCCGTCGGCCTGGCCGTGCTGCAGCAGGGCGCGCATCTTCTCGGGCGACTCCCAGTTGTTGGTCGGGCCGGCCGATTCCTTCTTCTCGCTGCAGATGAAGGTGCGGTCCTCCACGCGCGCCACGTCCGACGGATCGCTGCAGGCGAGGTAGCTGTTGGCGCGCCGGGCCGGGTTCAGGCGCTTGAACGTGCCGGCCGAGACCAGCCGGTCGCACAGCCGGTCGTACTCGGCTTCGGAGCCGTCGCACCAGTAGACATCGGCGGCCTGGGTGAGCGCCGCGATCTCGGCGACCCAGGAGACCAGGCGGTCATGCTTGACGTAGGCGGGCACGTTCAGGCGCAGCCCTTCCATGGCGGGACGGTTCATGAGGAGACTCCAATGACAAGGTTCGAAGACAAGATTGGGCGAACCTCGCTGCCACGGCCGCTGCCGTGGCGCGGGGCTCGCCCAATCTCGCGATGCCTGTTCGCACCGTACCCGGCCGCCCGGAAGGGGCGAACGGGAGTTACACCGAGGAACTCGCGAAAACCGCGGGTTATCCCTGAAACGTACCGGGAAAGCATCAAGTCCACAGTGTAATTCCGTCGTAACCAGGCGACGGGCCGCGGTCATGCATTTCCGGAATAGTTTGATGCACGACCGTGCCCTCGCGACAAGGCCAACCCGGCAAGGCGCGTTCCGGCGCCTGGATTCTGCTGTCGGCGGCCCGCAGGGCGCGGCCCGGTGCCGGCGGCTACCTGGCTCCGAAGCTGCCGTTGGCGGCCGTCTGCAAATGGCCGGAGCGCGCCGGTCTAGTCATCGCCGAATGCCATGAAGGCCTTGCCCACGGACCTCCAGATATCGCGAGGCTCGATCTCGCCCTCCGAGAAGAGACGAAGAAAGTGAAGGGCGGTGCCTGTTCCCAGAAGACCGCCGACGACGTAGCCCGACATGAGAAATGGGCTCGGCGCCAGCAGGCCCAGGTGGCTTCCGACAGCGATGGATCCACATATGACGATTGCAATGGCGGCCCCGACGCATGCCGAAGACACGATCGCATTGCCCCATTCGCCCAAGCTGCGCTTCATTGTCAGATCCATTAGTCGGTCGAGCAACGCTCGCAGCCTACATGAAAGCGGACTCGGACGACCCTGGCTTCCGGCCGCGAGCTGCCTCCTGCCGCACGGGGCGATCGAAGCGCATCGGCCCGCCAGGGGTCTGGCATGGCCTCGTATCGCGATGAGCGGGTGAGCCGGCGGCGACGAAGCGGCCCGATACGAGGCGATGCCAGACCCCTCGCATCCCGGCATCGCCGGGCCGACGCCGACGCGGCCACTGCACCCCGGCGCAGCGGCCGGTGCGCTGTCTACCGCGCGCCCGGCGCCGTCGCCGGCGCGCGCGCCGCGCTCGGCGGGTGGCCGATCACGCGCTTGAAGGCGCGGCTGAACGACGCCTCCGAGTCGTAGCCCAGGCGGTCGGCGGCAACGGCCACGCGCATGCCATCGTGCGAGATCCAGCGGCGGGCCTGGAACATCTTCATCTTCGCGACGTACCTGGCCGGGCTCTCGCCCATCGTGCGCGTGAAGGCCTGCGCGAAGCTCGAGCGCGAGGCGCCCATCAGGTCGGCCAGCAGCGGCACCGTCCAGTTTCGCGCCGGGTCGGCGTGGATGGCCGCGACGACCTTGCCCAGCTTCGGGCAGCGCACCGCCGCGATCCAGCCGGTGGAATCGCTGCAGCCGCATTCGACCCACGCGCGGATGATGCTGGCCGCCAGCACGTCGGCCAGCCGGGCGAGGATGCCGCAGGCGCCGATGCGGTCGAGCGAGACCTCGCGTTCCATCGCTTCCAGCAACGCCGGCACCGTCGGGTCGCGCCGTGCCAGGTCGTCGGCCCGCATGGCGTCGGGCATCATCGCCACGAGCGGATGCAGCGGGTCGAGGTTGAAGCGCATCTCGCCGCAGAACATCATGTCGGCGGCGCCGTCCGCCGTGTCGAGGCCCTCGCCCTCGACCACGTAGATGCCGTCGGCGACCGCCCGCCGCGCGAGCGTGTCGATGTCGATGGCCGGCACGTCGGGCGAGCTGGCGATGACGTGGAAGCTGCCGCGCGGCAGCAGCACCGCGCTGCCGGGATCCAGGCGCATCCAGTCGCTGCCGCGCGTGCGCAGCCAGCAGCCGCCCCGCGCGACGAAGTGGAAGCGCGCGTGCGGCGTCTCCTTGAACGCCACCGCCCACGGCGTGCGCAGCAGGCAGCGGCCGTACTCGACGCCGTCCAGCCGCAGGCCCAGCAGCACCTGCGTCAGCGGGTCGAGGTGGGCGGCGCCGTCGGCGAGGCTGCGGCCCTGGGTGGCGACGACGCGCCCAGGGCTGGACGAAAGGTCAAGCATTTCGGTGAATCCGGCATGGAAACGCCACGATCTTATTCCTATGCTGAGGTCTCCCTCTCACCGGAAGCGTCTTGCCGTGTCCTCCACCCTCTGCCCCGATTCCACTGCCGCCCTGCCATGCCGCCCCGTCGCGCCGACCCGGGCGCACTGGCCCGCTCTCGTCTCGCTGACCCTCGGCGTCTTCGGCCTGGTGACGGCCGAATTCCTGCCCGCCAGCCTGCTCACCGCGATGGCGGCCGACCTCGGCATCAGCGAGGGCGCGGCGGGCCAGGCGGTGACGGCGACGGCGCTGGTCGGCGCCGTCGCCGCACCGACGATGCCGCTGCTGACGAGGCGCTTCGACCGGCGCCACGTGATGCTCGCCCTGACGCTGCTGCTGCTCGCCTCCAACGCGCTGGCGGTGTTCGCGCAGTCGCTGGCGCAACTGCTGGCCGCGCGCGTCGTGCTGGGCGTGGCGCTGGGCGGCTTCTGGTCCATGGCCGCGGCGCTGGCGTTGCGGCTGGTGCCCGGGACGATATTCGCGCGCGCGATGGCGCTGGTGCTCTCGGGCGTGTCGCTGGCCACCGTCTGCGCCGCGCCCGTGGGCGCATGGATGGGCGCCCTGTGGGGCTGGCGCAGCCCGTTCATCGCGGCCGGCGGCGTCGGCCTGGCCGCGCTGGCGGCGCAGGCCTGGGCGCTGCCGCCGTTGCCGCCGCGCGACCAGCCGGACCTGCGGGTGCTGGGCGAACTGCTGCGGCGCCCGCCCGTGCGCGTCGCGCTCCTGTCGGTGGTGCTGGTGATCGCAGGCCACTTCGCGGGCTTCACGTACGTGCGCCCCTTGATGGAACACGTCGCGGGGCTGTCGGTCGGCGCCGTCTCGGGCGTGCTGCTGGCGTACGGCATCGGCGGCTTCTTCGGCAACCTCGCGGGCGGGTGGATCGCCGAGCGCAGCGAACGCCACGCGATCGTCGCCGGCGGCAGCCTGATCGTGCTGCTCGCCGCCGTCCTGTTGCTGGCCGGCCGCGTGCCCGCCGTGACGGCGCTGGCGGTGCCGGCCTGGGGCTTCGCGTTCGGCGCGTTCCCGGTCGGCTTCCAGACCTGGATCACGCGCGCCGCGCCCGACCACGCCGAAGGCGCGGGCGGCCTGCTGGTGGCGGCGTTCCAGGTGGCCATCGCCACCGGCGCCATCGGCGGCGGACTGCTCGTCGACCACATCGGCGCGCTGGGCGGCCCCGCGTTCGCCATCGCGGCGATCCTGCCCGGGACGCTGCTCGCGCTGCGCCATGGCCCGCGGCCGGGCCGCGCGTGAGCCATCGACACCTCCTCCGGATGACCAACGCCATGACCCCGCACGAAACACACCGTCGCATCGTGCTGGCCGCGCGCCCCCAGGGGCGGCCCCGCGCCAGCGATTTCCGTCTCGAGTCGGTGCCGGCGCCGGCCCCGGCCGAGGGCCAGGTGCTGCTGCGCACGCTGTGGCTCTCGCTCGACCCCTACATGCGCAACCTGATGGAAGAGCCCGGACCCGGCTATGCGCCGCCGATCGCGCTGGGCGCGGCGATGCCGGGCGGCACCGTGAGCCGCGTCGTCGCCTCGCGCCACGGCAGCTTCGACGTCGGCGACGTCGTGCTGGCCAATGCGGGCTGGCAGGACCTGGCGCTGTCCGACGGCAGCGACCTGCTGCCGGTCGGCGACCCGGCGCAGCCATCACTGGCGCTCGGCGCGCTGGGCATGCCGGGCTTCACGGCCTGGGTCGGACTGCTGGACATCGGCCAG
>JBJMWE010000132.1:0-13901 GCA_045810285.1 Vitreoscilla sp. | reverse complement strand
GGGGCAGCGACGGGAGGAGCGAGGGGGCTGTTCGGGAAGCGAGGGTCACCACCCGAGCGGATCCGAGCTCCCCCTCGGGGGGCAGCGACGGGAGGAGCGAGGGGGCTGTCATCTCTGCAATTTCGGATCGAGCGCGTCGCGCCACGCATCGGCCATCAGGGAGAACGCCGTGACGAACACGGCCATCGCGAGCGTGGCCGCGGCCAGCTGCCACCAGTGCCCGAGGATCAGCTCGCTCTGCGACTCGGCCAGCATCGTGCCCCAGCTCACCTGGTCGGTGGCCACGCCGAGCCCGAGGTACGACAGGATCACCTCGGCCTTGATGAAGCCCACCACCATCAGCGACATGCGCACCAGGATCACGTGGCTGACGTTGGGCAGGATGTGGCGGAACATGCGGGCGCCGGCGCTGGCGCCGATGGCCTCGGCGGCGCGCACGTACTCGCGGCGCGAGTGCTTGATGAACTCGGCGCGCACCTGGCGGTACTGTCCCGTCCAGCCCGTCAGGCCCATGATCAGCACCAACGTGGAGATGCCGCGCCCGAACACCGCGGCGAACGCGAAGAACAGCAGGATCTCCGGCACCGCGGTCAGCACGTTGTAGACCCACTCGACGAAGTCGCCGACGTGCCCGCCGACGAAGCCGGCCACCGCGCCGAGCGACGCGCCGATCAGCGTGGCCACGATCGCCGCAAGCACGCCCACCGACACCGAGATCTGCGTGCCCTTCAGGGCCTTGGACAGCACGTCGCGCCCCAGCCGGTCGGCGCCGAAGGGCAGCGTCGCCGCGACGGGCCGGGCCTGCGCGTGGTACTGCGCGGCGCGGGCGTCCCATTCCTTGTAGCGCGGCGCGAGCGGGTCGACGTCGGAGATGTCCACGCCGGCGTTCGCCGACGCCGTGGCCGCGGCGGCCGAAGCGGCCACCGTCGCCGCGCGCGCGGCGCCGCCCGCGAACGACGGCGGCGCGTCGGGCTGGCCGACCTCGTCCTGCCAGCCGCGCGCCACCAGCCCGCTGGCGGTGCAGGCGATCAGCACGACGTAGGCCAGCACGATGGCCAGCGACACCATGCCCACGCCGTCGCGCCGGAAGCGCCGCCAGGCCGAGCGCCACACGCCCTCCGCGCGCCGCGCCGGCGCGGGCTCCGGCAGCGTCGAGATGAGCGACGTCGAGGCGAAGTCGGGCATGTCGGCCATCACCGGCCCTTCAGCGCAGCACCACGCGCGGGTCGACCGCGCGGTAGGACAGGTCGACGGCGAGGTTGGCCAGCATCGTGAGCAGGGCCATGTAGATCGTCACGGCCTGGATGACGGGGTAGTCGCTGCGGTTGACGGCCAGCAGCACCTCGCGGCCGATCCCGGGGATCGAGAAATACACCTCGATGAGGAACGAGCCGATCAGGATCCCCGGCAGCGCGAGGCCGACGTTGGTCAGGATCGGGATCAGCGCGTTGCGCAGCACGTGGCGCACCAGCACGGCGGGCTCGGTCAGGCCCTTGGCGCGCGCGGTGCGCACGTAGTCGTGGCCCAGCTCGTCGAGGAAGAAGCTGCGGTACAGGCGCGTCTGCGGCGACAAGCCCACCATCACGGCCAGCAGCACCGGCAATGGCGCGTAGACCACGAGGTTCGTCCACGTGCTGTCGCTCCAGCCTTGCACCGGGAACCAGCCGAGCTGGAAGCCGAACACGTACTGGCCGACGATCACGTAGACGAGGAACGAGACCGACAGCGCCAGCGTCGTGCCCACCATGATGGCGCGGTCGGTGAGCGAGCCCCGCACGTAGGCGACGCCCAGCGCGATGGGGATCGCGATCAGCGTGTCCAGCACCAGGATCGGCACGGCGACCGTCAGGGTGGCGGGCAGGCGCGTGGCCATCAGGTGCGCGATGGTCTCGTGGGTGGCCCAGCTGCGGCCCCAGTCGAACGTGACGATGCCCTTGGCGAACACGCCCAGCTGCACCCACCATGGCTCGTCGAGCCCGAGCTGCTGGCGGATCTCCGCGATCTCGCGCGGCGAGGCGTTCAGGCTGGCCAGCGTCTGCGCCGGATCGACGCCGAACTTGCGGAACAGGAAGAACACGAGCAGCACCACGCCCAGCAACGTGGGGATCATCTGCCAGAGACGACGAAGCAGGTAGGCGAGCATCGAGCCGGGTCACTGCGGAGGCGCGAACGCGCCCTGCGGCACGTCCCCGCCTCGAGGGCGAAGAACGCGAGTTTAGGGGTTGTAGACTCCGCTTCGCTCGGGAATCGCGCTGCGGTGCCCGCTGTCGTCAACTTCCCACACAGGCCCCGGTGTCGCTCGTGCGTCCGTCGATCCGTCGTTGCTGGCCGTTCGCGCTGCTCGCGGCCTGGGCCGTGGCCGGCGGGCAGGGGCTGCCCGCGCCGGCGCCCAAGGTGCTGCGCTACGCCATGGAGGTGGCCGAGACGGGATTCGACCCGGCGCAGGTGCCCGACGCCTACTCGCGCGAGATCATCGACAACATCATCGAGGCCCCGCTGCGCTACGACCTGCTGGCGCGGCCGCTCCAGCTGCGCACGGCCACGGCGGCCTCGTTGCCGGAGATGTCGGACGACCTGCGCGAACTCACGCTGCGCGTGCGCCCCGGCATCTTCTTCGCCGACGACCCCGCGTTCCACGGTCGTGCCCGCGAACTGACGGCGGCCGACTACGCCTACTCGCTCAAGCGCCACTTCGATCCGGCCCTGCACAGCGTGGCCTACGCCGACCTGCTGGGCGACGACATCCTGGGCCTGCAGGCGCTGCGCGAGCGGGCGCAGAACCGCGACCAGCCGTTCGACTACAACGCGCCGGTCGAGGGCCTGCATGTCGTCGACCGCTACACGCTGCGCATCCGCTTCGGCCACCCGAACCCGCGCTTCGCGCTCAAGCTGGCGGAGACCGTCTACGCCGGGGCGATCGCGCGCGAGGTGGCCGAGGCCTACGGCGACGCGATCATGGAGCACCCGGTGGGCACCGGCCCGTACCGGCTGGTGCAGTGGCGGCGCTCGTCGTTCATCGCGCTGGAACGCAACCCGCGCTTTCGCGACGAGTTCTACGACGAACAGCCCGCCGCCGACGACGCCGCGGGCCAGGCCGTCGCCGCGAAGCTGCACGGCCGGCGCGAGCCGATGATCGACCGCGTGGAGGTGTCCATCATCGAGGAGCCCCAGCCGTCGTGGCTGGCCTTCGTCGGCGGCGCCTTCGACTTCACGCGCGTGCCCTACGAGTTCGCCGCCATCGCCGCGCCCGACGGCCGCCTCGCGCCCAACCTCGCGCGCCGCGGCATGCAGTTGCACCAGGTGGTGCAGCCCGACGTGCTCTACACCTACTTCAACATGGACGACCCGGTCGTCGGCGGCTACACGCCCGAGCGCGTGGCGCTGCGGCGCGCGATCTCGCTGGGCTACGACAACGCCGAGGAGATCCGCCTGCTGCGCAAGCCGCTGGCCATTCCGGCGCAGGGCCTCGTCGCGCCGCTGGTGGCCGGGTACGACCCGGGATACCGCAGCGGCATGAACGACTACGACCCGGTGCGGGCGCGCGCGCTGCTCGACCTGTACGGCTACATCGACGCCAACGGCGACGGCTGGCGCGAACGCCCCGGCGGCGGCGCGCTGGTGCTGCACATGGCCACGCAGCCCGATTCCAACGCGCGCCAGTTGAACGAGCTGTGGCAGAAGAAGATGGAGGCGATCGGCATCCGCATCGTGTTCGACCGCCGCCCCTGGCCGGAGCAGATGAAGCAGGCGCGCGCCGGCAAGCTGCAGATGTGGACGCTGGGCGCGTCGTCCGACGAGCCCGACCCGGAGGACCTGCTGGTGCTGGGGTATGGCCCGGGCAAGGGCGAGGGCAACTGGTCGCGCTTCGACCTGCCCGCGTACAACGCCGCCTGGCGCCGCGTGAAGGACCTGCCCGACGGGTCCGAACGCAGCGCGGCGATCGCGCAGGCGCAGAAGCTGCTGCTCGCCTGGATGCCGCTCAAGACGCACCTGCACCGCGTGCGGCTGGTGCTGGGGCAGCCGTGGCTCGAGGGCTGGCCGGCCAACCCGTTCGTCAACGGCTTCTGGCGTTTCCTGGACATCGACGCGGCACGGCGTCCCGCGACGCCCTGAAGACCGCGGCCGGCGACAATCGCGCGATGACCGAGTCCACCCCGATCCGCGCGTCCACCGCGTCCGTCGCCCACCGCTGGATCGCCGTGCTCGTGCTCGGCTTCGCGTCGGGCCTGCCGCTGGCGCTGACCGGCCTGGCGATGCAGGCCTGGCTCACGATGGACGGCCTGGATCTCGCCGCGATCGGCTTCCTGACGCTGATCGGCATTCCCTACACGTTCAAGTTCCTGTGGGCGCCGCTGCTGGACCGCGTCGACCTGCCGCTGCTGGGCCGGCGCCGCGGGTGGATCGTGCTGACGCAGGCGTTGCTGGCGCTCGCCCTGTTCGCGCTGGCCGACGTCGATCCGAAGCTGGCGCTGCCGGTGTTCGCGGCATTCGGCGTCCTGGTGGCCTTCCTCAGCGCATCGCAGGACATCGTCGTCGACGCCTGGCGCGTGGACGTGCTGCCGGCGCGCGAACGCGGCATCGGCTCGTCGCTGTTCGTGATGGGCTACCGCATCGCGATGATCCTGTCCGGCGGCATCGCGCTGATGTGGACGGATACGGTGGACGGTATCGGCATGACCTGGCCCGCCGTCTACCGGCTGATGGCCCTGATCATGGCGGTGCTGGCCGTGTGCTCCGCGCTGGCGCTGCCGCGCGTCGCGCAGCCGCCTGCGCGCGTGCGCGACGCGTCGCGCGGGCCGATCCGGCAGGATCTCGCGGGCTTCCTGGCGGTGCTGGCGGCGGTGGCCCTGGGCGTGTTCCTGACGCAGCGCGTCGGCGGCCCGATCGCCGGCTGGCTGCTGTCCCCGTGGTTCGGCAACGCGGTCGCCAAGGGCTCGCTGCAGGCGAAATGGATCGACCTGCTGGCGCTGCTGCTGGGCCTGGCCGTGACGCTGCCGCTGGCCGGCTTCGCCGCCCGCCGCGCTCGGTTCCAGACGCTGCTGGCGGGGCTGGATTCCTATTTCAGCCAGCCGCGGGCGTGGGCCTTCCTGGCCTTCATCGTGTTCTACAAGCTGACCGACGCGTTCCAGCTGTCGCTGCTCACGCCCTTCCTGCTCAAGGGCATGGCCTTCGGGCCGGCGGAGGTCGGCGTCGTCAACAAGCTGATCGGCCTGCTGCTGACGGTGTTCGGCGCGCTGCTCGGCGGCCTCGTGATGCTTCGGCTGCGGCTGGCGTGGTCGCTGCTGGTGTTCGGGCTGCTGCAGATGTCGAGCAGCCTGGCGTTCTGGTGGCTGGCGGTCCATGGCAAGGGCGTGCTCCCGGGCTGGACGATCCCCGCGTTCGACTTCGGCTTCGTCAAGCTGCTGCACCCGACGCAGGTGGACGGCGGCCTGCTGATGGCGGTGGGCTGCGAGAACCTGGCCAGCGGCATGGGCACCGCGGCCTTCCTGGCCTTCCTGATGAGCCTGACCAACACCCGCTTCAGCGCCACGCAGTTCGCGCTGCTGTCGGCGTTCCAGTCGGTGGGCCGGGTGTGGATCGGGCCGCTGGCCGGCGTGCTGGCGGAGGCCATCGGCTGGCCCGCGTTCTTCCTGGTGGCGGTGGTGATGGGCGTGCCCTCGCTGGTGCTGCTGTGGCGGCTGTGGCGCCCGATCGATGCGCTGGACGTGCGTCCGGGAACCCCTTGAATCGCCGCTGATCGCAATCATCTGACCCCGGCATTTCGAACGACTGCGCCCCTTGACCCTGTCCCCCGACTTCGATCCTCGCCGCCGCCGCCTGCTCGTGGCCGGCGCCGCGCTGGCGCTGCCCGGCGCGGCGTTCGCGCAGCGCGAAGGCGTGCAGGTGGGGCCGCGATCGACTTTCGAGTCGCTGGTGCCTGCCGCGCAGATCGAGGCCGAGGCCGCGCGCGGCTACCGCGACATGGTCGCCCAGGCCCGCGCCGCGCATCGCCTCGCGCCGCCGGAGCACGTGCAGCTGCGTCGCCTCGTGATGATCTCGACGCGCCTGCGCCCGTTCGCCGGCATGTGGAACGAACGCGCGATCGGCTGGCAGTGGGAGGTCAACCTGATCAACTCGCCGCAGGTCAACGCGTTCTGCATGCCGGGCGGCAAGATCGCCTTCTATTGGGGCATCCTGGCCAGGCTGCAGCTCACCGATGACGAGGTGGCGATGGTGATGGGCCACGAGATGACCCACGCGCTGCGCGAGCACGGCCGCTCGCAGATCGGCAAGCAGGTGGCCACCCAGGGCACCATCGCGCTGCTGGCCGGCCTGTTCGGCTGGGGCAACGCGAGCCGCACGGCGGCCAACGTGGGCGGGCGCCTGCTGTCGCTCAAGTACAGCCGCGACGACGAGACCGAGGCCGACCTGATCGGCCTGGAGCTCGCCGCGCGCGCGGGCTACGACCCGCGCTCCGCGCTCTCGCTGTGGCGCAAGATGGAGGCGGCGAGCCAGGGCGCGCCCCCGGCCTTCCTGTCGGACCATCCGTCGAACCCGGACCGCCTGCGCACGATCGCGGCCAACATCCCGCGGGTGCAGGGCCTGTTCGAGCGCGCGCCCAAGCCTGACCAGCGGTTCGGTCCCCCGCAGGCCGCATGAGCGCGCCGGGCACGGCCTGCACGCAGTCCTTCATGCAGGCGCGCGCAGGGACTCGCGCCGCTTGCATGCACCTGCTTCGTGCCTCATCGAGGTCCTGGCGCGGTTGCACGCTGTTTCCTGCTCGGCATTAGGGGGGAAGTGCGGGGGGAGGTATGAGCGTTGCCCATGTCGGTCGTGACCGGCGCTCGCGGGTCCGATAAATCCTGTCGCATGGGGCGGCGGACCAAACCCTCTTGGAGTACCAGCAATGACTTCCCAACATGACCAATCCGGCCGACACGACCAGCAGAACCAGGCTGGCACGACGGGCCAGCAGGGTGGCCAGGCCAGTGGCGGCCGCGGCTTCGCCGGCATGGATCGCGAGCGCCAGCGCGAGATCGCGAGCCAGGGCGGCCGCGCCGCCCACGCCAGCGGCAACGCCCACCAGTTCACGTCGGAAGAAGCGCGCGCCGCCGGTTCCAAGCGTCATGCCAACGCCGCGATGCGCGCCGCGCAGGCCGCCAACACCAACAAGTCCGATTCGTCCCTGAGCTGATCGGGCGTCCCGACCCGCGTTCGCAACGGGCCGGTCGCGACTGGTTTGCTGCAAACGCTACCGCAAAGCGTGGGCCCGGCTCACGCTTTTCTCATTGGGGAGCCGCGTTCGACGCGGCTGCGCTTTGCGAAGAATCGTAAAGGGGGGGCCCCCGATCGTGCCGAGGCGGGCCCCGGCCCGGGCCGAGCGATTGATCGGACGGCGTAACCGCCGGTGCTTATGATCGTGCGATGCACATCGCCCTCATCGCGCACGATGCCAAGAAGGACCTGATGGTCGCGCTGGCCCGCGACTTCGTCCCGTTCCTTTCCCGCTGCCACGTGATGGCCACCGGCACCACCGGCTCGCGCCTGATCGTCGAGGCGGGCCTCGAGGTGGAACGCCTCCTCAGCGGCCCGCTGGGCGGCGACCTGCAGATCGGCGCGCGCCTGGCCGAAGGCCGCGTCGACGCCGTGATCTTCCTGCGCGACCCGATGACGCCGCAGCCGCACGAGCCGGACATCAACGCCCTGGTGCGCGCCTGCGACGTGCACGACGTCGTGTGCGCCACCAACGAGTCCACCGCGCGCCATGTGCTGCGCGCACTTTCGGAGGAACTCGACGCGCAGGAGCCGCAGGCTCAGAAGCGGTAGCCCAGGCCGAAGGTCAGCTGCGGGATCGCCTTGAACTTGTGCACGGTGTCCTGGAAGTCGCGGTTTTCCTGGGCGAGGTCGGCCGAGCCCTGCTGGTCCAGCGCCAGCTCGCTGGCCAGCGCCGGCGACGCCTTCAGCGGCGTGGCCTTGGCGGTGCCGAAGGACGCGCCGAGGTCGAAGTTGAACGACAGGCCCGGAGTGCCGGCGTGGTGTCCCCAGCCCAGGCCGACGTAGGGCGTGGCCTTCGGGAACGACAGGTCGGACGTCACGTAGTACACCGACGACGGCGCGTCGTACTGCGTGCCGCCCAGCGAGATCTTGCCGTCGTGCGACGAGGCCGTCATCGTGGCCTTGGCCGTGTTGAACGTGGCGCCGGCGGTGAGCCGGAAGCCGCCGCCCGCCACGAACCAGTCGCCCAGCAGGGCGCCGCGGTTGTAGTCGATGTTGCCCTTGAAGTCGTTGTCGGACGTCGTGCCGCTGTAGGCGTGGTGCGCGATGCTGCCGAAGTCGGCGCGCACGGCGAACAGCTCGTTGAGCGGCTGGGCGACGCCCACCAGCGCGTACGGGAAGCCCGTGGCGGCGTAGGGCTCGACCGCGGCGGCGGGGAGCGCGGCGGCCAGGGCGCAGGTGGCGGCTGCCAGGGCCGCGAGGCGGGCGAAGGCGGGGCGGTGGGTCATCGAGCGGCTTTCGATTCGTGAGGCGGGACGCCAGCGTAGGGCCGATCAGGCCGGCGCGCACGCCGCAATTGCGGGGTTGCGCACCCCTTGCCAGGAGCTTGGCCCTGATTCGGGGCATGGGTCACAATCGTCGCAGCGAAATCGCCTGCCCGACGGTTTCGGCGAAGCAATGGCAGTGTCCGGGCGTACGTCGGCGTCTCGCCGGGGGAATTCGATGGTCACGATCCAATCCGTCCTGCGCAGCGCGCGGTTTGCCGCGCCCGCGGCCCTGCTGGCCGTCCTGGCGGCGTGCGGCGGCGGCAGCAGCGACAACAACATCGGCGGCAGCGGCTCCGGCGGCTCGCAGTTCGTCGACGCCAACCACTATTCCGCGGCGGCCGGCGCGTCCCTGTCCACGCCCAACGAAGCCACCGGCGTCACGCACGGCTCGCTGACGCTGGGCGGCAACGCCATCGCCTACACGGCCACCGCCGGCCACCTGACCGCCCTGGACGCCAGCCAGGCGCCGGAGGCCTCGATCTTCTACGTCGCCTACACGGCCGACGGCGCGGCCGCGGCGGCGCGACCTGTCACGTTCTTCTTCAACGGCGGCCCGGGCTCGGCGAGCGTGTGGCTGCACCTGGGCTCGTTCGCGCCCAAGCGCCTGGCGACGGGCATCCCGGCAACGACGCAGGCGCAGCCGTTCCCCTACGTCGACAACGCCGAGAGCCTGATCGACACGTCCGACCTCGTCTTCGTCGATGCGGTCGGCACGGGCCTGTCGGAGGCCATCGCGCCGCACGACAACCAGGGTTTCTGGGGTGTCGACAAGGACGCCGCGGTGCTGCGCGACTTCATCCAGCGCTGGCTCGTGGTCAACGGCCGCACCGCCTCGCCGCTGTTCGTGTTCGGCGAATCCTATGGCACCACGCGGGTGCCCGTGCTCGCGCGCCTGCTCGAGACCGCGGGCCGGCGCGTGCACGGCGTCGTGGAGCTGTCGTCCATCGTCGACTACAACAGCAACTGTTCCGTGAGCGGCGGCACGCCCACGGTCAACTGCGCGGGCTTCCTGCCCAGCTACGCCGCGGTGGGCGACTGGTGGCACGTGGCCTCGGGCAGCTCGGGCGACCTCGACACCGACATCGCCGCCGTGCGCAGCTACGCCGACTCCACCTACGCGCCGGACGCCGCCGCCTGGCTCGCGAACGGCACGCTGCCGCCGGCCAGCCATGTCTCCGCACTGGTGGCCTTCACCGGCCTGGGCGCGGGCACGTGGCAGCAGCAGTTCGACATGGACTTCAACACCTTTCGCCATCACCTGATCGCCAACACGACGCTGGGCGTGTACGACGGACGCATGTCGGCGCTGGTGGGCACCCCGCTGGATGCGGACGACGACCCGTCCAATACCTTCGTCGCGTCGGGCTTCCAGTCCGGCATCGTTTCGCTGCTGCCCCAACTGGGCTACACGAACCCCACGACGTACGTGATGTCCAGCAACGCGATCGCCACCTGGGACTTCTCGCACGCGGGGCGCGCGCTGCCCGACGTCGTGCCCGACCTGAGCGCCGCGCTGGCGCTCGACCCGCAGCTGAAGATCCTGTTCCTCGGCGGCGAGCACGACCTCATCACGCCGTTCCACCAGACGGAGCTGGACGTCGCGCGCCTGGGCGCCGGCGCGCCGGTGGCGATGCACTTCCATCCGGGCGGCCACATGACCTACCTCGACGACGGCACCCGGCCGTTGATGAAGGCCGAACTGGCCACGTTCTACGCCTCGACGCTGGGAGCCCGATGATGCGCACCGCCTTGCTCCTGCCGCTGCTGGCGCTCGCCACGCTCGCCGACGCCGCGCCCCTGCGCGACCCCGCCCAGCCGCCGTCGGCCGTGCAGCGCGCCGCGCAGGCGCAGAACCGCGTGCGGCCGGCGTCGGTCGGCGCCACGCTGGACAGCGAGGCCGAGTCGCACCTGCGCGCCAGCTTCGACGCCGCCGATACCGCGCACCGCGGCACGCTTTCGCGCGCCGAGGCCCAGGCCGGCGGCTTCGGCTGGATCGCCAACCACTTCGACGCGATCGACACGCGACGCGCAGGGCGCGTCAGCTTCGACGACGTCCGCCGCTACCTGAAGGCCCGCGACGCCAGCGCCGCCACGCGCTGAACTCCCCGGCACGCAAGGACGCGCCCGAAGGGGTCTGGCTCCGCACCGACACCGTCGCCGGAACGTCATCGACGCTCCCGGGCGGTGCCTGACCCAGAATCGATTCGCCGGCGCGTCGAAGGCGTCGCCATGCCGGCCGATCGAAGCCGAGGTCAGGCACCGCCTGGCGAATCCTTTGCCTTTCGGGCGGCGGCGCCCGGCGGAGCCAGACCCCGGCGGCGGCCTCGCGAGGTCGCCCGCCGAAGGGGTCTGGAGTCGCGTCAGGACCGCACGTAGGCGTACCCGGCATGCTGGCGCCGGATCAGTTCGACCACGCCCGAGGGCACGCTGCCCACGCCCGGCGCCAGGTCGGACTGCTCGAGGTGGTAGCCGCGCATCGAGTTCTGGCACGCGACGATGCGCACGCCCTTCTTCTGCGCCGCGGCGAGCTTGTCGGCCACCGGCGAATCCTTCTTCAGCATCGCGATGCCGGGCCCGTAGACGACGAGCTCGATGTCGGCCGCGTCGGCGCCGAGGCCCTCGAGGGCGTTGCCGATGTTGCCCAGCGTGAGGTTCCACTTCTTGGCGTCGTCGTCGCTCACGGCGAAGATCGCGCGCTCCTTGCCATCGGCGGGCGCCGCGGTGGTCGTGGCGGCGGCGGCGGGGCCGGCGGCGCAGGCAAGGCCGGCGGCCAGCGCCAGGGCGGCGGCGGCCAGGAAACGGCAGGCGGAATGGCGAGATGTCATGGAGTCTCCGAAGTGACAGTGCGGTCGGACATACCCTCAGTTTGCCGTCTTCGCAAGCCAGGAATCCTCACGTCCCCCTAACTTCGCTGTACCATGGACGGGTCAAGGGCACACCCGTGCGAGAGCCGGGGTCGCAAAGCCACCGACCCTGTCGCAAGCGGGAGGGCAGCGGGGCTGCCACCGGGCGCGGTCGTCGCTGCCCGGCCGCCATGAGCCACGAACCGCCGGAGTGCGGAGGCTCGCTGGTCGCGATCCCGAAACCATGCGCGTGGCCCGTGTCAGGGAGACGGATTTGGCGGCTTTGCACAACATGCCAGTCGGACGGGTTGCGCACGCGAGCGTGTGGCCGCGTGCTCGCGCGTGCCCGCGCGGGAGGCGGCCATGACGCTGTTCGAGCGCTGGAGGCGTTGGCTGGCCAAGGACGAGGCGCAGCCGGCGGCATCGGTGCTGCCGCATTCGTTCGAGGACGACCTCACGGGGCTCGTGAACCGCCGCGTCATGCACGACACCCTGGTGGCCGCGCTGCAGGACGACGTCCCCGGCGCGGTCGTCACGTTCGGTCTCGACAACTTCAGGTACTTCAACGACCGCCACGGCCACCGCGTCGGCGACGACCTGCTGCGCCTGGTCGCGGCGCGCCTGCGCGAGGCACTGCCCGGCGCCGGCTGCCTGGCGCGCGTGGGCGGCGACCAGTTCATGGCGTTCCTGCCCGAACGCGACCTGGCCGGTGCGCTATGCGTGGCACAGGCCTGCGTCGACCGGGTGCGCGAGCCCGTCATCCTGTCCGCCAGCGCCGAGATCGTCACCCTGTCGGCCGGCGTGGCCACGCTCGACGCGCAGTCCGCCCGTGCGGTGGATGCCGTCTGGCGCGCCTGCGACGCCGCGCTGCACGCCGCCAAGGCGCGCGGCCGCGACCGCGTCGTGGCCTTCGACGACGACACGCGCCGAGTCGTCGCGTCGCGGCGGGACCTGCTGTCCACCGTGGCCGAGCTGCAGCAGCGCAACCGCGCCCTGCGCGAGGAAGCGCGCACCGACGCCCTCACCGGCTTGCGCAACCGGCTCGCGCTCGACGAACTCCTGCATGCCGTGGCCGGCGAAGGCGATCGCCGCGTGCAGCGCGCCGCCGTCGCCTTCATCGACGTCGACCACTTCGGCAACTTCAACCATGCGCACGGCGATGCCGCCGGCGACGACGCTCTGCGCGCGGTGGCCCATGCGATCCGCGGCTGTGCGCGCGAGGCCGACTTCGTGTTCCGCAAGGGCGGCGAGGAGTTCGTCGTGGTGCTGCCCGACGCCGACGGCCACGCCGCGCAGGCGGCGGCGGAACGCATCCGCGGCGCGGTCGAGTCCCTCGCGCTGGTGCATTCCGGCTCCTCGGTGGCCGGCGTCGTCACCGTCACGATCGGCGTGGCCAGCGGCCCGTCCGCCGCCACGCTGCGCCAGCTGCTCGAGGCGGCGGCCGAGCGCGCGATGGCCGCCAAGGTGGGCGAGCAGCGCAACCGCGTGCATGCGGTGCGGCTGCCCGATGCCCCGGGCCCGGTCGAGGCGCCTCAACCCCGATAGAAGTACGGGTCCAGCACGCTCACCGGGGTGATCGTGTCGATGGGCAGGTTGTTGTTGCGCGCCGTCTCGCGGATCGCCTCCGGGGTGGGGGCGTCGTAGATGCAGAAGGTCTTCTTCAGGTCGTCGCTGACGTACGAGTGCACCCAGGTCACGCCGCTGCTGGCGTTGGTGCCGACGACCGACATGCACACGTCGGCGCCCTGGTTGTCCATGGGGATGTGCAGGCCTTCGGGAAACGTGCGTTCGACGAGATAGCGGGGCATGGCGGACTCCTGGTTGGGTTGCGTTGCAGCCGATGTTCGACCGTGCCGTGGAGGCTAGGCGCGTACGGCGTGCGGCGCAATGCCGCGATTGCCCAGATTGGCGGAGCCGGCTACCCATTCTTCGTGGAGAGGCAAGACCTCCTCGGATCAGTCCGCCTCGAGCACGACGGCGCCGGCGTCCCGCCGGAGGCCTGCGACGTGGCCGGGCCTAGGGCGCGATGCCGGCGCGCGCCGCGGCGGCGACGGCTTCTGCGCGCGAGTTCACCCCCAGCTTGACGAACGCGGCGGCCACGTGGTGGTCGACGGTGCGCACGGATCGGCACAGGCGCTCGGCGATCTCGGAGTTGCGCAGCCCGGCGCACAGCAGCGCCAGGACCTCGCGCTCGCGTTCCGTGAGCTGGTGCGGGTTGAGCTGCGTCGACGCGCGCGCGCCGCGCGGCACGCCGCGCAGGCCGGCGGCGCGCAGCGTCCTGCGCAGGCGGTCGGCGGCGGCGGTCGCGCCGAGCGCGTGCGCGGCGGCGGTCACGCCTACCTCGGTGGCGCTGAACACGATGCCGACCGCGAGCATCACCAGCACGAGGGTCCGCATCCCGCCGGCGCGCAGCGAGCCGCCGCGCGGACGCCCGGCCTCCGGGCGCCAGCGGCGCGAGGCGGGGTGAGCGGCGAACAGCGCCGTCCCGGCGACCAGCAACACGCCGGCGCCGGCGAGCGCGACCCCCGTCGAGGCG
>JBJMWE010000131.1:0-7791 GCA_045810285.1 Vitreoscilla sp. | reverse complement strand
GCATGGGCTTCGAGGTCAAGCGCTTCGACGAGGATCCGGATTTCGTGAAGGTGACGCATGCGCTCTGAACGATGGACGCGCCTGCGGCTGCACGACCGACGCGGCCCGAGGGGTCTGGCTCCGGCCCGGGCGCGCCGCGATGTCGACACCGCGACGTCCGTGCCTGACCCCGGGCCCGGCGCTGACCTTCGCTCGCGATCGGGGTCAGGCCTGTCCACGCATCGCAACCCCCATCCCCGCCATCGGTCGCGTCCGCGGCGATGCGCGGAAAGGCCAGACCCCTGAGGTCGTCGGCCCCGGCCCGCCCTACGCCACCAGCCGCGGCCGCGTCTCCTCGACGGCGTCCCGCGGCGCCTCGTTCAACACCCGCCCCAGCACGCGCCCCTCGATCTCCGCGAACGCGGCCGAGCCATGCAAGCGCGGCCGTGCGAGCGCGACGCGCTCGTCCAGCGTCACCCGCCCCTCCTCGATCAGGAGCACGCGGTCGGCCAGGGCGACGGCTTCCGCCACGTCGTGCGTGACCAGCACCGCGGTGAAGCGCCGCTCGCGCCACACCGATTCGATCAGGCGCTGCATCTCGATGCGCGTGAGTGCGTCCAGCGCCCCGAGCGGCTCGTCCAGCAGCAACAGGCGCGGCCGGTGCACCAGCGCGCGGGCGAGCGCGACGCGCTGGCGCTGCCCGCCCGAGAGGACGGACGGCCAGTCGTCCGCGCGATCGGCCAGGCCCACCTGCGCCAGCGCGTCCCGCGCGCGGGCCGGCGCGTCGGTCGTGGACAGGCCCAGCTGCACGTTCTGCAGCACCGTGCGCCACGGCAGCAGCCTGGCCTCCTGGAACATCATGCGCACGTCGTCGCGGCGTTCGCCGGCAGGTGCGTCGTCCAGCCGCAGCTGGCCGCCGGTGGGCGAATCCAGGCCCGCCAGGAGGCGCAGCAGCGTGCTCTTGCCGCAGCCGCTGCGGCCGACGACGGCGAGGAACTCGCCGGGATGGATGTCGATGTCGATGCCGTGCAGCACCGTGCGCGCACCGAAATCCTTGCGCAGTCCGTCGATTCGCAGGCCCAGCCCGGCGGCGGGCGGGGCGATCCAGTCACGTTGCATGGTCGTCCTCGGGTCAGGTTCGGGCCGGAACGCCCAAGTAGGCGGGATTCCAGCGCAGCAGCCGCCGCTCGAGACCGCGGGCGACGAGGTCGGCCAGCTTGCCCAGCAGCGCGTACAGCAGCACGCCCACCAGCACGACGTCCGTCTGCAGGAACTCGCGCGCGTTCATCGTCATGTAGCCGATGCCCGATTGCGCGGAGATCGTCTCGGCCACGATCAGCAGCACCCACATCAGCCCGAGCGAGAAGCGCAGGCCCACGAGGATGGACGGCAGCGCGCCGGGCAGGATCACCTCGCGGTACAGCGCCCAGCCCCGAACCCCGTGACTGCGCGCCATCTCGACCAGCCCGGCGTCGACCGCCCGGATGCCGTGGTAGGTATTGAGGTAGATCGGGAAGAACACGCCGATGGCCACCAGGAACAGCTTGGCCGATTCGTCGATGCCGAACCACAGGATCACCAGCGGGATCAGGGCCAGCGCCGGCACGTTGCGGATCATCTGCAGCGTGGTGTCCAGCAGCGTCTCGGCGCTGCGGAAGGTGCCTGTCAGCAGCCCCAGGACCAGTCCGAGCCCGCCGCCGATGGCCAGCCCGCCCAGCGCGCGGCCGGTGCTGATCGCGACGTCGTTGACCAGCGTGCCGGACACCAGCAGGTGCCAGAACGCGGTGGCCACCGCGATCGGCTCGGGCAGGATGCGCGTCGACAGCCAGCCCGTGCGAGACGACGCCTCCCAGGCCAGCAGGATCAGCAGCGGCACGATCCACGGCGCGACGACGCCGAAGGGGACACGCCCTGCGAAGCCCCGGCGGCGAGGGACGCTCGCCTCGGCGGGGTTCGACGGAAGGAACGCGGGGGCCGGCATGTCTAGCTCGCGCTGCGTGCCAGGTCCGCGGGCTTCGGCCGGATGTCGTTGGCGACGATCTCGCCGAACGGCCCCGTCAGCGTGGGCTGCACCAGCTTCTGGCGCGTGGCCAGCGGCAGCAGCGGGAACACGAGCTCCGCGAAGCGATAGGCCTCTTCCAGGTGCGGATAGCCCGACAGGATGAAGTAGTTCATCCCGAGGTCGGCGTACTCCTGGATGCGCGCCGCCACCTGTTGCGGATCGCCCACCAGCGCGGTGCCCGCGCCGCCGCGCACGAGGCCGACGCCGGCCCAGAGGTTGGGTGCCACCTCGAGGCCCGCGCGCGGATCGGCCTTGTCGAACCGGCCGCCGTGCAGGGCAGCCATGCGGCGCTGGCCCACGGAGTCCATCGCGGCGAACTTCTTCTGCGCCGCGGCGACGATGTCGTCGTCCAGGTGCGAGATGAGCTTGCCGGCGGCGGCCCAGGCCTCGTCCTCGGTCTCGCGCACGATGACGTGCAGGCGGATGCCGAACTCGAGCTGGCGGCCCCGCTTGTCGGCGCGGCCGCGGAGGTCGCGCAGCTTCTCGGCGACGGCCGCGGGCGGCTCGCCCCAGGTCAGGTAGGTGTCGCACTGCGCGGCCGCGAGCTCGTGCGCCGGGCCGGACGAGCCGCCGAAGAACACGGGCGGATACGGCCGGGTCACGGGCGGGTAGAGGACCTTGGCGCCCTTGACCTTCAGGTGCGTGCCGTCGAAGTCCACCGCCTCGTTGGCGTGGCTGGCCTGCAGCACCTCGCGCCAGATCGACACGAACTCCGTCGACAGCGCGTAGCGCTCCTCGTGGCTCAGGTGCAGGCCGTCGCCGGCCAGTTCGTCCGGGTCGCCGCCGGTGACGAGGTTGACCAGCACGCGCCCGCCCGACAGGCGATCCAGCGTGGCGGCCATGCGCGCCGCCTGCACCGGCTGGATGATGCCGGGACGCAGCGCGACGAGGAACTTCAGCCGCTTGGTCACGTCGACGAGGCTGGCCGCGACCATCCACGAGTCCTCGCACGAGCGGCCCGTGGGCAGCAGCACGCCTTCGTAGCCCAGCGTGTCGGCGGCGATGGCCACCTGCTTGAAGTAGTCGAGGTCGGCCTGGCGCGCGCCGCGCGAGGTGCCGAGGTAGCGCGAATCGCCGTGGGTGGGGATGAACCAGAGGATCTTCATGACGGGTCTTCTTTCAGGCGAACGAGGAGCCGGGCTGCCAGACAGCCTGGGCGACCTGCAGGGGCTTGGGAATCAGGCCGGCGCGCGCGAACGCGTCCGCCACGCGCTGCTGGTCGGCGATGTCCGCGGGCTTGAGCACCGTCACCGGGCCGGAGATGCGGCGATCGAGGAAGCGGATGGTGCCGGCCAGCGGCACGCCGGTGGCGTCGGACAGGAACCTGGCCGTCTGCGGCAGGTTGGCCTTGCCCCAGGCGTCGGCCTGCGACAGCGCCGCGAACAGGCCCTTGACCAGCGCCGGCTGGCGCGTGAGCTCGCGCGACGCGAGATAGAAGCTGTTGTTGCTGGTCAGCCCCTTTCCCGTCGCGAGCACGCGCGCGTGGCCGTCGATCTCGGCGGCGGCGTAGTACGGATCCCAGATGCCCCACGCGTCGAGCGCGCCCTTCTCGAACGCGGCCCGGGCGTCCGAGGGCGCGAGATACAGCGGCGTGATGTCCGACCATTGCAGGCCGGCCTCGTCGAGCGCGCGCAGCACCAGGTAGTGCGAGCTCGACCCCTTCTGCAAGCCGATGCGCCGGCCCTTCAGGTCGGCCAGCGTGCGCACCGGGGAACCCGGCGGCACGAGGATGGCGGAGCTGGCCGGCTTGGGCGGTTCCAGGCCGACGTACCAGACGTCCTTGCCCGCCGCCTGCGCGAACACCGGCGGGGTGTCGCCCGTGAAGCCGAAGTCGAGGCTGCCCACGGCCAGGGCCTCGAGGATCTGGGGGCCGGCCGGGAACTCGACCCATTTCACCGCCACGTCCGGCAACGCGGCGTCGAGCAGCTTGCGCTCGCGCGTCACCATCAGGTTGACGGACGACTTCTGGTAGCCGATGCGCAGCAGCGTCGATTCGGCCCGCGCGGCGGCCGTCGACAGCCCGCTGGCCGCCGCGCCGGCCAGCGCGAGCAGCTGGCGCCGATCGAGGTTCGATGCCATCGCGCGCCTCACCTGCCCGCGACCGTCGCCGCGCCCGCGCCGGACGGCAGGGCATCGGCGATGCGCACGGCCTTCGGGATCAGCTTCAGCTCGAGGAAGGTGTCGGCGATCTTCTGCTGCTGCGCCGCGACCGCGGCCGTCAGGGGGGCCACGCCGTACTTGTAGCGCTTCAGGCTCGTCTCCACGACGCCGACGTCCAGCCCCTGCAACGGCGCGACGAGCGCGGCGGCGCGCGGCACGTCGGCCTGCACGAAGCGCGCGGCCTCGTCGGTGTTGGCGAACAGCGCCTTGATCACCTGCGGGTTGGCCTGCGCGTAGTCGGTCTGCGCGAGGTAGAAGCTGAAGCTGTTGACCAGGCCCGTGCCGTCGGCGAGCTGGCGCGCGCCGAGCTGGCGCTCGGCCGCCGCGAGGAACGGATCCCAGATGACCCAGGCGTCCACCGCGCCCTTCTCGAACGCGGCGCGGGCGTCGGCCGGGGGCAGGAAGACGGGCGTGACGTCCGAGTACTTCAGCCCGTTCTTCTCCAGCAGCTTGACCAGCAGGTAGTGCACGTTGGAGCCCTTGTTCAGTGCGATGCGCCTGCCCTTGAGCTCGGCCACCGACTTCACCGGCGAATCCTTCTGCACCACCAGCGCCTCGGTCTGCGGCGCGGCCGGATCGTTGCCGACGTAGACGAAGCGCGCGCCCGCCGCCTGCGCGAAGATCGGCGGCGCCTCGCCCACGTAGCCGACGTCGACGGCGCCGACGTTCAGGCCCTCGAGCAGTTGCGGGCCGGCCGGGAATTCCACCCACTTGACGGCGATGCCCTGCGGCGCGAGCCGCTTCTCGAGCGTGCCCTGCGCCTTCTGCAGCACCAGCAGGCTGGCCGACTTCTGGAAGCCGATGCGCAGCTCCCTCGACGGTTCCGCCTGCGCGGTCGCGACGGACAGCGCGAGGCCGACGCCGGCGGACAACGTGGCGGCGAGCGCGGCGGCGCGGTGCAGCCAGGCGCGGCGGGCGGCGGGGAACGTGGACGTGTTCATCGGGAAGTCCTCCAGGGATGGTTGTTCGAGCTGAGGCCGAGGCGAGGGCGTTCAGGCGGCGAGCGCGACCGGGCGGACGGCGGCCGGCGCGGGCGCGCGCAGCGCGACGGGCGCTTCCGCGAGCGCGCGCTCGATGCGCCGCACCACGTCGTCGTGCGCGACATGGCCCTGCGTGGCGTGCGGCGTGAACTGCGCGTCCACCGCGTACACCGCATCGAGGATGTGGCGCGCGCCAAGCGCGGCCAGCACGGGCTTGAGCGCGTAGTCGAGCGCCAGCAGGTGCGCGGCGCTGCCGCCGGTCCCCAGCGCGAACACGGTCTTTCCGCGCAACGCGTCCTGGGGCAGCAGGTCGAGGAAGGACTTGAGCAGGCCGCTGAACGAGGCCTTGTAGATCGGCGTGGCGATCACCACCACGCGGGCGGCGGCCACCTGGTCGATCGCCCGGCGGATGGCGGGATCGTCGAACTGCGCGCGCACCAGCGCCGCGGGCGGCAGGTCGCGCAGCGCGATCTCGGTGCGCGCGACGTCGTCGTCCAGCCGGCCCAGCACATGGCGCAGCAGCACGGTGGACCGCGAGGGGGAGGAGGGACTGCCGGCAAGGGCGACGACGGACATGGCGAGCGGTGTCGAAGAATGGACAACCCCTCGACGTTAGGCGCCCGTCACGTGCGCGAAAACGAACACAAACGGCTATCGATATCCGCGCCTCGCCTTTGTCGGAATCGGCGCAAGGTTATGCGCCCTGGGCACCGCGCGCGCGTCAGTCGAAGGTCTCGCGCACCCGCTGCAGGAACTCGTCGACGCTCCATTCGCGGGGCAGGGTCTCGCGCCTGACCAGGTGGCCGCTGCCGCTCGCATGCCGGACCCAGTATTCGATGCGCAGGCGCATGCGGCCCTCGTGCAGCGCGTGGTCGTACCCCATGCGGTACATGCGCCACGCGTCGCCGCGGCGCGCCAGCGCCAGCACGCGCTCCTCGTGCACCCCCTGGATCGGGGGGAACTCGAGCCAGGCGACGTGGATGTCGCCCGTGCCGGCACGACCCGGCAGCGTGCGCACGCGACACGCCAGCCCGTCGCTTGCGACGCGGGCCTCGGCGGGAAGCGTCAGCGCCTTCGCGTGCCACAGCCGCTGCAGTTCGGCGCCGCCGTCGGGCCCCGCGAACAGGTTCCAGAAGGCGGCGCGATCCTTGGCCAGCCCCTGGCGCAGCGCCTCGGTCACTTCCCAGTGGTGGCAACGCCGGCCGCGCGGGTCGGGGCGGCAGGCCTGCAGCGACGCCGCGATCGGCCGCAACGCGGCGCGCCAGCCCTGCGCGTCGGGCCAGGCCGCGAGCGGCGGCGTGGACGCCAGCACCGCGCGCACGGCGTCGAGCGTCGCCCGCGCCGGCGACGCGGCCGGGTCGTCCGCAGGCGGCGTGGTGGCGTCGAGCCAGCGGTCGATGTCGCCCGTGGCCGGATTCCCGTTCAGGTGCGCGACGACGAGCCGCTGCACACGGGTCGCCGAGATGTCGCGCAGGCTGCGCGCGCCGTCCGAGCCCGCCGGGCGCCCGAGCCAGCCGTAGGCGTCCCGGTAGGGCGTGCGCACGGTCTCGGCACTCTCGTCGTTGAGCGCCTGGTCCAGCCCATGCAGGTCCTGGGTCAGTTCGGCCAGCGGCAGCACGCGGTCGCGCACGAGGGCCAGCACCCCGGGGAGTTCGTCCAGTCGTTCGAGCTGCCAGCGATGCGTCGGGACCGGCCCGGGCTCGAAGAAGTCCAGGGGCAGCTCGAAGGCCGCGACGGCCCCCGACGCCGGGCCGTCGACGCGCTGGAACACCGCCGTGCACGCCTCGTGCCACACGCGCCACGTCATCTCGAGCCGTTCGTTGCGGCGCAGCTGCACGGTCAGCGCCTGGCGGACCGGTCCGAGCTGCCGGACCAGGACGATGGGATCGGCGGGTGCCGTCGCGGGCACCGGCGCGAAGCCGTTCGCGGCCATGGCGCTGGCCAGCGCGGGCGCGAGCACCGTGCGCACTTCGTGCTCGCCGCGCAGCATGTCCGTGCGCGGCGCGCCGGCACGCACCGCCGGGAACTGCGCCGGGACGACGCGTCCGTCGGGCAGGAAGCCCCGCCCGAGCGCCGCGTCGTACGCCACCAGCCCCAGGGCCGCGGCGATCTCCACGGCGGCCTGGTAGGCGGCCGGCGCGTCGACCTCGGGCAGCTCGAATCGCCAGGCCGCGCGCCGGCAGGCGTTGGCCTGTTGCAGCGGCGCGGCACGGCCGTTGCGCACGGCCTGGATCCGCTCCTCGAAGCGGAGCGCGAATTCGACGAAGCGCAGGTTCTTGCGATCCAGCCTGGCGCGGTGCGACTGGCGCATCGCCTCGAGTTCCGCGAACGTCTCGGGCAGGGGGCTCGCATGCCGCTCGAGGTCGAACAGGTGCAGGCTGGCAGGCATGGCGGACGCGGGCTGGACGGCGCCAGGTTCTCAGCGTTGCAGCAACGCCTTGGCGGCCTCGATGCGCAGCGCCATGTCGATGCGCTCGTCGTTCATCACGCGTTGCAGGAAGTGGCGCGGGTCGTCCTCGGCCTTCGATGTGCTGCCGGCCACCGGCGCGGCACTCGCGGGCACGGACGCCGGCGCGCGTGCGGCCAGGGAGGCCGGTGCCGCCGCGTCCG
>JBJMWE010000130.1:0-17803 GCA_045810285.1 Vitreoscilla sp. | reverse complement strand
CTTCCCCGAGTTCCACCATGCCGGGCATCACCGCCGTGCCGCCCGTGAGCACGATGCCCGAGGACAGCAGCTCCTCGCAGCCCGATTCGCGGATCACCTGGTGCACCAGCGAGAAGATCTCCTCGACGCGCGGTTCGATCACGCCCGCCAGTGCCTGCCGCGAGAGCATGCGCGGACCGCGGTCGCCCAGGCCCGGCACTTCCACCTGCGTTTCCGGGTCGGCCAGAAGCTGCTTGGCGAAGCCCGACTCCACCTTGATGTCCTCGGCGTCCTTCGTCGGCGTGCGCAGCGCCATCGCGATGTCGCTGGTGATCAGGTCGCCGGCGATCGGGATCACCGCGGTGTGGCGGATCGAGCCGCCCGTGAAGATCGCCACGTCGGTGGTGCCGGCGCCGATGTCCACCAGCGCGACGCCCAGGTCCATCTCGTCCTGGGTCAGCACGGCCTGGCTCGACGCGCTCGGATTGAGCACCAGCTGGTCCACCTCGAGCCCGCAGCGGCGCACGCACTTGACGATGTTCTCGGCCGCGCTCTGCGCGCCGGTGACGATGTGCACCCGCACCTCGAGCCGGCTGCCGCTCATGCCGATCGGCTCCTTGACCTCGTGGCCGTCGATCACGAATTCCTGCGGCTCGACCAGCAGCACGCGCTGGTCGTTGGGGATGTTGATGGCCTTGGCCGTCTCCACCACGCGCGCCATGTCGGTGGGCGTGACCTCGCGGTTGTCGCGCACGATCACCATGCCCGTCGAATTCTGGCCGCGGATGTGGCTGCCGGTGATGCCCGTGTAGACGCGCGAGATCTTGCAGTCGGCCATCATCTCGGCCTCCTTCAAGGCCTGCTGGATGGACTGCACCGTGGCGTCGATGTTGACGACGACCCCGCGCTTCAAGCCGTGCGTCGGCGCGACGCCCAGGCCCGCGAGCCGCAGTTCGCCGCCCGGCAGTATCTCGGCGACGACGGCCATCACCTTCGCGGTGCCGATGTCCAGGCCGACGACGAGATCCTTGTATTCCTTGGCCATTGCTGTCCGTTTCCTATTGCTTGCCCGACGGCTGCTTCGCGTCGGCGTTCACCGACAGGCCCTTCAACTTCACCGCATAGCCCTCCGCGTGCCGGAGGTCCGCGTTCTCCAGCGGCGCGTGGAACTTGTCCAGCAGCTGCGGCACGGTGCGCACGAAGCGCGTCGTGCGATCCACCACCTCGTCCTGCGTGCCGCGGCCGAGCTCGATCGTGGCGCCGTCGTCCAGGTCGACCTTCCAGCTGCCGCGGCCGGACAGCCGCAGCGCGGTGATGTCGGCGTCCATCTTCGCGAAGACGGGCCGCAGGCGGCGGTACATGTCCAGCACCTGCATCGACGTGCCCTCCGGGCCGCCGAACTGCGGCAGGCTGTCGTCCTCGACGTCGCCCACGTTGGCCTCGAAGACCTCGCCGTGGCTGTTGACCATCCTGTCGGAGTTCTCGTCGCCGTCCCACAGCGCCACGGGCTGGTGCTCCTCCAGCGCGACGACCAGCTTGTCGGGCCACACCCGCCGCACCACCGCGCGGCGCACCCACGGCACCTGCTCGAACGCGGCTCGCGTGCGGGCCAGGTCCATCGTGAAGAAGTTGCCGGCCAGGTGCGGCAGCGCGTTGGCACGCACGGTCGTCACGCTGTTGCGCTGCAGGTCGCCCTCCAGCCGCACGTCGGCGAACTGGAACTGCGGGCGGCGCGCCGCCCACGCGACGGCCGCCGCCGCCAGCGCCACCAGCGCCAGCACGAACACGACGACGGCGATCGCGTTCATGAGGCGCACGTCCACCGGCAGCGCCTGGGCGGGCGCGGCGTCGGGGGTGGCGGGTTGGCGCAAAAGCACTTCTCTAGGCTCCCGGCTGTTCGTTCTTCGCGGGCTTGCCGCCCTTGCCCCTGGGGTCGAGCGCGGCCGACGCGACCAGGTGCGCGCACAGCGCCTCGTACGACACGCCCACTGCGCGCGCGGCCATCGGCACCAGCGAGTGCGAGGTCATGCCCGGCGAGGTGTTCATCTCGATCAGGAACGGCTTGCGGTCGGACGCACGGATGATGAGGTCGGCGCGGCTCCAGCCGCGGCAGTCGAGCGCGCGGTAGGCGGCCACGGCCAGGCGCTGCACGGCCTTCTCCTCGGCGTCGGGCAGGCCGCTCGGGCAGTGGTACTTCACGACGTCGGTGAAGTACTTGTTCTGCAGGTCGTACTTGCCTTCGGGCGCCACGATGCGCACCACCGGGAGCGCCATCGTGTCCATGCCGGAGCCCAGCACGGCCACGGTCACCTCGTCGCCGTCGATGAACTCCTCGCACAGCACGTCGGCGTCGTAGCCGGCGGCGAGCTCCACGGCTTCCTTCATCTGCGCCCAGCTGCGGACCTTGGTGACGCCCACCGACGACCCCTCGTGCGGCGGCTTGACGATCAGCGGCAGGCCCAGTTCGTCGGGCACCTTGGACATCGTCCTGTCGTCCTGCTGGTCGGGGCCCAGCACGCGCCCGCGCGGCGTGGCCAGCACTTCGGCGCGCCAGACGCGCTTGGTCATGACCTTGTCCATCGCGATGGCCGAGGCCATCGTGCCCGGGCCGGTGTACGGAATGCCCATCAGCTCGAGCGCCCCCTGGATGGAGCCGTCCTCGCCGTGGCGGCCGTGCAGCGCGATGAAGCAGCGCTGGAAACCCTCGCGCTTGAGGTCGTCCATCGGACGCTGCGCCGGGTCGAACGCGTGCGCGTCGAAGCCGCCGGACTTCAACGCGGCGAGCACGCCGCTGCCCGAGAGCAGCGAGATCTCGCGTTCGGCGGACGTCCCGCCCATCAGCACGGCGATCTTGCCGAGCCGGGCGGCCTGGTCGCGGCTCAATGACGTGATGTTCATTGCACGCCTCCGTTTCGTGTGGGCGCCTTCAGGTCCGCCACCTTCTGCGGCACCGCGGCGATCGAGCCGGCGCCCATCGAGATGACGACGTCGCCGTCGCGCGCGTGGTCGACGATGGCCTGCGCGAGATCGCCCACGTCGTCGACGAACACCGGGTCGACCTTGCCCGCCACGCGCAGCGCGCGCGCGAGCGAACGGCCGTCGGCGGCCACGATGGGCGATTCGCCGGCCGAGTACACCTCGGTCAGCAGCACCTGGTCGGCCTGGCCCATCACCTTGACGAAGTCCTCGAAGCAGTCGCGGGTGCGCGTGAAGCGGTGCGGCTGGAAGG
The DNA here is from genome assembly GCA_045810285.1 of Vitreoscilla sp. Taxonomy (GTDB): domain Bacteria; phylum Pseudomonadota; class Gammaproteobacteria; order Burkholderiales; family Burkholderiaceae_C; genus Scleromatobacter. Next base: position 14,595 of record JBJMWE010000130.1, on the reverse strand, counting down.
CGAGCACCAGCCGGTGCTGCGGGAACGCGCCGCGCGCGGCGGCGATGACGGCAGCCATCTCCACCGGGTGGTGGCCGTAGTCGTCGATCAGCGTGAACGTGCCGCCGCCCTTGTCGCCGTCGACGGGCTGCTGGCCGTAGCTCTGGAAGCGGCGCCCGACGCCGGTGAAGCCGGCGAGCGCGCGGGTGATGGCGTCGTCGGGCAGCTCCAGCTCGGTGGCCACGGCGATCGCGGCCAGCGCGTTGCGCACGTTGTGCTCGCCGGGCAGGTTCAGCGTGACGGGCAGGTCGGGCATCTGCACGCCGTTGCGGCGCTGGCAGGTGAACTGCATCTGGCCGCCGGCCAGCGCCCGGACGTCGACCGCGCGCACCTGCACGTCCTCGTTCATGCCGTAGGTGATCACCGGGCGCGAGATCATGGGCACGATGGAGCGCACGCCGGGGTCGTCGCCGCAGACGATGGCCGAGCCGTAGAACGGCATGCGGTGCAGGAACTCCACGAAGGCGGCCTTCAGGCGCGCGAAGTCGTGGCCGTAGGTGTCCATGTGGTCGGCGTCGATGTTCGTGACCACCGACAGGATCGGCATCAGGTTCAGGAACGACGCGTCCGACTCGTCGGCCTCGACCACGATGTACTCGCCCGCGCCGAGCCGCGAATTCGCGCCGGCGGAGTTGAGCTTGCCGCCGATGACGAAGGTCGGGTCGACGCCGGCCTCGGCCAGCACGCTGGTGACCAGCGACGTCGTCGTCGTCTTGCCGTGCGTGCCCGCGATCGCGATGCCCTTCTTCAGGCGCATCAGCTCGGCCAGCATCACCGCGCGCGGCACCACGGGGATGCGCCGGGCGCGCGCCGCGATGACCTCGGGGTTGTCGCCCTTGACCGCCGTGGACGTGACGACGGCCTGCGCGTCGGCGATGTGGGCCGCGTCATGGCCCACGCAGACGCGGATGCCCAGCGACGCGAGGCGGCGCGAGGTGGCGCTGTCGGCCTGGTCTGAGCCGGAGACGACGTAGCCCAGGTTGTGCAGGATCTCGGCGATGCCGGACATGCCGGCGCCGCCGATCCCGACGAAATGGATCTTCTTGACGGCGTGCTTCATGCGCACCTCCGCTTCATGGTCGAGGCCCGGCTGGCGGGCATGGCGAAGCCTGCGCGCGGGGCACGCCGGTCCTCGTCCCTGGTGTGGCGGTACGGATTCATGCCACGAGCCTTTCGAGTTCATCGGCGACGCGCGCCGCGGCCTGGGGGCGCGCGAGCGAGCGCGCGCGTTCCGCCATGGCGAGCAGGTTGGCGCGGGTCGCCCCGCGCAGTTCGGCGGCCAGGCGTTCGGGCGTCAGCTCGGACTGCGGCTGGTGGTGCGCGGCGCCGCGCCCGGCCATGTGGAGCGCGTTGTCGCGCTGGTGCGAGGTGGTGCTGATCACGAGCGGCACGAGCACGCTGGCCACGCCGGCGGCGCACAGCTCGCTGACCGTGATCGCGCCGGCGCGGCAGACGATCAGGTCGCAGTCGGCCAGGCGGCGCGGCATGTCGTCGATGAAAGGCACGACCTCGGCGTCGATGCCGCGTGCGAGGTACTCGGCCTGCACCGACTCCCAGTTCTTCTCGCCCGTCTGGTGCGTGACGCGCGGCCGCTCCCCCGGCGGGATCAGCTTGAGCGCCTGCGGCAGCGTCTCGTTGAGCACCTTGGCGCCCAGGCTGCCGCCCACCAGCAGCACGCGCAGCGGGCCGGCACGATGGGCGAAGCGCTCGGCCGGCGGCGCGATGGCCTCGATCTCCGCGCGCACCGGGTTGCCGGTGACCAGCGCCTTGGGCGTGGCGCGCGCGTCCTCGCCGTCGAAGCCGAAGGCGATGCGGTCGCACGAGGACAGCAGCGACTTGTTCGACAGCAGCAGCGCGGCGTCGGCGTTGACCAGCACCAGCGGCTTGCGCAGCCGGCGCGCGACCTTGCCGCCGGGCACGCAGACATAGCCCCCCATGCCGAGGACGGCCGACGCGTTGCGCGTGCGCAGGATGTGCCTGCACGCGCCGAACGCCGCCGCGAGCTGCAGCAGGCCCTTGAACGTGCCCAGCAGGCCCTTGCCGCGCACGCCGGCGAAGTCGATCGTGTCCATCGGGATGCCCGACGGCGGCACGAGGCGGTTCTCCATGCCGGTGCGCGTGCCCAGCCAGCTGACCGTCCAGCCGCGCGCGAGCACCTCGCGGGCGACGGCCAGCCCCGGCATCACGTGGCCGCCGGTGCCGGCGGCCATCACGACGAGGTGGCGCGGCGGGCGCGTGGCGAGTTCCGAACTCACGTCCGCCCTCCCCGCATCAGCGCGCGGCTTTCCATGTCGACGCGCAGCACCAGCGCCAGGGCGACGAGGTTGAGCACGACGCCCGAGCCGCCGTAGCTCAGCAGCGGCAGCGTCAGGCCCTTGGTGGGCAGCACGCCCAGGTTCACGCCGAAGTTGATGAACGACTGCGCGCCCATCCACAAGCCCACGCCCTGGCACATCAGGCCCGCGAACACGCGGTCCAGCGCGATCGCCTGGCGGCCGATGATGAACAGACGCCGCGTCAGCCAGAAGAACGCGGCCACGATCACGAACACGCCGACGAAGCCGAGCTCCTCGCCGACCACGGCCAGCAGGAAGTCGGTGTGCGCCTCGGGCAGGTAGTGCAGCTTCTCGATGGAGTTGCCCAGGCCCTGGCCGAAGATCTCGCCGCGGCCGAACGCGATCAGCGAGTGCGTCAGCTGGTAGGCCTTGCCCTGCGCGTAGGCCGGGTTCCACGGGTCGAGGTACGCGAAGATGCGCGCGCGGCGGAACGGGCTGAAGTAGATCATCAGCACGAACGCGCTGAGCAGCACGGCCACGCTGAGCAGGAACATGCGGCCGTTCACCCCGCCCAGGAACAGCACGCCGAGCGCGATGGCGGCGATCACCATGAACGCGCCCATGTCGGGCTCGGCCAGCAGCAGGCCGCCGATGACGCCGAGGGCGACCGCCATCGGCCACACGGCCTTGATGAAGTTCTCCTTGACGTCCATCTTGCGCACCATGTAGCTGGCGGCGTACATGCACATGCCCAGCTTGGCGAGTTCGCTGGGCTGGAAGTTCAGCACGCCCAGCGGGATCCAGCGCCTGGCGCCGTTGACGCCCTTGCCGATGTGCGGCAGCAGCACCATCAGCAGCAGCAACATCGCGAGCGCGAAGATCCACGGCGCCCACTTCTCCCACACGGCGATCGGGATCTGCGCCGTCGCGAGCGCGCACACGAACCCGATGGCGACGAACAGCGCCTGGCGGCCCAGGAAGTGCGTGGAGGAGTACAGCGCGAAGCGCGGGCTGTCGGGCAGCGCCACCGACGCCGAATAGACCATCACCAGCCCGAACGCCAGCAGCGCGGCCGTCACCCAGATCAGCGCGGAATCGACGCCCATCACGCGGGTCGGCCGGCCCGCGTCGACCCAGTCGCGGATGGGCACGCGCTCGTCGCCCGACGCGGCCTCGCGGCGCTTGCGGAACCACTCCGCCGGCCGGAAGCCCGGCCATTCGGGCAGGTGCTGCTTGAGGAGCGCCATGACGCTCATGACGCCCCCCGGCTCGACGGGTACGCCGATCCGCCCCCCGAGGGGGCCCGGGCTCGCTCCGGAGCGGCCGAGCGCTGCGCCCGGATGATCATGACGACCCCCGGCTCGACGGGTACGCCGATCCGCCCCCCGAGGGGGCCCGGGCTCGCTCCCGGAGCGGCCGAGCGCTGCGCCCGGATGAAAGTGGCTGACGCGCTCATGGTGCCAGCACCTCGCCGGCGTCATCCGCGATGGCGTGCACGGTGGCGACGAACACGTCGGCGCGGTGCCTGTAGTCGCGGAACATGTCCAGGCTCGCGCAGGCCGGGCTCAGCAGCACGGCGTCGGAGCCTTGCGCCTGCGCGTGCGCCCAGCGCGTGGCTTCTTCCAGCGTGGCGAAGCGCTGGAACGGCACGCCGGCCGTGCGCAGCACCGCCTCGAGCGGCTCGGCGTCCTTGCCGATCGTCGCGGCGGCGCGCGCATGGCGGCGCAGCGGCTCGGCCAGCGGCGCGAAGTCCTGGCCCTTGCCGTCGCCGCCGAGGATGACCACCAGCCTGGCAGGCGCGCGATCCTGGCCCAGGCCGTTCAGCGCGGCGACCGTCGCGCCGACGTTGGTGCCCTTCGAATCGTCGAAGAACTCGACCTGCCCGATCATGCCGATCGGCTCGACGCGATGCGGCTCGCCGCGGTACTCGCGCAGGCCATGCAGCATCGGCGCGAGCGGGATGCCGACCGAACTGGCCAGCGCCAGCGACGCCAGCGCGTTGGACGCGTTGTGGCGGCCGCGGATGCGCAGCGCGTCGGCGGGCATCAGGCGCTGGATCACGAGTTCGACGTCGTCGCCCGGCTTGCGCTTGATCGTCGGGTCGAGCTCCATCGCGCGCACGAGCCAGGCCATGCCGGCTTCCTCGACGAGGCCGAAGTCGCCCGGCTCGCGCGGCGCGTCGAGGCCGAAGCGCACGACGCGGCGATGCACGAGCTTGGCGCGCTCGCCGCGGCGCGTCGGCTTGACGGTGACCGGCGGCGGGATCATCGCCTCGACCGCCGGATCGTCGCGGTTGATCACCATCACGGTGCCGGGCATCGGGCCGGTACCGAAGATGCGCGCCTTGGCCGCGGCATACGCCTGCATCGAGCCGTGCCAGTCGAGGTGGTCCTGCGTGATGTTGAGCACCGTGGCCGCGGCCGGATGGAAGTCCTGCACGTCGTCCAGCTGGAAGCTCGAGAGCTCCAGCACCCACACCTGCGGCAGGTGGCTGAAGACGGGGTCGGGCGCGGGCGGCGGGATCAGCGTGATCGCCGGTGCGTCGTCATCGGGGAGCTTCGCGGCGGCCTCGGCCAGTTCGACGCCCTCGGCGGCCAGCGCGTCGTCGGCATGCGCCTCGTCGACGTCGTCGGCCAGTTGCGCGGGCACGTCGGTGCCATCGAGCGCGGCGAGCTCGCGCAGCTCGTCGGCATCGTCCGTGGGCACCAGCTCCTGCTCGATCGCGTCGGCATCGGGCGAGACGTCGACCGGCTCGTTCTCGGCGGCCTCGACGTCCGCGGGCGTGTCGGGCTCCACGGGCATCTCGAGCGCGGCGTCCGGGCTGGCCCTGGCCGCGGCCTTGGCGGCGCGGGCGTCGGCGCGCGCCTGCTTCGCGGCCGCCGCTTCGGCCTTGGCCTCCGCCTTCGCCTGCGCGATGGCCTCGGCCTCGGCCAGTTTCGCGGCCTCGGCGGCGGCGAGCTCGGCTTCCAGGCGCGCCTGCTTCTCCGCGGCGACACGGGCGGCCTCCGCGTCGATGGCGTCCTGCGCCGCCCTGGCAGCGGCTTCTTCCGCATCGATCACCGCCTGCGCTGCGGCGGCTTCCGCGGCCTCGACGTCGGCCACGGCCTGCGCGGCGATCGCGGCGGCGAGCGTGTCCAGCATCGTGGGGCCGATGTTGCCGGCCACGGCCACGCTGCGGCCCGCGCGCTCGACGAGCTGGCCGGTGAGCGACGTGGTGGTCGTCTTGCCGTTGGTGCCGGTGATGGCGAGGACCTTCGGCGCGTAGCCGCGCTCGGCCTTCAGCTGCGCGAGCGCGACCGAGAACAGGTCCAGCTCGCCGCGCACCGGCACGCCTTCGTCCTTGGCGGCCTGCAGCAGCGGCAGCAGGCGCGGATCGGCGGGGCTCAGGCCGGGGCTCTTGTAGACCCGGGCGACGCCGTCCAGCGCCGCGGCCGTGAGTTCGCCCGAGAAGAACATGCTGCCCTCGACCTCGGCAGCCAGCGCGGCGGCCTGCGGCGGATTCGGGCGCGAGTCCCACACGCGGACGCGCGCGCCCTGGCCGGCGCACCAGCGCGCCATGGCCAGGCCGGAGGCGCCCAGGCCGAGGATGAGCACGTCAGACATGACCACCCCCGTCCGCCGAATGCGGCGCACGGCTCCCCGAGCGGGCCGCGGGTCGGCGTGCGAGAGCCCGGCGCTGGCCCCGCGTGTTGGTGATGGCGATGAGGTGGTCCACGGTCAACGCAGCTTCAGGCTCGCCAGGCCGACCAGGCACAGCAGCATCGTGACGATCCAGAAGCGGATCACGACCTGCGTCTCGGTCCAGCCGGACTTCTCGAAATGGTGGTGCAGCGGCGCCATCTTCAGGATGCGGCGCCCCTCGCCGTACTTGCGCTTCGTGTACTTGAAGTAGCCGACCTGCGCCATCACCGACAGCGCCTCGGCCACGAACACGCCGCCCATGATCCCCAGCACGATCTCCTGGCGCGTGATCACCGCGATGGTGCCCAGCGCGCCGCCGAGCGACAGCGCCCCCACGTCGCCCATGAACACCTGCGCCGGATGCGCGTTGAACCACAGGAACGCCAGCCCCGCGCCGGCGATCGCGGCGCAGAAGATCAGCAGCTCGCCCGCGCCCGGGATGTACGGGAACAGCAGGTACTTCGAGTACACGGCGTTGCCCACCACGTACGCGAACAGGCCCAGTGCGCCGGCCACCAGCACCACCGGCATGATGGCCAGGCCATCGAGGCCGTCGGTGAGGTTGACCGCGTTGCTCGCGCCCACGATCACGAAGTAGGTCATCGCGATGAAGCCGAACACGCCCAGCGGGTAGCTCACCGTCTTGAAGAACGGCAGCAACAGGTCGGCCTTGGGCGGGAGGTCGTTGGCGAAGCCGCTCGTGACCCAGCGCATGAACAGCTCCAGCACGCGCAGGTTCGAGGTCTCGGACACGCTGAAGGCGAGATACAGCGCGGCGACCAGCCCGATCAGCGACTGCCACAGGTACTTCTCCTTCGACGGCATGCCCTCCGGGTTCTTCTGCACCACCTTGCGCCAGTCGTCCGACCAGCCGATCGCGCCGAAGCCGAAGGTCACGATCATCACGATCCAGACGAAGCGGTTGCTCCAGTCGCTCCACAGCAGCGTGGCGATGGCGATGGCGATCAGCACCAGCACGCCGCCCATCGTGGGCGTGCCGCGCTTGACCATGTGCGACTGCACGCCGTACTCGCGGATCGGCTGGCCGATCTTCAGCTCGGTCAGCCGCCGGATGACCCAGGGCCCGAAGAACAGGCCGATCAGCAGTGCCGTCATGGCGGCCATCACGGCGCGGAACGTGTGGTACTGGAACACGCGCAGGAAGCCGAAGCTCTGCGGGTAGTGCTCCTGCAGCCAGGACGTGAGGCTAAGCAGCATGGGCGCCTCCTTCGTCGTGCGACTGCAGCAGCGCGACCACGCGCTCCATGCCCATGAAGCGCGAACCCTTGGCCAGCACGGAGTCGAACGCCGGCTCGCCGGCCGCCGAGTCGCCCAGCGCGGCCAGCAGCGCGGGCGTGTCGGCGAAGTGGCGCGCGCCGGGGCCGTAGGCACGCGCGGCGTGGGCGCACAGGCCGCCGGCGCACCAGAAGGTGTCGATGCCGCGGGCCTGCGCGTAGGCGCCGATCTCCTGGTGGAAGGCCGGCCCCTGGTCGCCGACCTCGCCCATGTCGCCCAGCAGCAGCCAGCGCGGCGCGGGCAGGCCGGCCAGCACGTCGATGGCGGCGCGCACGGAGTCGGGATTCGCGTTGTACGTGTCGTCGACGAGCGGCAGCGTCCGGCCGCCGCGCCGCAGCGTCTTCAGCTGCGAGCGGCCCTTGACCGGCGCGAACGCCTCGAGCCCGCGCACGACGTCGGCCAGCGCGATGCCGGCGCCCAGCGCCGCAGCGGTCGAGGCCAGCGCGTTGCGCACGTTGTGGCGGCCGGCCACGCGCAGCGTCAGGCGCACCTGGCCTTCGGGCGTGGTCATCTCCACTTCCCAGGCGTCGCCGGCCCAGCGGGCGCGGGCCGAGATCTCGGCCCGCGGCCACGGGCCGTCGGCCTCGCCCGCCAGCGCGAAGCGCAGGCAGCGGCGGCCGGCGGCCTGCGCCTGCCAGATGTCGGCGTAGCCGTCGTCGCACGGGAACACGGCGACGCCGTCCGCCGGCAAGGCCTCGATGGCGCTGCCGTTCTCGCGCGCCACCGCCTCGACGGTGCCCATGAATTCCTGGTGCTCGCGCTGCGCGTTGTTGACGAGCGCGACGGTGGGCTGCGCGATGCGCGCGAGCACGGCGATCTCGCCCGGATGGTTCATGCCCAGCTCGATGACCGCGGACTTGTGCGACGCGTCCATGCGCAGCACCGTCAGCGGCACCCCGATGTGGTTGTTGAGGTTGCCGGCGGTCGCATGCGCCGCGTCCGCGTGCGCCGCGCGCAGGATGGACGCGATCATCTGGGTGACGGTCGTCTTGCCGTTGCTGCCGGTGACGGCGATCACCGGGCCCGTGAAGCGCCGGCGCCAACCGGCGGCCAGGGCCTGCAGCGCGGCCAGGGAATCGGGCACCACCAGCCCGTCGAGCCCGGCCTCGGCCACGCCGCGCATGCCGATCGCCGCCACCGCGCCGGCCGCACGGGCCTGCGGCAGGAAGTCGTGGGCGTCGAAGCGCTCGCCCTGCAGCGCGACGAACAGGTCGCCCGCGCGCAGCGTGCGCGTGTCCGTGTGCACGCGCTCGAACGCACGCGTGCCGTCGCCGACGAGCGCCGCCCCCGGCACCATCGCGACCGCTTGCGCGAGCGTCAGCATCTGCGTCATGCGGCGAGCCCTCGCTTCCTCAGTGCGGCCAGCGCTTCCTCGACGTCCGAGAAGTGCTGCCGCACGCCGTTGATTTCCTGGTAGTCCTCGTGACCCTTGCCGGCCACGAGCACGACGTCGCGCGCGTCCGCGGCCGCGAGCACCTGCGCGATGGCCGCGCGGCGATCGACGATCACCTGCACGGGTGCGCCGCCGGTGGCGCCCGCGGCCACCTGGTCGACGATGGCCCGCGGATCCTCGGTGCGCGGGTTGTCTCTGGTGACGACGACGGCGTCGGCCAGGCGCGCGGCGATGCCGCCCATCAGCGGCCGCTTGGTGGCATCGCGGTCGCCGCCGCAGCCGAACACGCAGTGAAGCTTGCCGCCGCGATCGGCGGCCAGCGGGCGCAGCGCGGCGATGACCTTCTCCAGCGCGTCGGGCGTGTGCGCGTAGTCGACCACCACCTCCGGCTGGCCGGCGGCGTTGGCGGCGACGCGTTGCATGCGCCCCGGCACCGGCGTGACGAGGCCCGCGACGCGCGCCGCATCGGCCAGCTGCACGCCGAGTGCGCGCAGGCCGCCGATGACGGCCAGCAGGTTGTGCACGTTGTAGTCGCCGATCAGCGTGGTGACGACGGGCTCGCGGCGCGCGCGGCCACCGATGGCCACGTCCTCGGCCAGCGTGAACGCGAGGCCGCCGTCGCGGTAGCCGATGTCCTCGGCGACCAGGCGGGCGCCGGAGTCGGCCCGGGTCGAATACGTCCAGGCGTCGACCTGCCCGAGGCGCAGCTCGCCGGCCAGCACGACCCCGGCGTCGTCGTCGATGTTGATGACCGCGGATTTCAGGCCGACCCAGCCGAACAACAGGCGCTTGGCGGCCCAGTAGTTGTCCATGCTGCCGTGGTAATCGAGGTGGTCGCGCGTGAAGTTGGTGAACAGCGCGACCTCGATGCGCGTGCCGGCCAGCCGCTGCTCGACGATCCCGATCGAGCTCGCCTCGATCGCGCAGGCGGTGAAGCCGTCGTCGACCATGCGGCGGAACGCGGCCTGCAGCATCACCGGGTCGGGCGTCGTCAGGCCGGTGGCCTGGATGGTCCAGTCCTGCTTCGAGTCCGCGGCCGCCACGGGCAGCGGCAGCGGCGGCACGCCGATGCCCAGCGTGCCCACGACGCCGGTGCGGCGCCCGAGCAGGTTCAGCGCCTGCGACATCCACCAGGCGGTCGACGTCTTGCCGTTGGTGCCCGTCGTCGCGACGACCGACAGCGACTGGCTCGGCTCCTCGAAGAACACGGCGGCGATCTGGCCCGTGGCGGCCTTCATCGACTTCAGCGTGGCGATGCGCGCGTCCTCGAAGCCGAACGCGTCGACCTGGTCCTGCTCGACGAGGCACGTGGCGGCGCCCGCATCGAGCGCGTTCGCGACGAAGCGGCGGCCGTCGTTGGCATAGCCGGGCCAGGCGATGAAGGCGTCGCCCGGCTGCACGGCGCGGCTGTCCGTGCGCAGCGTGCCGGTGACCCAGGACTTGAGCCAGCGGGCGGCGGCGGCGGGGGACTTGAGGCGGGTGAGGGCCATCAGCGGCGCCCGGCCGCCCGAAGGCGTTGATGCGCCCCCTCGGGGGGCAGCGAATGAAATGAGCGTGGGGGCGTCATGACTCTAGTTCTCGGGGATCTGGACGACGTTGGCCTGCGTGATCTGCGTACGCACGTCGAGGTCGGGCGCGACGCCCAGCAGCGGCAGCGTCTGCGACACCACCTGGCTGAACACCGGCGCCGCGACGTCGCCGCCGTAGTGCAGTCCGGCCGTGGGTTCGTCCACCATCACGGCCACCACGATGCGCGGGTGCGAGATCGGCGCCAGGCCGACGAACCACGGGCGGTACTTGTTCTGCGCGTAGCCATGGCCTTCGGCCTTGTACGCGGTGCCGGACTTGCCGCCCACGCTGTAGCCGAGCGTGCGCGCCTTGGGGGCGGTGCCGCCGGGCGACGCCACCATCTGCAGCATGGTCAGCAGCTCCTTGACCGTCTCCGGCTTGAACACGCGCGGGCCCGGGCCAGGCGCCTTCTGGCGCAGCATCGACACGTTCTCGAGCACGCCGTCGTTGGCGAACACCGTATACGCCCGTGCCAGCTGGAACAGCGAGGCCGACAGGCCGTAGCCGTAGGCCATCGTCGCCTGCTCGATCGGCCGCCAGGTCTTGTAGGGGCGCAGCCGGCCGGTGACGACGCCGGGGAAGTTGATCTGCGGCTTCTGGCCCAGGCCGATGGACGAGAACTTCTCCCACTCTTCCTTGGGCGTGAGCCGCATCGCCAGGCGCGCGGCGCCGATGTTGCTGGACTTCTGGATCACCTGCTGCACGGTCAGCCAGCCGTTGGGCTCGGCGTCCTTCGGAGCGAAGCCGCTGATGACCAGCGAGCCCGGCGTCGCGTCCACCATCGACGTCGGCGTGACCAGGCCCTTCTCGAGGGCGGTGCCGATGATGAACGGCTTCATCGTGGAGCCGGGCTCGAACACGTCGGTCAGCGCGCGGTTGCGCAGCTGCGCGCCCGACAGGTGGTGGCGGTCGCCCGGGTTGAAGCTGGGGTAGTTGGCGAGCGCGAGCACCTCGCCCGTGAGCGTGTCGATGACGACCACGCTGCCGCCCTTGGCCTTCTGCGCGATGACCTGGTCGCGGATGCGCTGGTACGCGAAGAACTGCACCTTCGAGTCGATCGCCAGCTCGATGTCTTCGCCGTTGATCGGGCGCTGCGGGTCGCCGATGTCCTCGACGATGCGGCCCAGCCGATCCTTGACGACCTCGCGCTGGCCGTCGCGCCCCTGCAGCTGCTGCTGGTACGCGAGCTCGATGCCTTCCTGGCCCTTGTCCTGGTCGCCGGTGAAGCCCACCACGTGCGCGGCCGCCTCGCCCTCGGGATAGCGGCGGCGGAACTCGCTGACCTGGTGGATGCCCTTCAGGTCGAGCGACTTCACGGCCACGCCGACGCTGTCGTCGACCTGGCGCTTGAGCCACACGAAGTTCGGGTTGCCGTCGAGGCGGTCGTCGAGTTCGGCCACCGTCATGCCCAGCGCCTTGGCGAGCTGCTTCTTCTCGCCGGCGTCGGCCTCGACGTCCTTGGGGATCGCCCAGATGGACGGCGTGGGCACGCTGGTGGCCAGCAGCAGGCCGTTGCGGTCGACGATGCGGCCGCGGCTGGCGGGCATCTCGAGCGTGTGCGCGTAGCGCGCCTCGCCCTGCTTCAGGTAGAAGTTGGTGGCGACGATCTGGATGTAGGCCGCGCGGCCCACCAGGATCAGCGAGCCGACGCCCACCAGCACCACGAGGAAGCGGCTGCGCCACAGCGGCGTCTTCGACGCCAGCAGCGGGCTGTTGGCGTACGTGACGTTGCTGACCGCGCGGCCGCGCGGGGTCTGGACGCGCTGGTTGGGCTTGTTCACTGCGACGCCCCCGAATCGGCCACGCCGGCGGACGCCTGCGTGCGCGCCAGCGGCGCGGACGACGGCGCCGCCGCGAGGCCGGCGTCCACCACGTACTGCGTGTTGGCCGGCGTGGCGGCGCGCATGCCGAGCTTGGTGCGCGCGGTGGCCTCCACGCGCAGGTGCGTGGCCTGGGCCTGGCGCTCCGCCTCGAGGCGCCGGCGGTCGGACTCGAGCTGGCGCTCGGCGCCGTGCGCGCTCTCGATCTCGGCGAACACGCGGCGCGACTCGTAGCTGATCTTGACGAGGTACAGCCCGCTCAGGATCAGCGCGATCGCGAGCAGCACGTTCAGGCGCAGCATGAAGGACGGGCCCGTCATCAGGCTGCCCTCCGCGCTTCGCGCTGCGCGATGATCGCCGCGATCATGCGAGCCTCTCCGCCACGCGCAGGATCGCGGAGCGCGCGCGGCCGTTCTGCAGCACCTCGGTCGGGCCGGGCTTGATGCGGCCCAGCGCCTGCAGGCGCAGCGCCCTGGCCGGCGGCGCGAACGGGGCGCGGCGGTCGATCTCGGCCTTGCTCTCGCGCGCGATGAAGGTCTTGACGATGCGGTCTTCCAGCGAGTGGAAGCTGATCACCGCGAGCCGGCCGCCCTCCGCGAGCAGGTCGAGGGAGGCGTTCAGGACCTGTTCGAGCTCCTCAAGCTCGGCATTGACGAAAATCCGAAGAGCCTGAAACGTTCGCGTGGCGGGGTCCTGGTTCGCCTCGCGGGTCTTGACCGAACGAGCCACGACGGCGGACAGCTCGCGAGTGGTTCGAACGGGTGCGCCGCTCTCGCGCTGAGCCACAAGCGCCTTTGCAATCGACACAGCAAACCGTTCTTCCCCGTAGTCACGAATCACCTCTGCAATGTGACGCTCGTCGGCGCGAGCGAGAAAGTCCGCCGCGGTCTCGCCGCGGGTGGTGTCCATGCGCATGTCGAGCGGGCCGTCGAAACGGAAGCTGAATCCGCGTTCGGGGGTGTCGATCTGCGGCGACGACACGCCCAGGTCCAGCAGCAGGCCGGTGATCTTGCCGATGCCGCGCTCGGCCAGCGCCGCCGGCAATTGCGCGAAGCTCGCGTGCACGATCTCGAAGCGCGGGTCGCGCACGGCATCCGGGCCGTCCTTGGCGGCGGCCACGGCGACGGGGTCGCGGTCGATGCCGATCACGCGCGCGCCGGGGCCCAGGCGCGACAGCAGCTCGCGCGTGTGCCCGCCGCGGCCGAACGTGCCGTCGACATAGATGCCGTCCGGCTGCGTCACGAGTGCGTCGATGGCCTCGTGGAGCAGGACGGTGGTATGCAACCCCGAGTGTTCCACGATGTTCTAGAAGACCAGGTTGTCCAGGGCGGCGGTGGCCTGCTCCTGCATCACGCGCGCTTCGTGCGCCGCGTAGGCAGGCGTCGCCCACAGTTCGAAGTGGCTGCCCATGCCCAGCAGCGTCACGTCCTTTTCGAGTCCGGCCCAGGTGCGGAGTTCCGGGCGGATGAGGATGCGCGAGGTGGCATCCCACTCGACGTCGTCCGCGTGGCCGAGGAACACGCGCTTGACCCCCACCTGCGAGAACGGCAACTGGGCGACCTGGTCGCGGAAGTTTTCCCAGTACGGACGCGGGAAGACCATCAGGCACCCGTGCGGGTGCTTCGTGACGGTGAGGCGGCCGCCGCACAATGACTGGAGATCCTCGCGGTAACGCGACGGCATGGAGACTCGCCCCTTGCCGTCCAGCGTCAACGCTGAAGGACCTTCAAAAATCAGAGATGCCACGACCCACCACAAAAGTGCACTTTGATGCACTTTAACGACTCACCTGGGCGGGGTCAACGCGTCATCACCTGAAAAAATCAATGAAATCAAGCACTTAGATGACGTTCTGCAAGCGAATGTCGTTCTAAATTAAGGACTTGCGCGTGGCTATGAAAGTGAAGTGTTAGCTGACTTCACGTGCCAATGTTCGTGGGGGATTTCCCGCATTGTCACTAATGCCGAGCGAAATTCGGCCGAAAGGCGCCGCGGACGAGTGGGGTGGGGCAACTAACGGCGACTGGATCATGCAGGGGCTGAAGCTCATGGGATGAGCCAGTGAGGCGGCGGACCTCGCCTCGCCTCGCCGAGCGTCGAGCGCTCAGCCCGCCGAGCTTCATCCTGCGCGGAGTCGCAGGATCCACCCCAGGGGAAACCGCACCTGGAGCGCGTGGATCCTGCGACTGCGCGCAGGATGACACTGGATGGGCGCGGTGCGGACGCGACGTGACGTGACCAGCGAAGCTCCGATGAAACTGCCCTGAAACCCCAAAGTCGCCGTTTGGCCGGCGAACAAAATGTGGCGGACATGTTGGCTTCAAAATCAGTTTGATCGTCCGGCCGCCACGCTTCATCGGATCGAATTCGAATTCGCTCGCGATTTGAATCTGGATCCAGGCAAAAAAAGTTTCATCGCCGAAGTGCGGGGAGCGCGTCCGTCCAGACCTGGTGTGGGACGCTGCCCGGAACGTCGATTCTTTGCCCCGTCATCCTGCGCGCAGTCGCAGGATCCACCCCT
>JBJMWE010000129.1:0-4180 GCA_045810285.1 Vitreoscilla sp. | reverse complement strand
CGGCCCGGGCAACTTCGCCTCGTATGCGCGCACGGTGGACAGCCGGCGCGAGTCCAACGGCAAGAAGAAGGGCCAAGGCAACGCCAAGTGCGGCAACAGGCACCTGGCCTGGGCCTTCATCGAGGCAACGCACTTCGCGGTGCGCTACGACGCGGCGATCAAGCGCTGGTACCAGAATAAGTGCGCAAGCGCCCTGGCTGTGGTCGCCATCAAGGCGGTGGCGCACAAGCTGGCGCGCGCGAGCTACTACGTCATGAAGGACGGCAAGCCCTTCGACGTGTCGAAGGCCTTCGGATAGACAGGGTGTTCAATGGGACGACGGCGGCAGTGCCGCGCTAGGGGTTGGAACAACCAGGAGACCTGATTGCACGCCGCCGTCGATCCCACCATGCCAAGGGGTTCGTTGCGCCCGCATCGCGAGCCATAAGGGGTTGGATCGCATCGACCCGATGCGAAGCCAAAGATCTGTGCGACCGGCCTGCTGGTCGCGTGAATTGGACACGATGAGGCACAGAGGGTTCTCTGGGGCTGCCGATGCAGCCAGGGGCCAGGCGCCGCAAGGCGCCACGGCCTTGATCCTGATGGGTGACTGGTGCGCAGCGGCGCAACCACTGTTCGAGGACCAAGTGTGCGACGGGCTCAGTGGCTGGGAATACCGGCTCTGGATGGAAAGGATGCGGGGACGGCCGCAGAAATGCGTTCGTCCCTATTGACGGGGGCGGCTAATGGGTGACCCCGACTTCGTGTGAACGCCCAACAGCCCCGCGATGACCAACCCGTCACCATCCCGAGCGCCTTGCAGGATGTCACGCTGATCGATGCAAAGACCTGTGCTGCTGTCGGCAGCATGTCCGTCTCCTGGTGGCACGAGGAAGTCCGCGCCGGCCGGGCGCCTCAACCCGTCATCCGACAACCCCGTTTCACGCGGTGGCGGGTGGTCGACGTGCGCGCCTTCTGGGCCGCGCGGATCGAAACTGGCATGGTTCGCGCCAAGGAAGTGATCGCAAAGGCAAACATGGCGACCAGGGCTGCGTCGGCCAAGCGCTCGAACTCGACGGCACCAGGCGCTTGATGGGCACGTGCGATTCACGTGCGATTCACGTGCGAATCCAACGCCAATCAACGCCAATTTAGGGCGCCAGAAATGGCAACGCCAGCGGGTATTTCGCTGGCGTTGGTTGTCGTGAATGGTGGAGCCGGGGGGAATTGAACCCCCGTCCGCAAGCCTTCGCCGGACAGTTCTACATGCGTAGTTCTCTGATTTGGATCTCGCTCCACCGGTCGCGCAGGAACACGCTACCGGTGACGCCAGCTACTTGATCTCATCCCCTGCCGAGTAGCCCGACAGGAGACCAGCCAATGTGAATGACCTCTCAGCTCAGGGTCTTGCGACCTAGTGCACGGCCCATCGGCCAACCGTTGAGAGGCTCACGGGTTTTAAGCCGCGAGAGCGTACGAAGAGTCGTTCGCAGTTACTTTGTTTCCAGTGGATTTACGAGCGAACTGGTGCTCGGCATGCCCTGCGCCGGATCCGTACCCACGTCGAAACCTGGTCGGCCCCAGAGCGGTCCATTTTAGGGCAAGTTGCCCGCCTTCAAGGTGCAATGCGCATCCTTTGCGCCAAGTGGCCGGAAAAAGACGAAGGGCGCGCCGCATCGCTGCGGGGCGCCCTTGCTCGTCGGGCCCTGCGTGGGCCCGTGCGATCAGTTGCGGCGGCGGCGGCGCGACGACAGGCCCAGGATGGCCAGGCCGGCGGCGAACAGGCCCATCGTGGCCGGTTCCGGCACGGCGATGGCGCTGAAGTTGTCGAACGACGTGCCCAGGCTGTCGGACGCGCCGGTGGCGGCGACGGTGAACGTCGTGAAGCTGCTGCCGGCCGTGAACACGATCTTCTCCTGCAGCCAGCCGCTCGACGCGGCGTTGCCCACCAGCGAGGCGGAGCTCACGCCACCGGACAGCACCACCGCATCGAAGCCTTCCGAGCCAGCGGCGACCCCGGCGCGGTTCTGGAACCAGAACGAGACCTCGTAGGCCTGGCCGACGGTGGTGGCGAAGCTCTGCGTGATGCGGTCGTTCTCGTAGCCGTCCAGCTCGATGAAGTTGTGGCCGTCCTGGGCGGTGCCCGCGACGTCGTTGCGGATCTCCAGGCCGTGCGACGACGGCAGGAAGCCGGCCTGCGTGACCGTCCAGCCGGCGACGCTGTTGTAGGTGTTCCAGGTGCCGGCCGATTGCGAGATGGACTCGAAGCTGCCGTCGGCGAACAGGTTGGTCGCGGCGGAAGCCGAGACGGACGCAGCGGCCAGGGCGGCCAGCGCGATGATCTTCTTCATGGGGATCCTCCAGTTGAACTCGACCGTGATGTTAGTGAGTCCGCGTGTGCCAAGGCTGTCTCGGGTGTAACCGGATTACCGGTTTTGCCGGGATTCATGTGACGCCCGTCACAAGTCGACGGGACACCCCCTAATTTGAACGGGCCGGCAGCCGATAACGCGCACCGCCTCTCAGGCGCGCGTCGGGCGGGGCCATGCAGGAAGCCTGCCAGGGGCCCGATGGCGTCCGCGCGCGGGCGCGCCCTCGGTGACGCGCGCGGCGTGCGTCAGCGCGCGCGTGCGCGGAGCCAGTCCAGCACCTGCGATGGTGCGTCGACGAGCGCGTCCGCACCCCACTCGTGCACGGGCTCGCCCTGGCCCAGATAGCCCCAGGTGGCGGCCAGCATGGGCATGCCCGCGGCGTGCGCGGCCTGCGCGTCGCGCAGGTCGTCGCCGACGTAGGCCACGTGCTCCGGCGCCACGCCAAGCGCGCGCGCCGCATGCAGCAGCGGCTCGGGATGGGGCTTGGAATGCGGCGTCGTGTCGCCGCACACCACCACGCCCGCCCGCTGCGCGAGGCCCAGGCCGGCGACGATGGGCACGGTGAAGCGCGTGGCCTTGTTGGTGACGATGCCCCAGGCGATGCCGGCGGCTTCGAGCGCGGACAGCAAGTCCGCGACACCGTCGAACGGCCCGGTGCGTTCCAGCAGGCCGGCCTCGTAGTGCGCCAGGAAGGCATCGCGCAGCGCCTCGAAGCGCGGCTCGCCGGGCGCCACGCCGAACGCCACGCCCACCATGCCGCGCGCGCCGGAGCCCACCATCGGGCGCAACGCCTCGAGCGGCAGCGGCTCGAGGCCGTGGTCGGCGCGCAGTCGGTTGGCGGCACCGGCCAGGTCGGGCGCGCTGTCGATGAGGGTGCCGTCGAGGTCGAACAGCACGCCACGGATGGGCGCGCTCATGGACGACCTGCGTGCTGCGCACCCAAGGATTCGCCACTCATGCGCCCGCGGCCGGCCGCCGGCACGCCACCATGTAGTTGACGGAGGTGTCGGCCGAGAGCCAGTAGCGCTGCGTGAGCGGGTTGTATTCCAGGCCCGCGAGTTCCAGCGTCTCCAGGCCCGCCGTGCGCGCGAAGCCGGCGAGCTCGCTCGGGCGGATGAACTTGGCGTACTCGTGCGTGCCCTTGGGCAGCAGCTTGAGCAGGTGCTCGGCGCCGACGATCGCGAACAGGAAGGCCTTCGCGTTGCGATTGAGCGTGCTGAAGAACACCAGGCCCCCCGGCTTGACCAGGCGCGCGCAGGCCGCAACCACGGAGGCCGGATCGGGCACGTGCTCCAGCATCTCCATGCAGGTGACGGTATCGAAGCTCGCGGGGCGCTCGGCAGCGAGCGCCTCGACGGCCACCTCGCGGTACTCGAGGTTGGCCACGCCCGATTCCATGGCGTGCAGCTTGGCGACCTTGAGCGGCTTGACGGACAGGTCGATGCCCAGCACGTTGGCGCCGCGCTGCGCCATGGACTCGGCCAGGATGCCGCCGCCGCAGCCCACGTCGAGCACGTTCCTGCCGTGCAGCGGCGCGCGCTGGGCGATCCAGTCGAGTCGCAGGGGGTTGATGCGGTGCAGCGGCTTGAAGTCGCCTTCGGTGTCCCACCACTTGTGGGCGAGTTCTCCGAATTTCTCGAGTTCCTGGGGGTCTGCGTTCGTCATGGTTCGCATGCTAGCGCCTCGCGGGCGCGGCCCCGGCGAATAACCGGAAGCGGAAAGGAAAAGGTTCTTCGCCGATCTGCGGGGAGGCTGCCGGCAACGTGGCTGGCGGGGCGGGGGCATCGCCTCACGGACAGGCTCATCCCTTGACCCTGTCATCCTGCGCG
>JBJMWE010000128.1:0-5673 GCA_045810285.1 Vitreoscilla sp. | reverse complement strand
CGCCCAGGCGCGGCAGCAGGCCCTTGCTGGACGTCGACAGGCCGGTCGCCGTGTACACGTTCTGCGTGCGCGACTGCTGGGCGTCCAGCCGCCAGAACTGGTTGGCGCCGGTTTGCGAGCTGCGGTACGCGCGCAGACCGGCGGTCACGCCGATCTCATCCGTCCATCGATAGTGCGCCTGGCCGTACAGCCCGACGTCGGTGGTCTCCAGGTGGGTGACGCCGTCGGTGTCGGTGCGGGTCTTGGGCGCCGGCGGGATCTGGTCGACGATGCGCTCGAAGTCGAAGCGATCGGACACCAGCATGGCGCCCGCGGTCCAGTCGATGCGTGCCTGCGTGGCCTGCAGTTGCAGTTCCTGCGAGAACACCTTCTGCGCCACCGTCTGCGACAGCAGGTAGCGCAGCGTCGCCTGGCCGCCGATATCGGCCACGGTGGGGTCGTCCTTGTAGGCCCGGTAGCCGGTGATCGCATGCAGCGCGATGCCCTCGGCCAGCGGGTGGCTGAGCTTGAACTGCAGGCCGCCGGCCAGACGCTTGAAGGGTCCCGGCGTGGCGGTCGTGAAGTTGACGCGCGGCGCCGAGCGCGGGTCGTTGAGCGGGAAGTCGCCGGTATTCGTGTCGGAGCGGTCCACCAGGCCGTCCACGGCCAGGATCGCGTCCAGTCCCGAAGGCTGCTTGAAACGCAGCTTGGTGCGGAACTGGGTCGCGTCGAGCTTGTTGTCGCGCTGGTCCGTCGAGGCGTTGTAGCCCCAGCCCTCGTTGCCGCGCCGCGAGAACGCGACGCTGCCCGAGACCGGGCCGTCGCCGATCGGGCCGGAGGCGTAGGCGTGCAGCTCGGCCGCACGATAGTTGCCGGCCGATGCGGACACCCACGCCACCGGCTGGCTGCCGGGATCGATCGAGATCACCCGGACCGCGCCCGCGGTCAGGTTCTGGCCATACAGCGTGCCCTGGGGCCCGCGCAATACCTCGATGCGTGCGATGTCCGGCAGGTCCCACAGCGCGGTCGCATAGCCACGCACCAGCGGCACGTCGTCGACGTAGATGCCCACCGCCTGGCTCATGGCGGGCACCGATACGCCCACGCCGCGAATGCCGACGGCCTGCGGCTGGTTGCTGAAGCCATTGGGCACGGTGACGCCCGGGATCATGCCCACGAGGTCGCTCAGCTGCGCGGTGCCGCGTGTCTCGATCGCGTGCTGGTCGACCACGCCCACCGACAGTGGCGTGCGGCCCAGCACCGTCTGCACGCGCTCGGACGTCACGATCACCTCCTGGACCTGCGGCGCCGCCGCGGCGGCGGCGGGCGCTCCCGCAGTGTCCTGCGCCAGCGCAGGCGCGGCCATGCCGGCCAGCGTCACCAGGCCCACGGCCTGCAACCCGCCGCGCGACCTTGCCGTTCGCCTCGCTCGATCGGCCTCCCACTGCACCATTCGATTCCCCATGTTCGTGCCGAGCGCACGATGCGGCGCTCCTGCGGGGATGATGCGTGCGCCGTGGGTCGAGCCCGCGTGAATCGGTGTGAAAACTGGTGACGCGCGCCGCGCTCAGGCCAATTCTTCGACGAGGCGGCGGGCGGCGACGAGGTCCGCGGTGGCCAGGCCTTGGTCGAAGCGGTCGTAGGTCCCGGACAGCAGATGACGCGCCTCCTGGCGCCGGCCCTGGTCGCGCCACAACCGGGCAAGACTGGTCGCGGTGCGCAGTTCCCACGACAGCGCGCGCTGGGCCCGTGCCATCTCGAGCGAGCGCAGGAGGATCGCCTCCGCAGCGGTGGCGTCGCCCGGCTCGGCGCGCAGGCGGTTCTCGGCGACGGCACGCAGGATCTCCGGCCCACACCAGCCGACCCGGCCCTCGTCGACGCGTTCGACGCCCAGCCCGGAGACCGCGCTCTCGGCCAGGGTGCCCAGCATGTCCAGTTCGGGCGGACCGGAGAGACTGTCCACCGCTCCCCTTTCGAATTGCGGCCAGCCCGCGAGGCCCCGTGCGCGGGCGTCGACGACCTGGCGGTAGCTGCGTCCCCACGACTGCCAATAGGCCTGCGAGTGGCGCGCCGCCTGCGCCTGCAGGCGTTCCAGCAGCGCGCCGGCACGGTCGTTCTCGCCGCGCCATAGCGCGATGGGAATCGCTCCCATGGCGAGCGCCTGGCTCAGTGCCTGCGGATTGGCATCGGCACCGAGATCGACCGCCTCGCGGGCCACACGCACCGCCTCGTCGCAGGCGCCCTGCATCCACAGCGTGCGTGCCAGCAGGATGCGCATCGACACCGTCTTGGGAATGTGGCCGATGTACTGCCGGTAGGCGTAGCCTGCCGGATAGTGCAGCACCCGATCAGCGAGCGGACGGGCGACGTCATGCTCGCCAAGGTAGTGATGGCTGAGCGCCAGGAAGCGGTCTGACAGGAGCACCGCGACGGGCTCGTCCGGATGGGGCGCGTAGTGCTTGATGCGGCGTGCCACCTCGGCAACCTCGCGATACTCGCCCACGCCGAACGCGTTGGCGCACAGGCTGAACATCGCCTCGATGCGTTGTGGTGCCGAGCCCAGCTGGTCCGCGAGCTCGAGGATGCGCGCGAGGTTGGCATCGCGCGAGAACTGGCGCCCTTTCGTCTGCGTGTGCAGGAAGCTGCGACCGGCGCGCAGGCGCAGCTCCAGCGCTGGCTGGGACGGACGCAAGGTGCCGACGGCCTCCATCGCCATGTCGACGCGGCTGCGGTACTCGTCCAGCAGGCCCAGCTCATAGACCAGGTCGAGCGCCGCGGTGGTCAGGCGCACGCCCAGCAGCGTGTCGCCCGCGGGTGAGAACGCCCAATCGAGGCCGGCCCGCACGTCGTCCATCAGCCGCCCGTAGCGGTGCAGCCAATCGGCGATCGGCAGGGTGTCGCGCAGTTGGAGGGCGCCTGCGAGCACGTCCTCGAAGTGAGCGGCATGCGCGGCGGCGAGGCGGGCCTCCTCGCCGCTGCGCGCGAGCTTGTCGGCAGCATAGGTGCGGGTCGTGTAGAGCAGGCGATGCAGCACGCTCTCGCCGCTGATATCCACCGCGACCAGCGACTTGGCAGCCAGGCCCACCACGCCGTCGACGACCGACGACGCCGGAAGGTCGTCGCCCGCGAGCACCGCGCAGGCCGATTCGAGCGTGAAGCTGGCGGGAAAGATCGACAGGCGCCGCAACACGACGCGTTCGACCTCGGTCAGGAGGTCGTGGCTCCAGTCGAGCAGCGCCTGCAGCGTGCGATGGCGCGGCAGGGCATTGCGGCGTCCGCGCGTGAGCAGCGCAAACATCTCGTCGAGGCGATCGGCCAGCCCCTGGAGCCCGAGGCTGTCGATCCGGCCGGCGGCCAGCTCGATCGCCAGCGGCATGCCGTCCAGCTGGCGGCACAGGTGGGCCACCGTATTGAAGTTCGCCTGCGTGACGACGAAGGTGTCGGAATTGGCGCTGGCTCGCTCGACAAAGAGCCTGATCGCCGGATACGCCAGACCCTCCTCGAGGGCGGTCGCATCGTCGGGCACGGGCCCCTCGAGCGCGGCCAGTCGATGCACCCATTCGCCCTCGGCCTCGAGCGCCTCGCGGCTGGTGGCCAGGATGTGCACGGCAGGCCCCTCCCGCAGCACCCGCTCGACCATGCTGGCGGCGGCCTCGACCACGTGCTCGCAGTTGTCCAGGATGATGAGCATGCAGCTGTCGCGCAACGGGTCGCGCAACGTGGCCCACGGATCCTCCGCGGAGACCGATATCTGCAGCGCCGACGCCAGCGCGCGCGGCACGCGCGCCGGGTCGTTCAGCGGTGCGAGGTCGACGAACCAGACGCCGTCCGGGTAGCGGCCGAGCTGGCTTTCCGCGACGGCCAGTGCCACCGTGGTCTTGCCCATGCCGCCGGGGCCGACGATGGAGACCAGGCGCCGCGTCGCCAGCCGCTCGCCCAGGACGCCGACGATGTCGGAGCGCCCGATCGCGTGGTTCAGGCGCGCCGGCAGGTTGTGCGTGCGTCGCGCGGAAACCGGCACGGCGCCGGGAAGCGGCGTTGGCGGCACGACGGGATCCGCGGGACTCTCGAGCGCCACCACCGGGACGACGAAGCTGTATCCGCGCCCGGGCACGTTGGCGATGTAGCGCGCGCCGCCGACGCCGTCGCCCAGGATCTTGCGCAACGCCGAGATGTGCACGCGCAGGCTGGTCTCCTCGACGATCGTGTGCGGCCAGACCCTGGCTTCGAGCTCCTGGCGACTGAGCACCTCGCCCGCGCGCTCGGTCAGCGCCGCGAGCAGGTCGAACGCGCGACCGCCCAGGTGTAGCAGCCGGTTGTTCTCCATCAGCTGCTTGCGCGTGCGATCGAGAGTGAACGTTCCGAAGGCAAGCGTCGGCAGGACTTCACGCGCTTCCATCTGGATCGTTTCGCCTGTTGGGGGCCTGGTCGTCGAGGCGGGATGCCTCCGGGCTGGCACTGAAATATACCTGCGGGCAGAGTGAGTTGCAGACCTGAGGATGTTCGCGGGCTCCTTCGAGAACTGGCCAATACCCTGCTCTGGAACCGGTTCACGAACGACTTGCCCAAGTTCACTGCATTTCACGGCGATTCACTGGTGATTCACCGCGCCGGCGCGAATGATCGATCCAGGGCAACGAGACCGCCCCTGGATCGATCAACCTGCCGGCTTCCCCGCACCCCGCGGTCCGGCGCAGCCCCCGATTGGAGACTTTCATGAAACGACTCGCAGGCAAGGTGGCGCTGGTGACCGGCGCGAGCTCGGGCATCGGCCGGGCGACGGCAAAGCTGTTTGCCGCAGAGGGCGCGAAGGTCGTCGTGGCCGCGCGCCGGCAGGAGGAGCTCGATCGCCTGGTGGCCGAGATCGCCGCGGCCGATTGCCAGGCCGTCGCACACGCGGGCGACGTGCGCTCCGAAGACTTCGCGGCGTCCCTGGTCGAACTGGCCACCCGCACGTTCGGCCGGCTCGACATCGCCTTCAACAACGCGGGAACGCTGGGCGAGGCGGGGCCGACCACGGGCGTCTCGGAAGCCGGCTGGAACGAGGCGCTCGCCACCAACCTGACAAGCGCGTTTCTCGGTGCGAAGCACCAGATCCCCGCGCTGCTCGAGAGCGGCGGCGGCTCCATCATCTTCACGTCGACCTTCGTTGGATACACCTGTTCCTTCCCGGGCGTGGCGGCGTACGCCGCCAGCAAGTCCGGCCTGGTTGGACTGACGCAGGCGCTCGCCACCGAGTACGGGCCCCAGGGCCTGCGCGTCAACGCCATCCTGCCGGGCGCGGTCGATACGCCGATGTACCGCGCGATGAACGACAGCGAGGCCTCGCAGGCGTTCATCACCAACCTGCACGCGCTCAAGCGAGTCGCCTCCTCGGACGAACTCGCCCGCTCGGTGCTGTACCTCGCGTCCGACGACTCGTCGTTCGTGACGGGCACCGCGATGCTCGTCGACGGCGGCGCCTCCATCACGCGAACCTGAACGCCAATCCCAAGCTTCGAAGGAAATCCCATGCCCCAAGCCAAGCCTGTTCCCGGCCAGCTGTTGCTGAGCCCGACCGATCACACGCTCATCCTGGTCGACTTCCAGTCGCAGATGGCGTTCGCCACGCAATCCATCAGCATCGTCGAGCTGCGCAACAACGCCGGCCTCGTTGCCAACGCGGCCAAGGAGTTCGGCGTCTCGACGATCGTG
>JBJMWE010000127.1:0-17881 GCA_045810285.1 Vitreoscilla sp. | reverse complement strand
GACGGTGGCCGTGTAGGTCAGGGTGTTGTTGACGTAGGCCGGGTTGGCACTGCTGGCGATCGCCGTCGATGACGTGGTCTTGGCCTTGACGACCTCGCTGAGCGAGCCGGAACTTGAGGCGTACGTCGTGTCACCGCCATAGTTGGCAGTGACGCTGTGCGTCGCGACCGAGGTGAAACTGGTCGTGCACGTTGCCGTAGCCGCAGTCAGCGTCACAGCCGAACAGCCGGTGATCGTCGATGTCCCGTCCTTGAAGACCACCGTACCCGTCGCGGCGCTCGGTGCGACCGTAGCGGTCAGGGTGACGCTCTGGGCGCTGTACGGATTGGTGTTGCTGGATGCCAGCGACGTTGTCGACGACGTGGTCGCATGGGCCGCCAGGCCAAGCGTCGCTCCGATCAGCGCGGCGATCGTTCGCGTGAGCATCCGCGAAACACAGGAATTCCACATCTCGTTCTCCCTTGCCTGCAGGTCGCTGCAGGCTTCCTCATGCGCATTGGTGACCATCGATCGCCGACGCGCAGGACGGCGTCGGCGATCAGCCGGCTTGTCAGTGAGTCAGCCCCGTCTGGGACTGGACGCGGTTCAGTGCATCGAACACGCGCGAGACCGTGCTGGCCAGGTTCCCCGACGCATCGCTGATCTGCTCGCTCATGGGATTGCCGGCGTTGTCGAGGACGTAGTGAAGCTTGTTGCCCACGGCGTCGGTGATGTCGGTCAGGCGATGTGCATCGTCGTAGGCGTAGTTCAGCGTGCTCGCGTCCGGCAGGGTCACCGTCTTCAGCAACCCAGTCGGCCAGTAGTCGTACGTCGTCAACTGAGGCGTTGCGGAGCCGGGAGGCGTCACCTTCAGGCTCTTGAGCCAGCCCCGCGGCCAGTAGGTCTGCGTCGTCACGACACCGTTGGCGTCGCTGCTCGAAAGCAGGCGACCCGCGCCGTCGTAGGACGTGAAGTTCGTGGTCTGCTGCAATGGATTGGTGACCGACTGCAAGTCGCCGATCGTATGGCCCGCGTTCCCGGTCATGCTGGTATCGGGGTAGTACACGTAGGTCGTCGTGTGCGACAGCGCGTCCCCCGGAGACTGTTTCGGCGTCGTCGCCGTCAGTACCTGGCCGAACTGGTCATAGGTGTACGACCAGGCCCGTGTCGCCCCCGTGACGGTCGCCGACAGGCCAAGTGCTCCGGTGGCATCGGTCGTGGCCTGTTCGTAGCGCACGCACACCACCGCGATCGGCTTGCCGTCAGGGAGCGCCGGGGCGGTCGGCGCGCAACTCGCCGTGCCACCGATGATCGGGTCGGGCTGACCGTTGTAGACCCAGGTCGTGATCTTCTTGGGCGCCGCCTCGCGCGTCTTCAGCACCCAGTCCGGATGCCAGACTGTAGTGACCTTACGTTCCGGGTGTGCCGCATCCGCGGTGCTGGGCGAATAGCTCGACAGGTCCGCCGGGCATGCCTTGGGGCTTGCGCTTGCGGCTCCGGGGAGGCCTTCGACGCTGACCGTCTGCAAGCTGCGCGCCGTGTCGTAGGCAAAGCATGACCGGTTGCCGTTGAAATCGTCGGACGACAAGATGTTGCCGACGGTGTCATACGTGCGCAAGCTGCTGCTGACCGCACTTCCGCTGCCGGCAGGCTGGCTCATCGTCGACAGGTAGGCCGAGCCATTGACCTGTGTCGCGTCGATGTTGATCGTCTCCGAGTTGGGCCCGGTCATCACCGTGCCGGCCGGCGGCATGAAGCGGTGCTCTCGACAGACGTAGCTTGCATTGACGACAACGGTCGTCGTCTGCCAGGCGGGGGGCGTCGTGTACGTCACCGAGTACTTGTTCTGGCCCGTGCCCTCGTACGTCGACTGGGCCAGTCCATTGGAGTCGTAGGTCGTCGTGGAATACGTCGCATGGTTTTCGTCAAGGACGTTCGTCAGCAGCTGGCTCGAAACCGGCGAGCTGTAGACGAAGGTCTGGACATTCGAATCCGCCCAGGTCAGCGTCTGCAGCATGTTGGTGGTCGTGTACCCGACCTGGACCTGGCTTCCGTCGGGGGCCGTCAACAGGTTGATCCGCTTCGGCAGCGAGGCATCGCCGGGCTGCTCATACCCGAACTGCACAGCGCGACCGAATTGATCCGTGACGGACGTCAACAAGCCCGCTGTATACACATACGTGAGCTTGCCACCCGTTGCGCGAGATGCCGACGTGATGGCACCCGTGGCGTCGTAGACCTCCTCGGTCAGTGCCTTCTGGTCGATCAACATCCCAGCCGAATCCGCGCCGGCCAGTGTCAATTTCTCGGCTCGATTGACTGTAGGAACGTAGATGCTGCCGCCCGAGCCTGCGCTGCTGCAATCGTTGGAACCCGACACGCTGGCCGTTTCCAGCGACGTGCCTCCGCGTTGAAGGACGACTGCACTGTATTGGCTTCCGACCTGGGCGCCGGACGCCGCCGTCGACGGCTGCAATGCCAGCGACCTGTGCAGGTTGCTTTGCCACAAGTCGCCGAACGATGGCGGCGTGGCGACCTCGAAAGGCGCGTTGTAGTCGTCCTGAGGCACCAACGGCGTTGAATCGTAGGCGATGGAAATCGGCATCCATCCGATGGACAAGCCCAGCGCGACGGACTGCCGCTTCGCGCCGTTCAATGGATAGATCGGCTCCCCGAAACAGGTCGGGCACGGCGTATAGAAACTCTTGTCGATGACGGGCGTGCATGCCCCGGCCAGGGAGTTGTAGGCCTTCCCGTAAGCACACGAGATCGTGCAAGCCTGACGATTCTGGCCGACCTGGTTGGGGCCGTCGGTGCCGGGTGGGCAGGTACCGTGCAGGCGCATGAAACCAAAATTAGCCCGGGTGCCATTGCCGTCTTTCCCGGTACAGAGATTTCCCATCGTGTTGTTGAAGCTGTCGTAGGACCAGCTCACAGTGCTTCCGGACCCGCCCACCCGGGCGACGACCGCGGCGCAGTTTGCCGCGGCGGAAGAAAAATGATCGGGGTCGGCGTAGCCCCACCAGTAGTCCACCGGCACTTCGTTCTGGACGGAAGCGCGGCTCGACAGCGTCAAGAACGCCAGGCAAGCGAAAAGCAGGTAGGTCAGACGATTTCGAATGGGCATCACATCGCCTCGGCGTTTGCACGAAGAATGAAGGGGATCCTGGGCGCGGTGTGGATCGCGCGTTCGCACACCGCGAGCAGGCATTCCCATGCAGGGCGCCGGCACGAAGCGAAGACGATGTCCGGACGGAAGCTGCTGTGACTGGCAACGCAGGCGGCTGCGACCCCGACCGCACCGGCGACGCGCGTGTTCAACGTTGTTGAATCCGCACCGCAGGAACAATCGAAGCGAACCATTCGAGGCACCTTGGACTGCACGGCGGGCGGCCCGCGCCTCGCCATCGAGCTGGCGAGCCCGGTGACACGGTGATCTGACAAAGCGTCCTCCCTGTGCTGCGAACTCTGGACCGAGTGCAGCTTCGGCGCCTTGGCATACGGCACGGTGTATCCCGTGTCCATTGCAAGACGGTCGCATTCTGGCTTGCAACCCCTTCCAGCCGCCGACCGGTTTCAATCAGTTGCAAGTTTTCGCTGCTACAGGCAGGATCGCGTCGAATCTGTAGGCGAAATGAGGGCGTCCCTGTGTGCCTCAACGCCGCGTCCATGGCCTGCGGTTCAATGACGCGACGTGGGGTCACGAAGCACCGGCATCCGCGAGCGAGCTTCGCCGGGGCTTACCCCGATCGCCGTCAGCGCTTGCGCCGCCCTTCGGGGCCCCGCCCTTCGCGCAGCCCGTGCTCGCGCTCGCGCTGGCGCAGCACGTCGATCATCACGTTGAAGGTGCGGCCCAGGGCGCCGATCTCGTCGCCGCTGGTCACGCGCACGCGGGCGGCGTCGTAGTCGCCGCGCTTGAGGGCGTCGGCGGCGTGGGTCAGGGCCTGCACGGGGCGGCTGATGCTGCGGGCGAAGACGATGGCCAGCAGGACGAAGAACGTGCCGACGGCCGCGACGCTGAGCAGCAGCTGCACGAAGATGCGGCGCAGCGGCGCCTCGAAGCTGTCGCGCGATTCGGTGACGCCCACCACCCAGTCGACGCCGCCGATCGGCGCGAAGCCGGCGACCTCGAGCGTCTTCGAGATCGACGACTCGTAGTCGATCGTGCCCTCGCTGCGGGCGCCGATCATCGCGCTGGCGAGCTGCGGCATGCCGAGGCCGACGACGCGCTTGAGCCGGAAGCGCTGGTCGGCGGCGATGCGCGCCTGCGCCTCGGGGCGCAGCTCGGCCAGGCTGTGGAAGCGCAGGCTCTCGATGCGGTGGTGGAGCAGCACGCCGTCGCCGTCCACGAGGAAGGGCTCGCGGTTCTCGTTGCGCGCGCCGTCGACGATCGCGTTGATCGCCTCCGCACGCAGCCGCAGCGTGACGACGCCGATGGCCTGGCCGTCGTGCAGCACCGGGTAGGCGATGTAGACGCCCGCGCGTCCCGCCACCGAGCCGACGATGATGCTGGTCACGAACGAGTGCCCGCCCATCGCCACCTTGTAGTACTCGCGGAACGCGTAGTTGCCGCCGATCACCTCCGGCGCAGTCGAGACGAGCGCCGTGCCACGCGCGTCCATCAGCGTGAGCAGGTGCAGGTCGGTGTTGGTGCCGACGATGCTGGCCAGGCGCGCGAGCAGCAGCGCGCGCTTGTCGGCATCGGCAGGATGCGCCAGCAGGTCCGCCACGTCCGGCCCCGCGGCGACGAAGGCCGTGACCTTGCGGCTGTCCTCGACGAGCTGCGACAGCCGCCCCGACGTGGCCAGCGCCAGGCGCTCCAGGTTGCGCCGTTCGGAGTTCGCGAGGGCATCGACGTTCTGCGTGTAGTTGTACCAGGCGGTGATGCTCATGGGCAGTACGGCGGCCAGCACCAGCGCCATCACCATCTTGACCACCAGCGGCCACGACCCGGGACGCAGCGCGCGATGCGCGAGCAGGCGCGCGACGAGCCCGCGCCCGCGCCCGGCGCCGGGCGCGTCGGCATCGCCGGCCAGGGCTTCCTGCAGGCCCAGGCTCGACGCGTGCGCGGCGAACAGCGCGCGGCGGAAGCTGCCGACGTCGCGCGGGCGATCCTCCGCGCGCACCTGCAACGCCCAGTCGATGGCGCGCAGGAAATCCGGGCCGAAGCGGCCGGCGCCGGCCTGTTCCGCGCTGATGTCGGCCTGCGGCGAGCGCTTGCGCTCCACCGCCTCGCGCGGGCGCTTGCCGCTGACCATCCAGTACAGCGTCGCGCCCATGGCGTAGAGATCGGTCCACGGGCCCTGGTTGTCGCCCACGTACTGCTCGATGGGCGCGTAGCCCGGCGTGAGCATGCTGGGCGCGTCGGGCAGATCGCCGCTGGCGGGCCGCGCGGCACCGAAATCGAGCAGCACGAAGCTGCCGTCGGACTCGCGCACGCAGATGTTGCCGGGCTTGATGTCCCGGTGCAGCACGCCGGTGCGGTGCACCAGCGCGAGGCCGTCGAGCAGCGGGTTCAGCAGCATCACGAGGTCGGCCTCGGTGATGCCCGGCGCCGGCTGCTGCGAGGGCGGCGTGCTGTCCGGCGCGGCCTGCGGCGCGGCGTTGAACTGCTCGGCCCACCAGTTCAGCAGCGGGCTGCCGCGCTCGTAGTCCATCACCATGTAGGCGGTGCGATTGGCCTCGAAGAAGCGCGCCACGCGCACGATGTTGCCGTGGCGGAAGGTGGCCAGCGTGCGGGCCTCCACGAGGAACTGGTCGAGGCCGTCCAGCAGCGTGGTGGCGACCTCGATGCTGCGCGGTCGCACCGTGCTGTCGGTGGTGCGGATCGCGAATTCGGCGGGCAGGTACTCCTTGATCGCCACCCTGGTATTGAGGTTGACGTCGGTGGCGAGGTAGGTGATGCCGAAGCTGCCCTGCCCCAGCACGTCGTCGATGCGGTATTCGTGCAGGCGATAGCCGGGCGGCAGCGCGATGGGCGCGAGGGTGCGTCGCGCGCCGGAACCGGCGCCGGCGCCGGTACCCGTGCCCGTCCCCGCGAATAGCGGCGACAGGGGGGACGACGCGGTGTCAGGTGCCCCGCGCGGGCTGGCATCGCGCGGCGGCAGCGGGCGCGCGGCGGGTGGCGCGAGGTCGGGCGCGACGCGCGTCGCGTCGGGATCCCCGGCAAGGCGGATGGTGGCCGCATCGGAGCCCGCGCCCCAGACGCGCGTCGCATCCGGATCCGCGGCGCGAGGGATGGTGGCCGCATCGGAGCCCGTGCCCCAGACGCGCGTCGCGTCGGCATCCGCGGCGCGACGGATGGTGGGCGCATCGGGCCCGGCGCCCGGAAGCACGCGGGTCGCGTCGGTATCCGGCGCGCGGCGGATGGTGGGCGCATCGGGGCCCGCTCCCGGCAGCACGTGCGTCGCGTCGGCGTCCGGGTCGAGACGGATGGTGGCCGCGTCCGGGCCCGCCTGCGGTGGGACGTGCGTGGAGTCAGGGTCGGAATCGGGGTGCATCAGCGTGGCGTCGTCGTCTTCGGGCGAGCCGGGCGCGCCAGCGTGAAAGATGGCATGGATTTTCTCCATGAAGCGCGTTCTCCCCGGAATTTCGGCTGCTACGATAGTTCACAAACGCCCCGCCGTGCACAGGATGTTCCCCCGTCGCATCCAACTATCACTCGCTTTGCCCGGCATCGTGCGCCTGATGGGGGTCGCGGCGGTCGTCGCGCTGTTCGGCGTGGGCATGTGCGGCTTCCTCGGCTACTTCAAGTTCAAGTCGGCGGTCGAGGCCGCCGCGCGATCGCGCATGAGCGTGCCGGCGACGTCGGTGCGTGCCGGCGCGCAGGCGTCGCTGTCGCTGGGCCTGCCGCTCGCGGGCGAGACGCGCGCGCTGCTGCAGCGCGAACGGGCGGCCGACCCGGAGATCGTCGAGATCGCCGTCGTCGACACCGCGGGCCACGCGCTGCTGCGCTCCGATGCGGGCCGCGCGGCCGCAGCCGTCGACGTGGACGAAGTCCGCCTGCCGATGCGGAACAGTTTCGACCAGCCGCTGGGCGAGGTGGTCGTGCGCTATGCGGGCGCGTCCTCGCGTGACGCGCTGGCGCGCATGCGCGAGCGCCTGGTCGCGATCGTCGCCGCCGGCTGGGCCGCGACCACGCTGCTGGCAGCCGCGGGCATCGTGCTGGCGGCCCGTCGCGAATCGACGCCGCGATGAGCGCCCTCGTCCCGGACCCGCAGCGCCTGCAGTCCCGCCTCGTCGCCACGATCCTGGTGGCGGTGATGCTGGGCATGCTGGGCGTGACCTGGGCGACGCAGCGCGCATTCCAGGACCTGCTGCGCCCGGAGCTCCAGCGCAAGGCCGGCGTGGTGGGCGGCTCCGTCGGCGAACTGGTGGGCAAGGCGCTGGACCATGGCCTCGCGCTGCCGGAGCTCGCCGGCGTGCCCGCGCACCTGGACGCCGTGCGCCGCGAGCACCGCGAGCTCGCCTGGCTGGCGCTGCGCGACGACGCCGGCGCCTTGCTGTTTTCCAGCGGCCGCGACGAAGGCACGCGCAGCGTCGCGGTGCCGCTCCTGCAGCGGGGTCGACAGGTCGGCGTCGTCGAGACGCAGGTCAGCGACGCCTGGATCCGCCACACCCTGCTCGAGGCCGCGCTCGATCTCGGCGTGGTGTTCGTCGTCGCGATCTTCCTCACGCGCGAGCTGCTGCACACGTTCGTGAACGTCGGTGCGACGCCGCGCGCGGGCGCGGCGCCGGGCGCCTCCGCGCTCGCGCGGCTGCGCCTGCCGCTGTTCCTGTTCATGCTGGCCGAGGAGTCGACGCGGGCATTCCTGCCGGGGTATGCACGGGCCCTGGCGCCCGCCGGCTCGGCGCTGTCGCCCGACCTGCTCGCCGCTCTGCCGATCGTCGTCTTCATGCTCGTCGTGGCGCTCGGCCAGCCGGCGCTGGCCACGTGGAGCGAGCGCGCCGGGCCGCGTCGCATGCTGCTGCGCGGCGCCCTGCTGGGCGTCGTCGGGCTCGCCGGCGCGGCGCTGGCATCGGGCGTCGCCGCCTTCGTCGCGTGGCGCGGCCTGTGCGGGTTGGGCTACGGCATGGTGTTCGTGGCGGGCCAGGGCCTCGTGCTGCGGCACACGACGGCGGCCGGTCGCACCCGCGGCTTCGCGCTGTTCGTGGGCGCGATCATGGCGGCCGCCGTGTGCGGTCCGCCCATTGGCGGCATGCTGGCCGAGCACGTGGGGCCGCGTGCAGGCTTCGCACTGGCCGCGGCCCTCGCCGCGCTGGCCTGCCTGGCCGCCCGCGGCGTTCCGCGCGACGCCGCCGGCGGCGCCGACGACGGCCTCGCCGCGCCCGCCCTGCGCGATTACGCGCGCGTGTTCGCGCAGGGACGCTTCCTGTGGGTGACGGCGCTCGCGGCGTTGCCGGCCAAGCTGATCCTGGCCGGCGCCGTCTTCTACCTGGTGCCCATCCACGTGCTCGCGGCAGGCGGCTCGCCGGCGGTGGCCGGGCGCGCCATGATGCTGTACGCGGTGGCGCTGGTGCTGGTGCTGCCACGCGCCACGGCCTGGGTGGAGCGCGGCGTGCCGCTTGCGCGCCTGGTGGGCGCGGGGCTGTGCGTGTCGACGCTCGGCGGCTTCGCGCTGGTGCTGGGTGACGGCGTCCTGCCGGTCTACCTCGTGACGGTGCTGCTGGGCCTGGGCCAGGGCCTGTCGATCGCCGCGCAGAGCAGCCTGCTGGCGCAGGTCTGCGCGGCGGAGATCGGAGCGCACGGCAGCGGGCCCGCGTTCGGCGCATACCGGCTGCTCGAGCGCCTGGGCAACGCCACGGGCCCGATCCTCGCGGGGGCGCTGGCGCTCGCGCTCGGCACCGCATCGGCCTTCGTCGCGCTGGCCGCCCTCATCCTGGCCTGCGGCCTCGCGTTCGCGCTGCTGGCCCGGCGGA
Source organism: Vitreoscilla sp. (assembly GCA_045810285.1). Taxonomy (GTDB): domain Bacteria; phylum Pseudomonadota; class Gammaproteobacteria; order Burkholderiales; family Burkholderiaceae_C; genus Scleromatobacter. The sequence continues at coordinate 8,983 of JBJMWE010000127.1, read as the reverse complement.
TGGCGCGATGAAGCGGCGCGACCTGCTCGCCCTGGCCGCCGCGCCCGCGCTGCCCGCCGGCGCGGCCGCCGGGGTCGCCGGCGCGGCGCGGCCGACGCCGTGGCGCATCCACGCGGTGACCTACCGCGGCCGCACCGATGTCGAGCGCGGCTTCGCCGACTACTTCGCCGCGCGCGGCATCCCGGTCGAGATCACGTGGCGCGACATCGCGCTCGATCCGGCACGCCTGCCCGGGCTGGTGGACGAGATCCGCCGCGAGCGCCCCGACCTCGTCCACACCTGGGGCACCGGCGTCACGCTGGGCATCGCCGGCCGCTGGGACGCGCATGACACGGCCCGCTACGTGCACGACATCCCCATCGTCTTCAGCCTCGTGGCGGCGCCCGTCGGCGCCGGCATCGTGCCCGACGTGCATGCGCCGGGCCGCCCGGTCACCGGCGTCAGCCACGTCGCCAGCCTCGCGGTGCAGTTGCAGACGATGGCGAACTACCGCCCCTACCGCAGCGTGGGCATGCTCCATTCGCCCAACGAGCCCAACTCCGCGGCGGTGCTCAAGGAACTGCAGGCACTGGGGCGCAGCCGCGGCATCGCGGTCCTGGCCCGGCCGTTCCGCGTCAACGCCGCGGGCCAGCCGAGCGCCGACGGCGCCGCGGAACTCGTGCGCCAGCTGCACGCCGAGGGCGCGCAGTGGCTCTACATGCCGCCCGACTCGTTCCTGTCGACGCAGGCGCGCGACGTCGTCGTGCCGGCCGCGCTGGCGCAAGGCCTGCCCGCGTTCGCGTCGACCGAGCAGCTGATGTCGGCCGGCGCCCTCCTGGGCCTGGTCAGCCGCTATTACAACGTCGGCCAGTTCGCGGCCTTCAAGGCGGAGCAGATCCTGTCAGGCAAGGCGCCCGCGGCGCGGATCCCGGTCGAGACCCTGACGCGCTTCTCGCTGCAGATCGACGTGGCGGTCGCGCGGCGCCTGGGCCTGCTGCCGCCGCTGGAAATGTTCAACTACGCCGAACTGGTCGGCGATGCACGCAACGGAAGCTCCTGATGACGACCCGCCCCTTGCCGCCCGGGCACGTGCTGCGCACGCTCACGGCCGCCGACCTGCCGGCGCTCCACGAACTCCACCAGGCCGTGCTGGCCGCGCTGCCCGACCCGGGCCTGTTCCGCCTGTTCGGCGGCGCGGAGAGCTTCCTCGCCGGCCACCTGGGCGCACGCGGCCACAGCCTGGGCGTGTTCGCGCACGATGTCCTCGTGGGGTACGGCGCGCTCACCCGCCCCGCGCCCGACGATGTCGACAACTACGCCGGCGACCTGGGCTGGCCGGCCGAGCGCGCGGGGCGCGTGGCGCTGCTGTCGGCCGCGATGGTGCATCCGTCGCACCGCACGCGGGGCCTGCATCGGACGCTCATCGCCAGCCGCATCGCCCTCGCCCGCGATCTCGGCGTACCGGAGCTGCTCGTGCGCGCGGCGCCGGCCAACGCGGTGTCGCGGCGCACCTTGCTGTCCTTCGGCTTCGCCGTCGCCTGGCTGGGGGTGCAGCGCGAAGGCTCGCTGCGGCACGTCCTGTGGCGGCCCATCGACGGCCCGGCATGGACCGCTCCCGGCTCCGGCGAACCCGCCCTCTCGTGGGCCGCGCCCGACGACCTGCCGGAACAGCAGCGCCTGCTCGCCGCGGGCTTCCTGGGCGTGCGGATGCGCTCGGGCGACCGGGCGCTGGGATTCGCGCGCGTGGCGGTGCCGGGCCGTTGAGCCGGCGCGGGCCGGGGACGGCAGCGTCGCTGCGTGCAGGGGCGAGGTGCCGGCCCATGCGGCCGCGCAGCCGCAAGCGACGTGACGAAAGTCACCGCTTTCCCGCCCCGCCCGCATCGCGCGCAGGCACGATGCCGGTTCGCCGTCGCCGATTTCGCGGCGTCGCGTTCGCACCCGGCGCCGCCCTGCGGTCGAGCCGCCGTGAGACACTTCCAGCCGGTCGGGCACGGTCCCGGCACGTCGGCCGCCTGGCGGCCACCGGGCAACGAACCACGCCGCAAGGATAGAGTGCCGATGCAGTCCGAGGGAGCCGTGGAGCCGGGCACCCCCAGCCGCCCGCCGGGGTCGCCGAAGTCGCTCGCCGCGATCGGCCTGGTCGTGGTCGCGGCCTGGACGCTGGCGGCCATGAACCGGGCCTCGGACTGGGCCTGGAAGCTCGACAGCCTGCACTGGACCTGCGCGTTCTGCGCCGCCGCCTGGATCGCCTGGCGCTCGAGCCGGGTCGCCGAGCCCGGACTGCGACGCGTGCGGGGCCGCTTCGCGCTGGGCCTCGCGCTGCTGGCCGCGGGCCAGCTCGCATGGGATGGGCTGTCGTTCGCCGGATGGAACCCGTTTCCCGGCATCCCCAACCTGCTGTTCCTGTTGCTGGGGCCCTGCTTCATCCTCGGCTTCGCCGCGATGGTGGACGAGCAGGTGCCGCGCGCCACCTGGACGTCGGCGCTGCTGGACGTCGCGGGCTGCGCGCTGGCCGTGCTGGCCTTCACGCTGGCGCTGTACCTGCCGCGCGGCGGGCAGCGGTCGACGCTGGACTTCGCGGTGCTGACGGCCTACCCCGTGCTGCTGTTCGCCGCCGCCGCCACCGGCGTCGTCGTGCAGTTGCACCTGCGCCAGCGCGCCACCGCAGCCACCCTGGCGCTGGTGGGCGGGCTGGTCGGCTACGGCGCGCTGTGGCTCGCATGGGATCTCGCGTTCCTCGACGGATCGACGCAGACCGGCACGCCGCTGGCCCTGGTCTTCTCGCTGTTTCCGCTGCTGCTCGGCTGGGGCGCCGCGCGCTGGCAGCCGGCGCGCGACACCGCGCCGCGCCACGACCGCCTGTGCGAGGCCCTGCTGCGCCTGATCCCGCTCTCGATGGTGGCCTTCACGTCGGCGGCCGCGGGCTTCATCGCGCTCGGCGACCGCGTGCCGCTGGACGCGCGCCCCCCGCTGCGCGTGCTGGTGGTGCTGGTCATCGTGTGCGCCGTCGTGCGCCAGACGCAGCAACTGCGTGATCGCGACAGCCTGCTCGCCGCGGAGCGCGCCGTCGCCGAGGGCCAGGCCAAGCTGCAGCACCTGGCGCACCACGACCCGCTGACGGGCCTGCCCAACCGCATGCTGCTGCGCGACCGCGTCACGCAGGCGCTCGCCACCGCCGCGCGGCGCGGCGAGAAGGTGGCGCTGATGTTCATCGACCTCGACCGCTTCAAGGAGGTCAACGACACGCTGGGCCACGCGGTGGGTGACGCGCTGCTGTGCCACGTCGCCTCGCAGTTCACGCAGCTGCTGCGCGAGGAGGACACCGTCTGCCGCCAGGGTGGCGACGAGTTCGCGATCGTGCTGACCGACGTCGACTCGGCGGCCAACGCCGCCCAGGCCGTGGAGCGCGTGATGACGCTGTCGAACCGGCGCGCCACGATCTCGGGGCATGACCTGCCGATGTCGATGTCGGTGGGCATCGCGATGTTCCCGCAGGACGGCGAGGATTTCGACAGCCTGATGCAGTGCGCCGACACCGCGATGTACCGCGCCAAGGCGTCGGGCCGCAACGCCTACCGCTTCTACGATCCGCAGATGAACGTCGAGGCCAGCGAACGCTCGCGCCTGCGCTGGCTGCTGGGCCATGCCATCGAGCGCGACGAGCTGCACCTGGTCTACCAGCCCTGCGTCCACCTGTGCGACGGCGAGCTCGCGGGCGCGGAGGCGCTGCTGCGCTGGAACTCGGCCGAGCTCGGCGCCGTCGGCCCCGACCAGTTCATCCCGGTGGCCGAGGACGGCGGCCAGATCGTCGAGATCGGCGCCTGGGTGCTGCGCCAGGCCTGCGCACAGGCCGCGCAGTGGCTACGCGACGGGCTCGTCGTGCCCAGCGTCGCGGTCAACCTGTCCATCCTGCAGTTCCGCCACGGCGACCTCGTGCGCCAGGTGGCCGACGCGCTGCGCGAGTCGGGCCTGCCCCCGCAGCATCTCGAGCTGGAGATCACCGAATCGGTGCTGATGAACGACACCGACCGCGTGCTGGCCACCGCCGACAGCCTCAAGGCGCTCGGCGTGCGCCTGGCCATCGACGACTTCGGCACCGGCTATTCCAGCCTGGCCTACCTGCAGCGCCTGAGCGTGGACAAGCTCAAGATCGACCGATCCTTCGTGCGCAGCGCTTCCATCGGCAAGAGCTCGATGGCCATCGTGCGCGCGATCGTCGACATGGCGCGGGCGCTGGACCTCGAGGTGGTGGCCGAGGGCGTGGAGACGGTCGCCGAGCGCGATTTCCTGGTCGGCGCCCAGTGCGCGATGGGCCAGGGCTGGCTGTTCGCGCGCCCGATGGCCGCCGACCGCTTCGCGGCCTGGCTGCGCGAACACGCCCCCGAGCCCACCGCCAGCGAGGCCGGCTGACGCCGCGTCCCGCGGCTCGCCATTTGCCCGTATTGACGAGCCGTCGCCCGCGGCGCGTAATGGCCTGCAGGCGCACGCTCCACAAGGAGGCCAGCATGTACGACCAGCTCGACCAGATGCCCGCCATCCAGGAGATCGAGGATCGTCCCGGCCAGCGGCGCCGGCGCGGCATGTCGGACCCGGTGTTCTATGCCAGCTGTTGTGCGCTCGCGCTCCTGCCCGCATCGCTTGCTGCCGTGCTGCTGTACCGGTTCATCGGCGAGCCCTTCCTGTTCCTCGCCGCCGTGGTGCTGTCCACGTGGGTCATCACCGCGGTGGCGCTCGTCAGGATCGCCGGGCCGCTGCTGCGCTGCCGCGCGATCGTCGCCGCCGGCGGGCTGGTGTCGGTCGCGATGTGCTCGCTGTTCCTGATCGATTGACGCCCTGCTGCAGGCCACGACGCCGCGGCACGGCGGGGGTCGGGGCCATGGCGCCCACCGCAGTCTAGGGAGGCGGCCCGTCGCCATCCCTTCGACGCCATGAGGCATCATCCGGGCTCCCTCGAAACGCCTTCGCCCGTCCATGTCCTCACGCCCGCTCGGCCTTGCGCTCCTGCTCGCCGCGGCCCTTGCGCCGGCGTGTCTCGCCTCGCGCGCCACCGACGCGGTCACGGCGGCCACCCCCGTCGCGCTCGCGGATGGCGTCGTGCAGATCGGCGCGCGCAGCGTGCGCCTGCCGCCGGGCGACTGGACGCTGGTGCACACCAAGGACTTCCATCCGCCGAAGGCGCGCGACCTCGACGTCACCACGGCCTGGGTCGTGCTGTTGCGCGACGGCCGCTTCGGCATGGCGATGCAGCTGTCGCTGCCGGTGGACGACATGCGCAAGGACCGGCGCATCCCCGACAACCCGTGCACCGCGCGCGATGGCGTGCTGCGCGGCGACTACTCGCACGGCGAATCGGAGATGGAATGCCTGGCCGTGTTCGGCCACCACGACCTGCAGCAGGTGCTGCAGCAGCGCGCACCGCGCATCGAGCACTGGCTGGGCCGGCGTGCCGGCAAGGTGGACGACGGCGTCGAGGTGACGTATTCGCACCGCGCGGGCCGCCGGCTGGGCCGCGTCGCGTTCTATTTCCCGGCGCGCGACTTCGCGAGCGACGACGACGCCGCCCAGTGGGCCGCGGCCGTGCGCGCCACGTTCGAGCCGCTGGTCGAGCGCCAGGTGGCCGAGGTCACCCTGCCGCCGCTGCCCACGCCGCCGGCCGGCACGCCGGGCGCGCCCGCGCGGCCCTGACGCCGCACGCGCGCCTCGCGGCGTGCGTCACGCGCTCACCGGCGCGCGTCGGCGTCCGCGGGCGCGTGCGTGCGCACCGCCAGCAGCGTGCGCGTGGGCGCATGGTCGATGTTGTGCGCGGCCGCGATGGCCTGCTCGCGCGTCGCGCCGTTGAGCATCAGGTAACGCGCGTACGAACCGAGTGCCTCGTCGGCGACGACGGCTCGCGGGGCGTCGGCGGCGGACTTGACTTCGACGGCGGACGGACGCCCGGTCTGCGCGCTGGCACCGGCAGAGAACAGCGCGGCGGCGACGGCGACGGTGGCGACGAGGAATGTGGACTTCATGGCGAGGCTCCTGAGGGGTGATCCGGGGTTGCCCCGCGACGCGGGGGCATGCAACCAAGATCGAGCCTCGATCGACGCCGGACAAGGCCGGCATTCGTCAATAGTCCATTGCGGAATCAGCAATGGACGAGCCGCCTGGGGGCGTCGCCCCGCACGCCCCGTCCGCGCGCGTTCGCCAACGAAAAGAGCGCCCGCAGGCGCTCTCGAAGGGTCGCGCCGGTGGCGCGACGTTGCGGCAGCGATCGATCAGTTCAGGGGAACCTTCTTGCCGTCCTTGTAGGCGTAGAACGTCATCGCCGGGTTCTTCAGCTCGCCATCGGCCTCGAACTGGACGCGGGTGGTCACGCCCTTGTAGTCGGTCTTGGCCAGGAACGGCAGGTAGACCTTGGGATCGGCCGAGCCGGCCTTCTTCATCGCGTCGACCAGCACCATCGTCGCGTCGTAGGTGTACGGCGAGTAGATCTGGTATTCGCCAGGGTACTTGGCGTCGTAGCGCTTCTTCCACTCGATGCCGCCAGGCATCTTCTCGATGGAGGCGCCGCCGCCGGCGCACACCACGTTGCCCAGCGTCTTGGCGCCGCCGGCCAGTTCCATCAGCTTGTCCGTGCAGATGCCGTCGCCGCCGAAGTACTTGACGTTGGTCATGCCCAGCGACTCGAGCTGGCGCAGCATCGGGCCGGCCTGCGGGTCCATGCCGCCGTAGAAGATGCCGTCCGGGTTCTTGGACTTGATGGCCGTCAGGATGGACATGAAATCGGTGGCCTTGTCGTTCGTGAACTGGTCGCTCACGATCTCGATGCCGCGCGCCTGCGCCGCCTTCTTGAACACGGAGGCGACGCCCTGGCCGTAGGCGGTGCGGTCGTCGATGACGGCCACGCGCTTGAGCTTGAGCGCATCCGCGGCGTACAGCGCCAGGCCCGAACCGAGGGCGTTGTCGTTGGCCAGCAGGCGGAACACGTTCTTGAAGCCCTGCTGCGTGATCGCGGGGTTCGTGGACGACGGCGTGATTTCCGGCAGGCCGCATGCGTTGTAGATCTTGGACGCCGGCAGGGTGGTGCCCGAGTTCAGGTGACCGACGACGCCGTTGACCTTCTCGTCGCACAGCTTCTGCGCGGCGGCCGCGCCCTGCTTCGGATCGGCTGCGTCGTCTTCGGCGACCAGCTCGAACTTGGCGTGCTTGCCGCCGATCATCACGTTGGCCTTGTTCAGGTCTTCGACGGCCATCCGGGCACCGTTCTCGTTGTCCTTGCCGTAGTGGGCCTGGGAACCCGAGACGGGACCGACGTGGCCGATGCGGACCGTGATGTCGTCGGCGAAGGCAGCACCGGCGCTCAGGGCGATGGCGGCCGCAACGATCGAGTTCAGTTTCACTTGCATGTACAAACCTCCGATTGGGGGAAAGTTGAGTGGGACGAATGGATGACCTCAACGGCCGTGAAGATACTCCAAAAACCCGCCCCCTCCCTATCGGGATCAACCACATTTCACCGAATGAACAACGGTCGTTCGAGCCCTTCGCAGACGATTGTCAATGCAGGTCTCGCAAAGCCCTGGCGCAACGCGCGGCACGCATTCCAGTTGACAGACCAATCCCGTGCACGGCGCCCTCGAACAGTGCTGTCGCAACGCCTCCGGGACGTCGCTGATCGGCGACAGGGACGCTGCCGTCATCCTGCGCGCAGTCGCAGGATCCACCCCTGCCGCGACGTGACCTCGTGGGCGGTGCCGCACATGCAAGGCGACGCCCTGGCGGGCGGGGATCCTGCGGCTGCGCGCAGGATGACGCTGCGTCGGGTGCCTCGCTCCCGGCGCCGGCGGCTACGCCACGCAAATCGGCGGTGAACGAAAAAGGCGGCCCGCAGGCCGCCTTCGTGGTCGCAGATGCGAACGCGCCGGTCAGGCGAAGTTGGCTTCCGCGAAGTCCCAGTTCGCCAGCGAGTTCAGGAAGGTCTCGACGAACTTCGGGCGCAGGTTGCGGTGGTCGATGTAGTACGCGTGCTCCCACACGTCGACCGTGAACAGCGCCTTGTCGGCGGTGGTCAGCGGGGTGCCGGCCGCGCCCATGTTGACGATGTCGACCGTGCCGTCGCCCTTCTTGACCAGCCACGTCCAGCCCGAGCCGAAGTTGCCGACGGCCGATTTCTGGAACGCTTCCTTGAAGGCCGCGAACGAGCCCCACTTCGCGTTGATGGCATCGGCCAGCGCGCCCTTGGGCTCGCCGCCGCCGGCGGGCTTCATGCAGTTCCAGAAGGACGGGTGGTTCCAGATCTGTGCAGCGTTGTTGTAGATCGGGCCCGAGGCCTTCTTGATGATCTCTTCCAGGGACAGCGATTCGAACTCGGTGCCCTTCTGGAGGTTGTTGAGCTGCGTCACGTAGGCGTTGTGATGCTTGTCGTGGTGGTATTCCAGCGTCTCGCGGCTCATGTGCGGAGCGAGGGCATCGTGCGAATACGGCAGCGGCGGCAGCGTGTGTTCCATGGATCGAGTCCTTTCTGGCTTTCTGGCTTGTTTGAATGCGAGGGGCGTGGCGTCGCGTCGCGGCGATCCATGCCCTCGGCCGGAGGATTGTAGGCAGCAGATCCGGGGCAAGCCACGAACCGGGAGAATGCCCCGGCTCGATGCGGATTCATCCGGCGGGCTTGTCGTCGAGCCGGACGCCCTGCACGCGCAGGTCGGCGCGGCCGTCGTGCAGCACGGCCACGACGTCCTGCCCGGCCTGCAGCGCGCTTGCAGACACGAGCGCATGGCCATCGGCGGACTCGAGCAGCGTGTAGCCGCGCTCGAGCACCCGCCGCGGATCGAGGTTGGCCAGCGCCTGTTCGTGGCGGCGCAGCGTGTCGGCCTGGCGCGCGAGCGTGCGTTCGGCGGCGCGCACGAAGCGGGCGCCGAGGGCGCGGTGCGCCTCGCCGCGCGCGTCGAGCAGGCGCTGGCCGGCGTGGGCGAGGCGCAGCCCGAGGGCCTCGTGGGCGCGCGCGAGCGCCTGCGTGCGCGTG
>JBJMWE010000126.1:0-10000 GCA_045810285.1 Vitreoscilla sp. | reverse complement strand
CAACGGAGCCCTCGAAGCGGCCCAGCAGTTTGTGGATGATGCGGGTCGCGGCCTCGGTGAGGCCGGGGTCGATGCTGGCCGTGGGCAGCGTCGTGGACGTTGAGCGAGCCATGGTTCCTCCGGTCGACTGGCGTGAGCGCGGAATTGCGATGGATGCGGACAGGCGCCTGAACGGTCGACAGGTCGTTGGCGACGGTCACGGCCGCACCAGGTCGGCCAAAACCATCCTAGCGTGACAGGAAAAGACCAGTCGCACATGAGGCTTTGCTCATGGATTGCCCTGATCCGCCGCCGAACACCGCGGTTCAGCGGCGCCGCGCCGAGTCGACCCCGTCCACCTTGGCCACCAGGCCCAGAACCTGGCCCAGCCGCTCCGCGCTGTCGATCTCCACCGTGAAGGTCATGAACGCGCGCCGGTCGCCGATCCCCTTGGTCGACTGCGAGCTGACGCCGATGACGTTGACGCGCTGCTTGGCCAGAACGTCGGAGATGTCGCGCAGCAGGCCCTGGCGGTCCTGCGCCTCGACCACGACGTCGACCGCGTAGACGCTCCGGTCGATGCGCGCCTCGACGGCCGAGGCCCCCCATTCGACCGGGATGACGCGCTCCGGGTTGCTCGCGGCCATGTGGCGGAAGTTGGCGCAGGCGCTGCGGTGCACGGCAACCCCCCTGCCGCGCGTCACGTAGCCGCCGATCGCATCGGGCGGCGCCGGCCGGCAGCAACTGGCCAACGTCGTCAGCAGCGAATCGATGCCCACCACGAGCACGCCGCCGGCGGCGCCGCCGGTGCGCGGGCGCTTGAGCTGGATGACCTCGTCGGGCGGCGGCGGCTCGGCCGGTCGCAGCAGGTTCTCGATGTTGCGCAGCGAGTACTCGTCCTTGCCAACCACCTCGAACAGCGCCTGCGCGTCGTCGAAACCCAGCTTGCCCGCGAGCTCCTCGAGGCTGGTGGCCGTGCGGCCCTCGCGCTGCAGCAGCTTCTCGACCAGCTCGCGGCCCTTGGCCACGGTCTGGGTGTGCTGCAGCGCGTTGAACCAGGCTCGCACCTTGGCCCGGGCGCGCGGGCTCTGCAGGAAGTGCAGCTCGGGATTGAGCCAGTCCATCGACGGCCCGCCCTCGCGAACGGTGACGATCTCCACCGTCTGGCCGTTGCGCAGCGGCGTCTGCAGCGGCACCATCGCGCCGTCGACGCGCGCGCCGCGGCAGCGGTGGCCGACGTCGGTGTGCAGCGCGTAGGCGAAGTCCACCGGCGTGCCGCCCGCGGGCAGCTCGATCACGCTGGCCTGCGGCGTGAACACGTAGATGCGATCCTCGAACGCCGGGGCGTCGGCCGGCACGTCGCCGCCGGCGGCCGGCAGCCCCTCGGCGCCGGGTTCGGCGACGAAGTCGCGCTCCCATGCCAGCAGCTGGCGCAGCACCGCCTTGCGCGCCTGGGCCACCTGGTCCTCGAAGGCCCCGGCCGCGCTGACGCCCGCGTAGCCCTTCGTGCCGGCCTCCTTGTAGGCCCAGTGCGCGGCGACGCCATGCTCGGCGTGCTCGTGCATGTCGCGCGTGCGGATCTGCACCTCGAACGCGCGGCCCTTGTCGTCCTTCACGACGGTGTGCAGCGACTGGTAGCCGTTGCCCTTGGGCCGCGCGATGTAGTCGTCGAACTCGCCGTCGACCGCGCGGTAGCGCTCGTTGACGCGCCCGAGCACGGCGTAGCAGGCCGCGACGTCGTCGACGATCACGCGCATCGCGCGGATGTCGAACACGTGCTCGAAGTCCAGCTCCTTGCCGCGCATCTTCTTCCAGATGCTGTAGATGTGCTTGGGCCGGCCCTGGATGTCGGCGGGGATGCCCGCGGCCGCGAGCATGCGCTCGAGCTCGGTGCGGAAGGCGACGATGCCCGCCTCGCGCTCGACGCGGCGTTCGTCGAGCAGCTTCGCGACCCGCTTGTATTCCGCCGGCTCGAGGAAGCGGAACGACAGGTCCTCCAGCTCCCACTTGATCTGCCAGATGCCCAGGCGGTTGGCCAGCGGCGCGAACACCTGCTGCGACTCGGCCGCCAGCTCCGGCGGGCACGGCGTGCGGCTGGCCGCATGCCAGCGCAGCGTCTGCAGGCGCGAGGCCAGGCGCAGCAGCACCACGCGCAGGTCGCGCGAGAACGCCAGCAGCATCTTGCGCACGCGCTCGGTCTGCAGCGCGCGCTGCTCCTTGCCGATCTGCGCCTCGCGCGCGTTGCGCTGGATCTTGACCAGCTTGCGCGTGAGATCCACCAGGCTCGCGTACGACGGGCCGAACGCCTTGGTCACCACCTCGATCGGCCGCTGCAGGCCGTCGCCTGCGTAGACGAGCCAGGCCGCGGCCTGCATCGCGGGCGTGGCGCCGAGGTCGGCCAGGATCTGCGCGACGCCCTGCGCATGCGACATCGCGGGCTCGCCGCTGTCCAGCAGGCGCCCCACCAGCAGCGGCTCCGCGAACGCGCGCGCGCGGGCCAGCGCGAGGTCGCCGCGCGCGTCGGCGTCGCCCGGCTCGCCCTCGCTGCCGGCGTGCGGCTCGGCGGCCGCGGCCGCCATGTCGACGTCGGCGATGCGCACGATGGCCGGCGCATCGTCGACGGCGACGCTGCTCGCCTGCGTCTTCATGGCGAGGCCGCCAGCAGGAAGTCGCGCACGACGGCGACCTGGTCGGCGTGCACCAGCGTCGGGGCGTGCCCGGTGCCGGCGATCTCGTGCACGCGCGCCCGCGGGCCGCGCTGCGCCATCGCGTCGGCGGTGGCGCGCGAGAGCAGGTCGGACTCGGCGCCGCGCAGCACCAGCGTGGGGCAGCGGATCGCGTCGTACGACTGCCACAGCAGCGCCTCGCCCGCCGCCGCCAGCTCGGGCGTGACGGCCCTGAACGGCACGCCGATGGCCGGGTCGTAATGCGGCTTGAAGCCGTCGCCGTCGGACACGAGTTGCGGGCGCGTCAGCGCGAGCCACTCCTCGCGGGTGTGCGGCCCGAAGCCGAGCGAGATCGCGCGCAGCGCGTCGGCGGCCTCGTCCAGCGTATCCCAGTGCACGGGCACGCCGACATAGCTGCCGATGCGCGCGATCGCGGCATATTCGATGGCGGGGCCGACGTCGTTGAGGACGAGCTTGCGGATCGGCGACTCGGGCAACGCCGCGAGCCCCATGCCGATCAGCCCGCCCATCGACGTGCCCACCCAGTGCAGCTCGCGCGCGTCCAGGCGCGCGAGCAGCGTCACCATGTCGGCGACGTAGGCCGGGATCGCGTACGACGCCGGATTGCGCAGCCAGTCGGACTCGCCGCGGCCGACGACGTCCGGGCAGACGACGCGGTACTCGCCGGCCAGCGCGCGGGCCAGCGTGTCGAAGTCGCGGCCCTGGCGCGTCAGGCCGTGCACGCACACCAGCACCTTGGGGTTGGCCGCGTCGCCCCATTCCCAATAGGCCATGTGGTGCAGGCCCTCGGACGCAAGGCATTGCACGTGGCGCAGGCGGGGTTCGAGCGGCGTGTCGGCGGTCATGGCGGGATCGTAGCAAGCGCCGCCGCGCCCGGACGCCCCGGCGTGTGAAAACCGCGACGGCGGCAATCCGCGCCCGCAGCGGGCTACTTCGAGAGCTGCACGCTGCCGTTGACGTTCGCGGTGACGGTGCCGGAGCCGGCCTCCACCGGCATCGGCGCGCTGTCGGCGGAGACGCCGCGCGCCATCGCCTTCATGGCATAGGGCCGCGGCGGCTGGTTGTTGTCGACGTTGACGTTGACTTCGCGGATCGCGAACGAGCCGTAGCCAAAGGCCTTGGCATAGTCGGCGGCCTTGGCGCGGAACCGCGCGATCGCCTGGGCGGCGAGCTCGCCCTCCACCTTCTCGCGCGCCTCGCGCGAGACGCTGTAGTCGAGGCTGCCCACCGTCATCGACTGGACCTTGCCGGCGAGCTCGGCGATCGTGCCCATGTCGCGGCCCTGCACCACCAGCGACGTGGTGCCAGACCAGCCATTGACGACGCCCTTGCTGTTGAAGCGCGGCTGCAGCGAGAAGCCGCCGCCCTGCACTTCCACGTGGCCATCGGGCCGGGCGACCATGCGCGCCTGGGCCAGCGCGGCCCCCAGCGCGTCCTTGAGCGCGGCCTGCACGGCGTTCGCGTCGGTGCCTTCCTTGCTGGTGCTGAACTGCACGGCGATCCAGTCGTTGGGCACCTGCACCGTGGCGCTGCTGGCGAGCGTGACCACGCCTTCGGGATCTTTCTGCACCGCCAGCACCGGCATGCCCGGCGTGGCCTGCGCCAGCGAGGGCAAGGGCGACGCGAGCAGCGCGGCGAGCAGCGTGGCGGGGACGAAGGCGAGCGAGGTCTTGTTCATGGTCGAGTTCATGGAGGGATGATGCCCATTGAACGGCGCGCCGCCGCAAAAGGGGTGACGAGAGCACGGCTATCGACGACCTGGCAAATTTGTAACAGAACTAAAAGGTCGGGCAGAAAACCGCCGCAACTGCGTTTTTGCCCCGCAGAATCGAGCCTGTTACATATTTGGAGCCATCCATGTCGGCAGTCCCTGGCACCCGCCAAGATCGCATCGTCGTCCTCGACGATGACGCCCGTATCCGCGACCTGCTGCGCCGCTATCTCAGCCAGGAAGGCTTCGATGTCCTGCTGGCCGAGGACGGCAAGGCGCTCAACCGCCTGATGACGCGCGAGAACATCGACCTGATCGTGCTCGACCTGATGCTGCCGGGCGAGGACGGCCTGTCGATCTGCCGCCGCCTGCGCGCCGCCGGCGACCGCACGCCCATCATCATGCTCACCGCCAAGGTGGAAGACGTCGATCGCATCGTCGGCCTGGAGGTGGGCGCCGACGACTACCTGCCCAAGCCCTTCAACCCGCGCGAGCTGCTCGCCCGCGTGCACGCGGTGCTGCGCCGCCGCCCGCCGCAGGAGGCGCCCGGCGCGCCCGCGAAGGACGCCCAGGTCGTGCAGTTCGGCGACTTCGAGTTCGACCTGTCGCTGCGCCGGCTCACGAAGGACGGCGAGCCGATCGCACTGACCACCGGCGAGTTCTCGATGCTCAAGGCGCTGGTGCGCCATCCGCGCCAGCCGCTCTCGCGCGACAAGCTCGCCCAGCTGGCGCGCGGCCGCGACTTCGAGCCGTTCGACCGCAGCCTCGACGTGCAGATCTCGCGCCTGCGCAAGATGATCGAGCCCGATCCGTCGAACCCGCGCTACATCCAGACCGTGTGGGGCGTGGGCTACGTGTTCGTCCCCAGCGAGACGGCGTGACCCCCTGACGAAGCCGGGGATGGAACGCAAGCACCTGTCGCTGAGTCTCTTCTGGCGCACGTTCTTCCTGCTGTCGCTGCTGCTCACCGGTGGCGTGATCGCCTGGGTGCAGACGCTGCGCCAGCTCGAATTCGAGCCGCGCGCGGTCGTGGCCGCCCAGCAGATCGCCAGCCTCGTGAACCTGTCGCGCGGCGCGATGAAGAACGTCGACGGCATCACGCGCATCTCGCTGATGAAGGCGATGACGGACCAGGAAGCGGTGCGCGTGCTGCCGCGCGAGCCGGCCGACCGCTGGGATCCCTACGAGGTCGACGCGTTCACGCGCCGCATCGCGGCCGAACTGCGCGTGCGCCTGGGCGAGGGCACGGTGGTGGCGCGCTCGGTCAACGGACAGGAGGCGCTGTGGGTCGGCTTCACGATCGATGACGACCGCTACTGGCTGCAGGCGGAGTCGGCGCGCGTCACGCCGCTCACCTCGAGCACCTGGTTCGTGTGGGTGGGCATCGCGATCCTGGCCACGATCATCGGTTCGGCCACCATCGCGGGGCTGATCAACCGGCCGTTGAAGGACCTGTCGACGGCCACCGCCCGCATCCGCGAAGGCGAGTACGACATCCGGCTCGACGAGCGCGTGGGCACGCCCGAGGTGCGCGCCGTCAACATCGGCTTCAACCGCATGGCGCGCGACCTGGCCAAGGTGGAACAGGATCGCACCGTGATGCTGGCCGGCATCTCGCACGACCTGCGCACGCCGCTGGCGCGCATCCGCCTCGAGGCCGAGATCAGCGTGCCTGACGAAGAGGCCCGCAGCCACATCGCCGAGGACATCGACCAGCTCGACGCGATCATCGACAAGTTCATGGACTACGCGCGCCCGGGCGTCACGCGCCTGGAGCCCGTGCCGCTGGCGGCCGTCGTCGAACGCGAGGCGCTGGCCTTCCGCGACGCCAGCCAGATCCGCATCGCGGTGCAGCTGTCGCCCGTCTCGCGCGTGCTGGGCGATCCGATCGAGCTCGGGCGCGTGTTCGCCAACCTGTTCGAGAACGCGCGCCGCTATGGCCGCCCGTCGGACACGGTGCCCGCCGAGGTGCAGGTGGGCCAGTTGCAGGCGGGCCCGTGGATCATCGTGACCGTGCGCGATCGCGGCCCCGGCGTGCCGGTGGACAAGCTCGCGCAGCTCACCACGCCGTTCTTCCGCGGCGACACGGCGCGCACGTCGGCCACCGGCGCGGGCCTGGGCCTCGCGGTGGTGAAGAAGTCGATCCAGCGCATGGGCGGCAGCCTGGAGATGACCAACGCGCCGGAGGGCGGGCTGGTCGCCCACGTGCGCCTGCGCCGCGTCGAAGCGACCTGACTTCCGGCCCCCTGCGCGGCACCGCTGTCGCGCACGAAACAGGCCCCTGGATTGCCCGTTCCGTTGCATCACGACAACGGAGAGTGTCCGATGACAACCAGACTCCTCAGGACCTCGCTGGCCGCGGCCGCCCTCGCCTGCTGCGGCGCCGCGCTGGCCGACGTCACCTTCTACGAATACGACAACTACAGCGGGCGCGCGTTCACCGTGCACGATCCGGTCGACAGCTTCCAGCGCATCGGCTTCAACGACCGCGCCTCGTCGGTGGTGGTGACCGGGCGGCCCTGGGAGGTCTGCGACGACGCGGGCTTCCGTGGCCACTGCTACATCCTGCGGCCCGGCAGCTACCCGTCGCTGGGCTCGATGGGCCTGAACGAGCGCATCTCGTCGGCGCGCTGGGTGGACCGCGACGGGCAGTTCGCGCCGGACCGCTGGGCGCCGCCGCCGCTGCCCGGGCAGGTGACGCTCTACGAGCGCGAGAACTTCCGCGGCCCGTCGTTCAGCACCACGTCCGACATCGGCAACCTGCGTGACGTCGGCTTCAACGACCGCGCGTCCTCGCTGGTCGTGGTGGGCGATCGCTGGGAGGCCTGCGACGGCCGGGGCTACGGCGGCCACTGCGTCTACCTGCGCCCGGGCAACTACCCGAACCTCGACGCCATGGGCATGGGCAACAGCATCACGTCGCTGCGCGAGATGCCGGCCGACCAGCCCGTGGCCGACGCCGGCTGGGCGCCGCCGGCCCCACCCGCGTACGACGCCCGCCGCCGTCCGCAGGAGCAGCTGTTCCAGGCCGAGGTGCTCGCATCCCGCGCGGTCTACGGTTCGCCGACGCAGCGCTGCTGGGTCGAGCAGGCCGAGGTGCGCGACAACCGCAACCAGGTCAGCGGCACCGTGATCGGCGGCATCCTCGGCGGCATCCTGGGCCACCAGGTCGCGCGCGGCCACGGCGCGGTCGCGGCCGGTGCCGTCGGCGGCGCGCTGGTGGGCAACGCGATCGGCAGCGCCAACAGCGGCACGCGCATCGAGGACGTGCAGCGCTGCGCCACCGAGCCGGCCTCCGGGCCGCCGCAGTTCTTCGACACCGTCTACACGTTCAACGGCGTGGAGCATCACGTGCAGACGACGGCGCCGCCCGGGCCGACGATCCTGGTCAACCAATACGGCGAGCCGCGGCTTTGAGGCCAGCCCGGGCGGGAGCCCGAGGGCGGCGTGATCGCACGCCCTCCTCGCCGCACCGGCAGGCCGCGTCGGCCCGGCCGCCACGCGTTGCACCGGTACGAGGATTGCCGCGACCGGCCAGGTCATCACAGGGGGCAGCCGTGACATGGATCGGAACGTGGAGCAACCAGTACGGATCGACGCTGACGATCACGGATGACGCCGCTGGCCGCCTGCACGGCTTCTTTCGGACGGCCCTGCGCGACAGCGGCTTCTTCGGCAAGGACTTCGCCGTGGCGGGCGTCCATCACGGCGATTGCCTGAGTTTCGCGTTCGCCGGTGCGACGCCCAAGGGCGACATGGTGTGCTCGTTCACGGGCCTCCTGCGCGCGGGCAAGATGCAGACGATGTGGCATGTCGCCGCCGACGCGGCCGACGACGGGGCCGGAAAGCGAGCCTGGCCCCACGCGGTCATGGCGAACGCCGACACCTTCGAACGGGTGGCGGCCTAGAGGGCGCCGCGCCTTCGATGCGGCCCGACATTCGAGCCGAGCGGACCGCCGCCGGCCCGGCACTCGGGCTCGCGCTGCCGGGGGGTGCCCGGCGCATCGCGGTCCGAGCGCCATGCAGTCCCGGAATCGTCGAGAATGGGGGGATTTCCCGCAGCTCGCCCCCGACCTCGACATGACCACCATCCTCCAGAACCTGCCCGCCCAGCAAAAGGTCGGCATCGCCTTCTCCGGCGGCCTCGACACCAGCGCCGCGCTGCACTGGATGCGCCTGAAGGGCGCGATTCCCTACGCGTACACCGCGAACCTGGGCCAGCCCGACGAGCCGGACTACGACGAGATCCCGCGCAAGGCGATGCAGTACGGCGCCGAGAAGGCGCGCCTGGTCGACTGCCGCCCGCAGCTGGTGGCCGAGGGCATCGCCGCCCTGCAGAGCGGCGCCTTCCACATCTCCACGGCCGGCGTCACCTACTTCAACACCACGCCGCTGGGCCGCGCGGTCACCGGCACGATGCTGGTGGCGGCGATGAAGGAGGACGACGTCAACATCTGGGGCGACGGCAGCACGTTCAAGGGCAACGACATCGAGCGCTTCTACCGCTACGGCCTGCTCGCGAACCCGTCGCTCAAGATCTACAAGCCGTGGCTGGACCAGGTGTTCATCGACGAACTCGGCGGCCGCACTGAGATGTCGGAGTTCCTGAACAAGGCGGGCTTCGGCTACAAGATGTCGGTGGAGAAGGCCTATTCGACCGACTCCAACATGCTGGGCGCCACGCACGAGGCCAAGGACCTGGAGCAGCTGAACTCCGGCATCAAGATCGTGCAGCCCATCATGGGCGTGGCGTTCTGGCGCGACGACGTCGTCGTCAAGGCCGAGGAGGTGCGCGTGCGCTTCCACGAGGGCATGCCCGTCGCGCTGAACGGGAAGGAGTACGCCGACCCGGTCGAGTTGCTGCTGGAGGCCAACCGCATCGGCGGCCGCCACGGCCTGGGCATGAGCGACCAGATCGAGAACCGCATCATCGAGGCCAAGAGCCGCGGCATCTACGAGGCCCCGGGGCTGGCGCTGCTGTTCATCGCCTACGAGCGCCTGGTCACCGGCATCCACAACGAGGACACCATCGCGCAGTACCGCGACAACGGCCGCGCGCTCGGCCGCCTGCTGTACCAGGGCCGCTGGTTCGATTCGCAGGCGCTGATGCTGCGCGAGACGGCGCAGCGCTGGGTGGCGCGCGCCATCACCGGCGAAGTCGCGCTGGAGCTGCGCCGCGGCAACGACTATTCGATCCTGAACACCGAATCGCCCAACCTCACCTACAAGCCCGAGCGCCTCACCATGGAAAAGGGCGAGCTGAGCTTCACGCCGGCCGACCGCATCGGCCAGCTGACGATGCGCAACCTCGACATCCAGGACACCCGCGAGAAGCTGATGACCTACGCGAAGGCCGGCCTGCTCGGCTCGGGCACCGGCGCGGAGATGCTCAAGCTGGGCGGCAAGGGCGAGTGATGGCGTTGCTTGCCCGTTGAACGACGCGGCCTGCGGGCCGCGTCGTTCATTCGGAGACCGCCTCGGCGGGGGTGGATCCTGCGACTGCGCGCAGGATGACAGCCTCCCGACCCTGCGACTGCGCGCAGGACGACAGCCTCCCGACCCTGCGACTGCGCGCAGGACGACAGCGTCCCGACCCTGCGACTGCGCGCAGGACGACAGCCTT
>JBJMWE010000125.1:0-4239 GCA_045810285.1 Vitreoscilla sp. | reverse complement strand
GCGCAGCACCCACGGCTCGGTCGGGCCGTAGCGGTAGCCGACGCCGCGCAGCTCGATGCGCGCGGGACGCCCGCCCAGGTCGACCTCGGTCGCCGCCGGCGCCTCGCCGGCCTCGGCCTGGGCCAGCGCGATGTCGGCCACGCGTTCGCCGTGCAGGCGCAGCATCGCGAGCTCGGAGGCGGTGTCCACGAGCGCGCTGACGCGCTGCGAGAACAGCTCCTTGTAGGCCATGTACGCGAACAGCATGCCCACGGTGAAGCCGCCGGCCAGCACCATGCGCGCGGCCAGCCACACCACCAGCACGCGTTCGAGCCCGAACAGCAGCGTCTGCGCGCTCTCGTGCGTGACGTGCACGCGCGCGACGCGCAGGCCGGCGTTGAACTGGTCGGCCAGCATGTTCATCCAGCCGGCGCGGCGCTGGTCGCCGCGCCCGAACAGGCGCACGCTCTGGATGCCGCCGGCCGTCTCGAGGAAGTGCGTCTGCTGGCGCGCGGCGTGGATGATCTCCTCGGCGCTGGCCTCGCGCAGCGAGCGGAACACCGCCAGGCGCAGCAGCGCGTACAGGCCCGCCGCGACCAGCGACACCCCCATCAGCGCCGGGCTGTACAGGGCCATCATCGCCAGCGTGCCGGCCACCATCAGCCCGTCGACCAGCGCCTGCACCAGGCCCGTCGTGAGCGTCTTCTGGATCACCACGATCGAGCCGAAGCACGACACGATGTGGCCCACATGGCGCTTCTCGAAGAACTCCAGCGGCAGGCGCACCAGGTGGCCGAACACGTTGCCGAGCCACTGGAAGTTCAGCCGCGCGCCGAGCGTGGCCACCCACCAGCCGCGCACGGCGCCCATGCCCGCCTGCAGCAGCACCAGCAGGCCGAAGCCCAGCGCCAGCACCGCCAGCAACTCGCGGTCGGCTGCCAGCAGCGCCTGGTCGACCACCCACTGCAGGTAGAACGGCAACGCGATCACGACCACCTCCAGCGCGAGCGCCAGCGCGAGGATCTGCGCCAGGCCGCGCCGCAGGCCGGTGATGCGGCCCATCAGATCGCGCAGCGTGAAGCGCACCCGCTCCGATTGCGGCGCGAAGCCTTCGCCCGGGTGCAGCTCCAGCGCGATGCCGGTGAAGTGCTGCGCGAACTCCGCGAGCGAGAACGCGCGCACGCCCACGGCCGGGTCGTGCACCACGACGCGCCGCGCCGACACCGCCACGAGCACCACGAAGTGGTTCATGTCCCAGTGCAGGATGCAGGGCAGCTGCAGCTCGCGCAGGTTGTGCAGGTCCAGCTTGAGCGGACGGCTGTCGAGACCGAGGGCCGCCGCGACGCGCACGAGGCCCTCGAAGTTCGCGCCCTTGCGCGAGACGCCGAAGCGCAGCCGCAGCGACGGCAGGTCGGTGTCCAGCCCCTGCGCCATGGCCACCATCGCCAACGCCGCCAGGCCGCATTCGCTGGCCTCGGTCTGCAGGATCACCGGCACGTGGCGACGCAGGCCGAGCCGGCGCGTGACGCCGGCGGGCACCGGGTCGTGCTCCATCCCCCCGCTCATCTCGCGGCCACCTTCAGGGCGGCCAGCGGCTCCAGCGCCCATTGCAGCAGGGTGCGGTGCTCGGCGACCAGGCTGGCCTGCACGCGCATGCCGGCCTTCAGCGACGTGCGCCAGGCGAGCGCGGCGTCGGCGGACGCGGCGGGATCGAGCGTCACGATCACGCGAAAGACGTTGCGCGGCGACGCCGTGCCGCCATCGGCGGGCTCGCCGACCTCGGCGGCGCTCAGCGCGTTCTGCGACACCTCGCGCACGTGCGCCGGCAACTGGCCGTAGCGCGCATACGGGAACGCATCGACGCGCAGCCACACCGGCGTGCCCGGATGCACGAAGCCGGCGGCGCGCGTGGGCACCCACAGCTCGGCCTCCAGCACCGCGCCGGCGGGCAGCAGCGTGGCCAGCGTCTGGCCGGCGGCCACCGACTGCCCCGGCGTGGCCAGCAGCGTCGCCAACTCGCCGGGCCCGGGCGCCAGCACCTGCGTGCCGCGGTGCGACTCGTTCTCGGCCTGCGCCTGCACGAGCGCCTGCACCTCGCGCTGCATCTGCGAGCTTTCGCGGCCGGCCTGCAGCGGCAGCGCCGCGCGGTCGGCACGCAGCGTCGCCAGCTCGGCCTGCGCCGTGCCGCGCGCGCGCTCGAGCTCCGACAGGTGCGCCTGCTGGTCCAGCAGCTCGGTCTGCTTCTCGGCCGCCTCCACCGGCGACACCGCGCCGCTGCGCACCAGCTCCGGATAGCGCCCGGCCACCTCGCGCACCAGTTGCACGCGTTCGCGCTGCAGCGCGATCTCGCGCTCCTGCTGCGCCAGGCCGCCTTGCACCGCGACGATGCGCGCATCCAGCGCCAATGCCTGCTGGCGCGCCTGCTGTCCCTGCTGCTGCAGCTCCTGCGCGAGGCTGCCCTGGCGCAGCGCGAGCGAGCGCGCGACGGCCTCCTGCGTCGGGCCCGTGGCACTCGACTGCTCCGCCGACAGGCGCACCACCGTCTGCCCCGCCGCGACCCGGCTGCCCTGAGGCACCGGCGTGGCCACGACCACGCCGGCCTGCGGCGCCACCAGCCGCAGCACCCCGCCGGCCGGCGCCAGCACCCCGCCGACCGTCTCCTTGCGCGCGAAGCCCTGCGTGCCCGCGAACACCAGCAACGCGGCCACCAGGAGCACGAAGAACGCCGCGATCGCCGTCCGCCACGGGCTGCGCGTCAGCACGATCGCGCCGTGGAACTTCTGGCGCTGGTAGTCGACGGCCTGGCGGCGGAACAGTTCGGGCATGGGGATGGCGGGGCGGCTGCGCGCGACCGCGAAGGGTAGCCTGAAAACAGGTTCATCGCCGATTTGCATGGGCTGGTGTGCTGTCCCGGAAGTACGCGCAGGCGACACGCGCCCGGACCGATGAACCCCACGCACTGTCATCCTGCGCGCAGTCGCAGGATCCACGCCAGCCAAGGCGCCGCCGTTCATGCGCGGCACCCCCGACGAGGCTACGTCGCCGCGGAGGTGGCTGCTGCGACTGCGCGCAGGACGACGGCTACAGTCGCCTCTCCTGCAACGACACCCCGCGCTCGCCGCACACCGGAGCCCCGCATGAAGCTGTTGATCGGCAACAAGAACTACTCGTCCTGGTCGATGCGCCCCTGGGTGCTGCTGACCCAGTTCGACATCCCGTTCGAGGAGGTGCATGTCCCGTTCGAGAGCGTCGCCGCCGACTCGCGCTTCAAGGCCGCGGTGGCCGAGCGCTCGCCCGCGGGCAAGGTGCCGGTACTCGTCGACGACGACGGCTTCGCCGTGTGGGATTCCCTGGCGATCGCCGAGTTCCTGGCCGAGAAGTTCCCCGGCCAGGCCCTGTGGCCGCGCGCCCCCCGCCGGCGGGCCCGCGCCCGCAGCATCTGCGCCGAGATGCACAGCGGCTTCGGCACGATGCGCGACGTCTTCGGCATGAACATCGAGGCCTCGATGCCCGGGATCGGCGCCCGCGTGCTCGCGGAGAACGCGGCGGCGCGCGCCGACCTCGCCCGCATGACGCAGATGTGGGAGGAAGCGCTCGCCGGGTCGGGCGGGCCGTTCCTGTTCGGCGAGTTCTCGATCGCCGACGCCTTCTTCGCGCCGGTGGTCATGCGCATGCGCACCTACGCGCTGCCGGTACCGGCGCAGGTGGCGGCCTACATCGAACGAGCCACGGCGGCCAAGGGCACCGCCGCGTGGATCCGCGGGGCGCTGGCCGAGCGGGAATTCCTGGCGTTCGAGGAGCCGTATCGCACGTCGCGCGACTGACGCGAAGGCGCGACGCGGGGCCTTTCCACCCGCCTTTTCGCGGCCGAGGCGGACACGTCCTTCGGTATATTGGCCAGACATGTCCGTTCCCCGTCTTTCCGCGCTGGCGCCAGTCGCGCTGGCCGCCGTCGCGCTGCTGGCCGCCGGCCGCGCATTCCCCCAGTCCACAGCCGAGGCGGCGTCCGCGCCGTCGACCGCGGCCGCGTCGGCCGTGCAGCCGACGCCCGCCGTCCCGGCGCCAGCCCAGGTCCCTGCATCGGCACCCGCAGCTGCACCTGCGCCTGCATCAGCACCCGCCTCCGCATCAGCACCTGCGCCCGCGTCGGCCGCCTCGCCCGTCCACGCGGCCGTTCCGGCACCCCCGGTGGCCGCGCCCGGCGTGGTCTCCCCGGCCGCCGCCGCCGCGCTGGCGCCGGTCGCGCCGGCCAACGCGCCG
>JBJMWE010000124.1:0-6925 GCA_045810285.1 Vitreoscilla sp. | reverse complement strand
GGCCCATGCGGCCGCGGCCGCCGGCCTCGACGTGCTGCTGCTGGAGGCCGCGCCGCAGGCGGGCGGCCAGATTTGGCGCGCGCGCCAGGGCGTGGCCGCGGCGCCAGTCGCGGACGCGCTCGCGCGTCTCGCCGGCGCGGGGGCCCGCGTGCTCGCGGGCCTGCGCGTGACGATGGTGCTGCCGCAGGGCGTCCTGCTGGTCGACGGCCCGCAGGGCGCGCGCCGCGTCCACTGGGAGCGGCTGGTGCTGGCCACCGGTGCGCGCGAGCGGCTGCTGCCGTTGCCCGGGTGGACGCTGCCCGGCGTCTTCGGAGCGGGCGGGCTGCAGGCGCTGGTCAAGGGCGGCTGGCCGATCCGCGGGAAACGCGTGCTCGTCGCGGGCACCGGGCCGCTGTTGCTGGCCGCGGCCGCGACCTTGCGTGCCGAGGGAGCGCAGCTGGTCGGTCTCGCCGAGGAGGCCAGCCATGCGTCGCTGGCGCGCTTCGCGGGCACGCTGGCGCGGCATCCGCGCAAGGCCTGGCAGGCGCTGCGCCTGGGCGCGGCGTTGGGCGGCGTGACCATGCTGCGCGGCTGGCGCATCGAGGCCATCGAAGGCGCCGGCCGCGTCGAGCGCGCCGTGCTGGTGGGCGGGGACGGGCGCCGGCGCACGCTCCCGTGCGATGCGGTCGCCGCCGGCTGGGGCCTCGTGCCGCAGACCGAGCTCGGCCAGGCGCTCGGCTGTGCACTGGCGCAGCGCTTCGGCGCCCCGGCGATCGCCGTCGACGCGGCGCAGCGCAGCAGCGTCGCGGGCGTGTTCGCGGCGGGCGAGTGCACCGGCATCGCGGGGGCGCAGGCCGCGCGGCTGCAGGGCACGATCGCCGGGAACGCAGCTGCGTCCGAGCTGGGCGCGGCGTGCGTGGATGCGCCTGCGCTGCGCGCGCAGCTGGCGCACGAGCACGCCTTCGCCGCCGCGGTCGCCGCCACCTTCCCGATGCCACGCGACTGGGCCGCCCGGATGCGCGACGACACGCTCGTCTGCCGCTGCGAGGACGTGCCCTGGTCGGCCCTGCGCGGGCAGGCCGACCTGCGCGCCGCCAAGCTGGCCACGCGCTGCGGCATGGGCCACTGCCAGGGCCGGCTTTGCCATGACACCCTTGCGGCCGTGATGGCCTGGCCGCGACTTCCCCAACGTGCGCCGTTGACGCCGATGCCGCTCGCCACCTTGCTGGCGGCCCTCGAGAACCCGCCCGACACCCCATCCAACGAGGAGTTTCCGACATGAGCATGACCTGGAACGGCGTGATGCCCGCCATCACCACCCCCTTCACCGCCGACGGCGAGGTCGACCACGATTTCCTGGCGTCGCACGCGCTGTGGATGATCGAGGCCGGCTGCACGGGCATCGTCGCCCTCGGCTCGCTCGGCGAGGCCGCCACCTTGTCCGTGCCCGAGAAGCTGGACGTGCTGCGCACCCTGGCCGCGGCGCTGCAGGGCCGCGTGCCGCTGGTCGCGGGCATCGCGGCGCTGTCCACCGACGAGGCCTGCGGGCTGGCGCAGGCCGCAGCCGAGATCGGCTGCGCCGGCCTGATGGTGCTGCCGCCGTACGTCTACTCGACCGACTGGCGCGAGATGCGCGCGCACGTGGCCGCCGTCATCCAGGCGACGGACCTGCCGTGCATGCTCTACAACAACCCGATCGCCTACCGCACCGACTTCCAGCCCGAGCACATCGAGGAGCTCGCCCGCGCCCACGCCAACCTCGTGGCCGTCAAGGAATCGAGCGCCGACATCCGCCGCATCGCCGCGATCCGCCATCGCCTGGGCGACCGGCTGGCGATCCTGGTGGGCGTGGACGACGTCATCGTCGAAGGCATCGCCGCGGGCGCCACCGGCTGGGTTGCGGGCCTGGTGAACGCGATGCCGGCCGAATCGGTGCGCCTGTTCGACCTGGCGCTGCGTGCGCACGCCATCGACCTGCCGGCCGGCGCACAGGCGCAGGTGCGCGCCGAGATCGATGCGCTCTATGCGTGGTTCCACGCGCTGCTCACGCTCGACACGGTGCCCAAGTTCGTGCAGTTGATCAAGCTGGTGCAGCAGCAGGTGGGCCATGGCCACGAACGCGTGCGCGCCCCGCGCCTCGTGCTCGACGGCGCCGAACGCGAAGAGGCCCTGGCCCTGGTCGCCGCGAAGCTGGCCGCGCGCCCGCGCACGGCCGCCTGAGCATGGACACCACCGGCAACGCCGCCGACGCCCGCTTCGAGCACCTGGCCGCCGACGAGTGGGCGTGGCGCCTGGGCCAGTTCCCGCAACTGGCCACCAGCGTCGGCGAGCGCGCCCACGACGATCGGCTGGAGCGCGTCGACGCGGCCAGCCGCGCCGCGCGGCTCGCGCGCTGGCGCGCCACGCGCGAGGCGCTGGCGGCGATCCCGCTGGCGGCGATGTCGCCCGCGGCGCGTATCGATCGCGCCGTGTACGAGAACCAGTTGCACGGGCTGATCGCGGCGATCGAATCGCACGCCGACCGGATGCCCCTGAACAGCGACTCGAGTTTCCACGGGCCGCTGGTGGACCTGTGCGACGCCCAGCCGCTGGGCGACGTCGACGAGTACCGCCGCTTCCTGGCGCGCCTGGCCGACATCCCGCGCTTCTTCGACGAGCACGTCGAGCTCATGCGCGAGGGCCTGGCCACCGGCTACACGGTGCCGCAGGCGGTGCTGGCGGGCCGCGACCAGCCGCTCGCCGCGATCGCGGCGCTCACCGACGCTGCCGCCACGCCGTTCTGGAAGCCGTTCGCGGCGTTCCCGCCGGGCGTGCCGATGTCGGCACGCGCCCCGCTGCAGGACGAGGCCCGCCACATCATCGAGGGGCGGGTGCTGCCGGCCTGGCGCGGGCTGCTCGCGTTCCTGCGCGAGACCTACGTGCCCGGCGCGCGCCGCACGACGGCCGCCTGCGACCTGCCGGATGGCGAGGCGTTCTACGCCGCGCAGATCCGCCAGTACACGACGCTGGCGCTGTCGGCCGACGAGATCCACGAACGCGGGCGCAGCGAAGTCGCACGCATCCTGGACGAGATGCACGTGGTCATGCGCGCGGCCGGGTTCGCGGGCGAGATGCCGGCATTCCTCGAATTCCTGCGCACCGACCCGCAGTTCTATGCGCGCACGCCGCAGGCGCTGCTCGCGCACGCCGCCTGGATCTGCAAGCGCATCGACGGCCTGCTGCCGAAGTTCTTCGGAGTGCTGCCGCGCCAGCCCTACGGCGTGGCGCCCGTGCCCGACGAGATCGCGCCGTTCTACACGACCGGCCGCTACGTGCCGGCGCCGCGGCCGGTGGGCCATGCCGGCACCTACTGGGTCAACACGCACGAGCTGCCGTCGCGCGCGCTCTACACGCTGCCCGCGCTGACGCTGCACGAGGCGGTGCCGGGCCACCACCTGCAGATCGCACTGGCGGCCGAGGTGCCGGGCCAGCCCGCCTGGCGGCGCCACGGCTTCGTCGACGCGTACGGCGAGGGCTGGGCGCTCTACGCCGAGCACCTGGGCGACGAGATGGGCGTGTACCTCACCCCGTACGAGCAGTTCGGGCGGCTGACGTACGAGATGTGGCGCGCGGCCCGGCTGGTGGTCGACACGGGCCTGCACGCGAAGCGCTGGAGCCGCGAGCAGGCACGCGGCTACCTGCTGGCGCACACGGCGCTCAGCGCGCACGAGGTGGCGACCGAGGTGGACCGCTACGTCGGCTGGCCGGGGCAGGCCCTGTCGTACAAGATCGGCGAGGTGACGATCCGCACGCTGCGTGCGCGCGCCGAGCAGGCGCTGGGCCTGCGCTTCGACCTGCGCGCATTCCATGACGCCGTGCTCGCGCTGGGTTCGGTACCCTTGGGCCTTCTCGAGGAGCGCATCGCCGCGTGGATCGCGGCGCAGGGCGCATCCTGAACAGACCTCCAAGGAATCCCGTGCCTCAACGTTCCCGACTTCTCCACGCGGCCGCCGCGGCGCTCGCCTGCGCGGCCTGCGCCCACGTGCACGCGCAGGCGCAGGCGCAGGCGCAGGCCGCCGCGTCCGCGCCGCCCGTCCGCACCACCGCCGACATCATCAAGGAGGCGCCCGCCAGCGCCTGGCGCCGGCCCGACCCGAACGACGTGCTCGCGATGACGTTGCCCGCGGGCATCGTCTGGATCGAGCTCGCGCCGCGCTTCGCGCCGAAGCACGCCGACAACATCCGCACGCTGGTCGCGCAGCACTACTTCGACGGGCTCTCGGTGCTGCGCGTGCAGGACAACTTCGTCGCGCAGTGGGGCGATCGCGACGCCGACGACGAGGACGCGACGAAGGGACGCTCGCTCGGCGCCGCCAGGCGAACGCTGGAGCCGGAGTTCTGGGTCAGCGACAAGGGCCTGAAGATCACGACGCTGAAGGATCGCGACGTCTGGGCGCCCGTCACCGGCTTCGTCGACGGCTTTCCCGTGGCGGCCGACCCGAAGACCCACCGGGCGTGGATCGCGCACTGCTACGGCACGATCGGCGCGGGCCGCGGCAACACCGTCGACTCGGGCAACGGCTCGGAGCTGTACGCAGTGATCGGCCAGTCGCCGCGTGGCCTCGACCTCAACATCGCGCCGGTGGCGCGCGTGCTGCAGGGCATGGAACTGCTGTCCTCGCTGCCGCGCGGCGGCGGCGCGATGGGCTTCTACGACAGGCCCGAGCAGGACACGCGCATCGTCAAGATCGAGCGCCTGGCCGACATGCCCGAGGCCACGCGCCCCGACGTGCGCGTCTTCCGCACCGACACGCCGCAGTGGGCCGAGATGATCGAGTCGCGCCGCAATCGCAAGGACGCGTGGTACGTGCACAAGGCCGGCGCGATCGACCTGTGCAACCTCACGGTGCCGGTCAGGATCGAGGCGCCGAAGCCCGCGGGCTGAGCGCGAGCGCACCTCGCCGCGGGTGGCGCCCGGCGCCGGCCTGGCCGAGCGCGTGCGGCCGGCGCGCCGGACCGACCGCATGCAGGAGGCGATGCTGCTCGAGCGGGGCGCGGCTTCAGCGTCCCGCTGCGAGGCCCTGCGCGGCCGTCCACGCCGCGGCCGCGATCAGCAGCAGGCCGACGCCGTGGCCCAGCCGGCGTTGCGATTCCGGGTTGCGCACGAGCCACGCGCGCGTGCCCGCGGCCGCCAGCGCGATGCCGCCATAGATCGCCGCCTGCGTGGACGACGTGATGGCGCCGAGCCACAGCGCCTGCCGGGCGATCGGCCCGGCGTCGGCACGCAGGAACTGCGGGAAGACGGCGAGCGTGAAGACGTAGGCCTTGGGGTTGAGCAGGCAGGTGGCCAGGGCCCGGCCGAAGGTCGCCAGCGCCGGGCGCGGCGCGATCGCGGACTCGCCGAGCGCCGTCGCGCCGCGCAGCAGCGACAGGCCGATCCACGCGATGTAGAGCGCGCCGGCCACCAGCAGTGCCTCGAACAGGCCGGGGGCTGCCTGCAGCAGCAGCCCGATGCCGATCGCACCCATCGCCAGGTGCAGCCAGCCGCCGGCCACCATGCCGCCGACGGCCGCGAGGCCGGCGCGGCGTCCGCCGGCCAGGGCGCTGGCGAGCACGAAGGCCATGTCCATGCCGGGCAGCACGATGATGCCGGCGACAAGGACGAAGTAGAGCCACAGGGAACTGGCGTGGGCGGCGGCATGCATGGCGGGGATCCTCCGGTTCGACGATGTCGTCATGATCCCGCCCGATATCTGCCAAGGCCTGGCAGGTTTGGATCCGCTGCGTCGAGTCGACCGCCAATTTCCCGTCATCCTGCGCGCAGTCGCAGGATCCACGCCTGCCCTCACGCTCCACTGCCGCAGGCGCTGCAGCCTCACGTGAAATCGCGTCAACTGCCGATGCCCGTACACGCCGGTCATCCTGCGCGCAGTCGCAGGATCCACGCTTGCTCTCACGCTCCACTTGCCGCAGGCGCTGCAGCCTGAAGACGACACAAGACCGCGCCCAAGTGGATGCCGCCCGCGCCGAGGTGGATCCTGCGACTGCGCGCAGGATGACGTGAAATCGCGTCAACCGCCAATGCCCGTACACGCCCGTCACCCGGCGCGCAGTCGCAGGATCCACGCTTGCTCTCACGCTCCACTTGCCGCAGGCGCCGCAGCCTGACGGCGACACAAGACCGCGCCCAAGTGGATGCTGCCCGCGCCGAGGTGGATCCTGCGACTGCGCGCAGGATGACGGCGTGTAGCGTCTCCCGGCCGCTGTGCGGCGTTCGTGTGCGGCGTTCGTGTGCGGCGCTGTCCCACAGGTCGCATCGTCCTGCGCGCACTCGCAGCATCCGCCCCTGCCGACGCGCCCCGGCCCATTGCCCCCGTCCGAGCAACGCCGTTGCATCCGCGCGATGATGCGCGCCACGCATGACCTCCACCTCTTCCCCGGTCGCCACCAATCGGCCCGCCTTCGCGCTGATCCCCCTGCTGTTCGTCGTCCTCTGGAGCACCGGCTTCATCGGCGCCAAGCTGGGTCTGCCCGACTGCGAGCCGCTCACCTTGCTGAGTCTGCGCTACGGTGCCGTGCTGGTGCTGATGGGCGCCGTGGCACTGGCCACGCGCGCTCCCTGGCCCGCGACGTCGGCCCAGTGGCTGCACATCGGCCTGTCCGGGCTGCTGATCCATGGGGTGTACCTGGGCGGCGTGTTCACCGCCATCCGCCTCGGGCTGCCCGCCGGCATCACGGCGCTGGTCGTCGGGCTGCAGCCGGTGCTGACCGCACTCGGTGCCGGACTGTTCCTGCGCGAACACGTGCGCCTGGCGCAATGGGCCGGGCTGGCGCTGGGCCTGGGCGGGGTCGTGCTGGTGGTGGCGCACAAGGTCGCCGGATCCGGCGGCCCGGCGGCTGCGACGCTGCTGCTGCCGGCGGCGACCGCGCTCCTGGGCATCACCGCAGGCACGCTGTACCAGAAGCG
>JBJMWE010000123.1:0-14224 GCA_045810285.1 Vitreoscilla sp. | reverse complement strand
CGGCACGTACTTCGGCGTGGCGGCGCTGATGGCGGCGTCGCTGGCGCCACCCGGCCGGCGCGCGAGCGCCGTCGGCCTGGTCATGCTGGGCCTGACCAGCGCCACGCTGGCCGGCGTGCCGCTGGCCGCCTGGCTGGGCCAGCACCTGGGCTGGCGCGCGGCCTTCGTGCTGGTAGGCGCCATCGCGGTACTGGCCATCGTGCTGATCCACCGCGGCGTGCCCGACGATCCCGCGCCGCACGGCGCGAGCCCGCTGCGCGAACTCGGCGCGCTGGCGCACACGCAGGTATGGCTGACCCTGGGCATCGCCGCGGTCGGCTTCGGCGGCATGTTCGCGGTGTTCAGCTACGTCAAGCCGCTGCTGACCGAAGTCACCGGCCTGCCGCTGGACGGCGTCCCGCTGGTGCTGGCACTGTTCGGCGCCGGCATGGTGGCGGGCAACCTGGTGGGCGCGCGCCTGGCCGACAAGGCGCTGATGCCCACCATCGGCGGCCTGCTCGCGTGGAGCGCGCTGGTGCTGGCCGCCATCCCGTTCACGGCCCCGTACACGATCGCCATCTGCATCAACATCTTCCTGCTCGGCACCGTCGTCGCCCTCGGCCCGGCGCTGCAGATCCGCCTGATGGACACCGCCGGCGACGCGCAGACGCTCGCGGCGGCGCTGAACCACTCGGCGTTCAACATCGCCAACGCGCTGGGCGCCTGGCTGGGCGGGTCGGCGATCGCGTCGGGGCTGGGCTGGACGTCCACCGGGCCGGTGGGCGTGGTGTTGGCGGCCGGCGGTGGGGTCGTGTTCGCGGCGTCGGTCTGGGTGCGGCGACGGATGCGTGCGCGCGGTGAGGCGCACGCCTGATCATGCGATGAGTTCGGGGCGCGGCCGGGCCGGGAAAGGCGGAGGCAGTTTCATGAGCGCCTGGCAGCGATCGTCGTCCACGCTCTTGTCGACGACGCTCCGGTCGATCGATCCGACGACCGCGGCAACCTCCTGAACGCTGCGGGCCCGATCCAGCCGGGCAATCGAAAAAAATGCCGCCGCGCTCGAATGGCGAACACGAGCAAACCACCAATGGTCAGCATTGTCCAAGCGGGTTGTTCGGGCACGGAAGGAATATACGAGCGGGTGTAGTCCATGCCGGAGAGGGAGACAACGGTGAACCCGTCAAATGTCGATCGAGGATCAGCCAGCAGCGGACCCTGATCTCCGTCGATGTCGATCGACCTGATTCCTCCCCAATACCATCCGTACCCGGGCGAGTCGGAAGAATCGCTGAGAACTGTGTCGTCCATATTGCAGAGTACGTCACACGTCAGGTTGACGGCCGAGGCAGCGATGACGCGCAACTCGATAGGAACGCCCACGGTAAACGGGATGGTTTCCGTGATGTATCGCGCGAAACTATCGGAGTGACTGACTTCTCCGGACGAACTGTTGGAGTATTCCGTGGAGCTTTGATCGGTGGCCAGTCCTTGCTCGACATCCAAAGTGTGTTGAGTTATTATCTGCCCTGGACCGAACTGCGTTTGGAAGTAACCCTGCGCCGAATAGTAGTCCGCTCGCGATGAAATATTGATCCGCGTATCGTTGTAAAATTGAACCGTAATCGTTCCATTTGCGCCGGCGCGATCACTCCCAATGGTGATGAAATCGTTCCAGGTCGCATTGACTTCGACCCAGGATATACGGTGAGAGGACATGCCGCTCGCCGTGAAGGACGCGGACGAGCTGACTGCGTGGGGGTTGTAGGCGTTCAACGGACTTGAATTACCCAGCGCGCGCTCGCTCCATGTGAGCGATGGGCTGCCCACGCCTGAATTATCCATCGTCAGCGGGTTATTGATGTCGAATTGCCTGTCAAAACCGACGTCGGAAGCAATGGAAACATCGTCCACATACAATTGAGCGAACGCAGGGGCGAAGTAGAAAACAAGAGCGAAGAACAGACTTGCCTGCTTCATGAAATCCTCCGTTAAGCGGTGCACGTACGGCGGTCATTGCGCGGCCGTCCTGATCATCCGCGCCGTCAATTCCTCGCGCAGACGTTCGAGCTCGCCGCTGGCGGCCATCTCCTCGATGACCTTGGCCACTCGAGGAATCAGTTCCCGATGGCGCTCGTTCAGGAAATGGTACAGGGGGATGTGCTCCAGCACCGGAGTCAGGGGCCGGATCGTCGTCTCGAGATGGCGTCGTCTGACGACCAGCCACCCGCTGAATTGATCACTGACCGCGACCTCGACCCGATCGTTCGCCAATATGTCCATCAGCTGATCCATCGAGGTCACGGCTTCCACCCTTGCCATCCCTCGCGTCCCGCGCTCCGACGAACCGACGCCCCGCACGATTCCGATCGAGTACGGTGCAAGGGAACTCCAGCCTGCGACGTGGAAGTCGAGCCGCTTCACGAATGCCGCGGGCTCGATGTAGTTGATGGAAGGTTGCACCACCAGCAAGGACGGGTACTCCCTGCCGACGTCGAGTACGCGTTGCACCTCGCCGTCCGTGCGGCCCTGACTGGATTCGACCAGGGCCCGCTTGGCCGGCATGTCGACGAATTCGAGGGCGATGTCCAGGCGCTGATAGACGACTTCGAGAATCCCGGATCCAACCAACTGGTCCGGGATGTTCTCGACGCGGGCCAGCCGCAACGACACCCGAGGCTGGGCGGCGGCGCTGCCCACCATCGACAGTGCTGCCCCGATGGCGCAGGCCCCGAGCCAGCGCCGCCTTGCGAGCGCGCCCACGACGCACGACGCCAGCCAGCCCATGAAGCGACCTCACAGCGGTTGCACAAGAATCCACGCGCTGTCCTGCAGCGCGCAGCTCTGCGCAGACTACCCCCCGATCCGGCGGAGCGCAAATGCTCGCCTCGGTGCCACTGCCAGCGTGGCTGCTGCCACGACCGGGCGGAGGTCAACGGCCGCCGTCGATCGCGCGCGACCGGCAGCAGGCGAGCACGCCATCGCATGATCGCAGGCCAGCCGCCTTGCCCGCAAGGCGAGAACAATCTTCGAGAGTCCTCGCAGCGGTCAGGCGCGCAGCAGCCAGGCGACGCGATCGTACGAGGCGACATAGTGAACGGAAACCGCTACGGCGAGGATTTCCGGGAATGGCCTGCTTCCGACCTCGTACAGCGCAAAGATCGCAAAGGCAAAGAAGGCAGCCTCGACACCGAGCCGGACGGCGCCGGGCACCGCGACCGGTGCCTTGCCGGAACGGCTTCGATCCCCCGGGACAGCAAAGACGCCCCATGCAACTGCTGCGCCAAGAGGGACGACAAGTGCGAAAACGTAGCGGACTGGATCATCGCTCTGCCGCCAACCCCAGACGCCCATGGCGGCGAGAGCGGACAGCTCGAGGAGGAATCGGATGGCCAGGTTGGCCGGAGGGAAGCCCATGTGCGTCTGCCTGCGTAGCCAGCTGGAATCCAGGTCGTCGATTCCTTCTCATGCGAGAGATTTTCTGTGTTTCTGACACGCCCAGATCAGCTGCATTTCGCGATGCCGGAGAGCGGGCGACGCCAGAAGACTGCCATTGGCCGATCCGTGACAGCGAGTTCAGCTCATAGTGCTGCGGAAGACTTCGTCGACGGTGCCTGACACGAACTCATGCAGCGAAGAACCTCCGCCGCGGCCGGTGCCCGACGCAGACTCGCAGCTACCTTCTGCCACGTGCCTCCTTGCTCACGACCGGACTCCTGAACTCCAGAGCCAGTTCGTCCACGACGGTATCGCCAGCGTGGTACCGGAAAACGTCCCTCAGGCGTTCGAACTCGCTCCGTGAGAACAACGACGGGATCGCCTTCCGAATTCCCCCGTGCACGGGAAGATGCTCGAAGAACGCACAGGCCACGGCGGTTACCGTGTCGCTGCTCGGTGAATCCAACACCACCGTGCATACCGCATGACGTTCGCGACCCGGCTGGAGTCGCCGCTGTCGAAGGCCCTTTCGAATATCAACAACAATTCGATCCACAGGGCCATTGGAGTTGGAGCCTCCGCGGCGATTCTTGCTGACCAAGGCATGTACTCGCCAGCGACACGCCGCCAGGCGCTCATTCCGATCCTCCAGAAGTCCAAGTGCGGGTCGCCGGCCGGGTAGCTCCGAAGCGAACGCTCATGAAGGGCCGCCGCTCGTGGCGATTTGCGACGCCAAGGCGCCCGCATCGGGAAGATTGGCGCGACGATGCCATGACCTTGCCTTTCTGAAGCGACGGCCGACCTACATCACGCGTGTGAACACGGTTTCGACGAGATGCGGTTCGATCGCGCTGAAACGAATATCCAGGACGGTCACGTCCTGGACAACGTAGGTGACGTATCCGGACGATTCGAAACTGGGAGGCCCCAACAGCGCCTTGACCTGGTCGAGTGTCAGCCCGACGAGAACCTTGCGATCGACGAGGTCGGTGGCCATCATTTCGCGCGACCTAGCCGGCGTGGCGAGCCATGTCTTGCGATCGAAATGCGTGGGTGCCTGTCCCGACGAATCGCATCCCATCAGCGAACAGGAAACGATGGCTGCAAACGTCAGACGACGCATTTCGAGTTTGCCTTCCAAGCGGTGCATGTCATTCGAAGGTAGCCTACACCAAAGCCGAGCGCTGGCACCGCAGCCGTCGCACGCCCCACAGGCCTTCGAGGTAACCCGGCTGCAGGCCTGCGTTGCCCGCGAAAGCCGTGTCGGTCGTCTCGATGAATATCCGCGTTCTCTTGGCCAGCAGTCTGCGCTCCAGGCAGACCAGATGGACCTCGGCGGCGGGCAGTGGATGTTCGGGTAGCAACGCCTTGACGCGGCCAGCGCGAAGGTCCTCCTCGAAGATCCAGACGGGTGCGAGGCCGATGCCGAAACCCTGGCGTACCGCGCTCACGATCGCCTGTTGATCGTCGAGACGGTAGCCGCATCCGCGCAGCGCCCCGGCACCTACATCCGCCGCTCGCGCCGATTGCGCGCCGGCAGCGCCACTTCGCGATCGAGCCACGTGAGGAACTTCGCCACCTCGGGGTCGCTCGATTTCGACAGCACGCGGGTGGCGCCGTCGGTGGACAGGCGCCACATCGCCGGGTCGCCCAGCTCGCGACATGCTCCGGGCGCCACGCGGCACAGCACCGGGTCGGCGGGCAGCGCGGCGATCTTGCGGACGTCGTCGGTGGCGATCCAGCAGGTGGCGTCGGCGTCGACGTGGATGTCCATGCGGCGGCCGCGGAACTCGTAGTAGCGGCCCTCGTAGCGGCGCATCGCGAGGCGGCCGACGAAGCGCGGGTAGCCGGTGATGATGTCGACGATGGGCCGGCCGAACAGGGCCAGCACGGGGGCGGTGAGCACCAGGCCGAACGGGCCCGCCACGTGCCAGCCGCCATACAGCACGGCCGCCGACACGGCCATGGCGAAAGCGATGTTGAGCGCGAGCTTCATGTCTTCACGAGTCCCAGGCGGATGAGGCTTTCGGCCGTCGCGACGATGGCCTTGTCGGCCGTGCGCGGCGTCCACCCGAGCACCCGCCGCGCCTTCTCGCTGCTGGCGTTCTTGCGCTTGCCCAGCTCGGGCACGACCTGGCCCACGGACTTGTCGACCAGCGCGACGACGCGCAGCAGCCAGTCGGGCAGCTCGCGCGCCGGCACGCGCCGCGCCGCGCCGCCCATTCGATTCCTGAGCACGAGGGCGATCTCGCGCAGCGACAGGAATTGCCCGGCCACGGCCAGGAAGCGCTCGCCGGCGGCTTCGGGATGCGTCATCGCCTTCAGGTGCAGGTCGGCGACGTCGCGCACGTCCACCACGCCGAAGGCGATGCGCGGCAGGCCGGGCAGCGCACCGTCCAGCATGCGCCTGATGATCTCGATGGACGTGGAGAAGTCCGCCGAAAGCGCCGGGCCGAATACCCCCACCGGGTTCACGACGGCCAGCTCCATGTCGCCGCCCTCGCGGCCCATGAAGCTCCATGCCGCGCGCTCGGCCAGCGTCTTGGACTTCGCGTAGGCCGTCAGGCCGTCGCCGTCGCCGTCGACGTTGGTCCAGTCGCTCTCGTCGAACGGCCGTTCCCTCTGCGGGTGGCCGTAGCCCACGGCCGCGAACGACGAGGTCTGCACCACGCGCTTCACGCCCGCGGCGCGGGACGCGCGCAGCACGCGCAGCGCGCCCTCGCGCGCGGGCACGATCAGCTCGTCCTCGTGCCTGGGCGCGTTGACGGGAAACGGCGAAGCCACGTGCAGCACGTAGTCGCAGCCGGCGGCGGCCGCGTCCCAGCCCGCGTCGGCGGTGAGGTCGGCGGCGACGAAGGCGAGGCGATCGCCGGCGTCGGCGCCGGTCGACTCCAGCGTGGCGCGCGCCTCGGGCTCGCGCTTCAACGAACGCACCGTGGCGCGCACGCGGTAGCCGGCGGCCAGCAGCTGCACGATGCAGTGCGTGGCGATGAAGCCCGAACCGCCGGTGACGAGGACGAGTTCGCCGCTCATGGCAGGTTCCGGATCACGGGGAAGGCGCGCGGTGCGTGCATGGCGTTCTCCGATGCATCAGTGGTGCGACATGGCGAGGAACGCCACGATATCGCACATGATGTGCGCGAACACCGGCGACCACAGTCGCCTGGCATGCGCATACCAGAGCCCCTGCACGAGGCCGAAGGCCAGGATGGACAGCGCGCCCAGCGGCCCCTGGTACAGGTGGTACACGACGCGCACGAGCAGCGTCACGCCCAACGCGATCGACAGCCCGCGCGCCTGCAGGCCGCGCTGCAGGAACCCGAGCAGGAACACCTCCTCGAACGTGCCGTTGACGAAGCTCACGGCCAGCACGGCGGGGGCCGAGATCGTCGTGGCCTGCGCCATGCGCTCGATCGGCTGTTCGCCGTGCCCGGCCAGGAAGGGCTCCAGCACCAGCCAACCCGCCCAGTTCGCCACCACCATCAGCGCGAGGCCCAGCAGGGTGTCGCGCAGCGTGACCTCCGGCACGAGGGTGGCCACGTCGTAGCGCCGCACGTACAGGACCACCAGCGCAATGGCGGCGCACGCCAGCTCCGTCACCACGGTCTGCCAGGCGCCGGCGTCCGTGAAGCCGCCCATGTCGGGGTAGCCGGCCAGCACGGTCCACAGGGACCCCCAGATGGCCCAGCCGAAGCACACCCCGGTGACGACGAGCGCCTCGACCGGCGTCGTGTCGATCCGGCGCGCGACCGCCGTCATCGGATCCCCCGGACCGCGCTGCGCGGTGCGTCGTCGTGGTGCGACCTGTTCATCTCATGCCTTCGATCGCGAGCCCCCCGCTCGCGCAGCCCGCAGCGTATCACCCCGACCCGACGGGTTTCGCAAGGGGCTCACGTATCATCGCGACCGATTCCACACTCGCCGCCGCGCCGTCGACGCGCGCACCCGAGCCGATGCGCCCTCGCCTGCCCGTTCTCGTCACGACCTTCGCGGTCACCGCCTGCCTCGCCCTGGGGGCGTGCAACAAGAAGCCCGCCACGGCCGTCGCGGCCGCCTCCGCCGCCAGCGGCCCGCGCCCCGCGGCCAGCGCGGTCGTCGCCGAGCTGAAGGAGGTGCTCGCCGCGCACCGCCAGATCATCGTGCTGTTCGCCGACGAGAAGAAACAGGGCGAGGCGCAACGCGCGGCCGCCGACGAGGTGGGCCAGGCGATCTTCCATGACAACCGCGCGCACGTGGACAAGATCGAGTCGCAGTTCGCCGCGATCACCGCCGGGGCGGACGACCCCACGCCGGCGCTCGCGACCATCCTGGATTTCATCGAGAGCGACGCCACGCTGTTCGATGCCGACCGCCTCGCCTTCCGCGACCTGCTGCCCAGCCTGCAGGCCGACGTGGCGAAGAACTCGACGCTGGGCGCGATCCGCCTGCACAAGCGCATCGGCGACGACATCGACGCCCTCGACGAGATCCAGAAGAACTATGACGAGGAGATCCGCGCGATCTTCTCGCGCTTCGAGCAGCGCGCCATCGTGCAGAAGCGCGAGCGCTGGGACGACTACGTCGCGCACCTGGGCAAGCTGTACACGCGCGAGCAGATCCTGAAGGCGCACGGCTACGTGCTGCCCGCGGTCGCTTCGGCCAGCGCCGCCGCGCCGGCGCCGGCCCCGGCGTCCAGGCCGCTGCCCGCGGGCAAGCCCGAGACGGGCCCCGAGATCTTCGGCACCGGCCTGCCGCCCAAGGTGGTGGCACTGACCTTCGACGACGGCCCGCACCCGGTCTACACCAACGAGATCACCGCCATCCTCAAGCAGTACGGCGCGCCGGGCACGTTCTTCGAGGTCGGCAACAACCTCGGCACGATCGCGGCCGACGGCCAGGCCAGGCTGGGCAAGAACGCCGAGATCAGCCGCCAGTTGCTGGCCGAGGGCTACATCGTCGGCAACCACAGCATGACGCACGCGCAGTTGTCGAAGAAGACCGGCGACGCGCTCAAGACCGAGATCCTGGACAACGACAAGCTCCTCAAGGCGATCGATCCGGACCGCCCGCCGCTGTTCCGCTTCCCGTACGGCGCGCGCAACGCTGAGGGCAAGGCCCTGCTCGCCGAGGAGCACCTGACCTCGGTGATGTGGAACGTCGATTCCATGGACTGGGCCGACCCGATCCCCAACTCGATCGCCGACCGCGTGATGCGCGAGATCGACAAGAACGGCCGCGGCATCGTGCTGTTCCACGACATCCACGAGCGCACCGTCAAGGCGTTGCCGCTGGTGATGAGCCGGCTGGTGGCCGAGGGCTACCAGTTCGCGGGCTGGGACGGCAAGTCGTTCGCCGTGCAGAAGCCCGGCGAGAAGCGCGGCTTCGTCGACGCGGGGCAGGACGTGGCCGGCGCCGCGCCGGCGGCCTCGGCCGCGGCGTCGATGGCCGCCGTCTCCGACACCACCACCGAAGGCGATTCGTGGGCCGTCGTGATCGGCATCGACGACTACGCGCACTGGCCCAGGCTGAGCCACGCGGCGCGCGACGCCGAATCGCTGCAGGGCCTGCTGGTGGGCAAGCTGGGCTTCAAGCCGGGGCACGTCATCACGCTGCAGAACACCTCGGCCACGCGCTCCAACATCCTGGCCGCGTTCAACGAGCAATTGCCCAAGGCGGGCCTCAAGAAGACGGACAACCTGCTCGTGTTCTTCGCGGGCCATGGCGCCACGCAGCACCTCTCGTCGGGGCGGGACCTCGGCTACATCATCCCCGTCGAGGCCGCCGCCGACCACGTGGCCGACGACGCGATCCCGATGACGGAGCTGCAGAACATCTCCGAAGGCCTGGTCGCGCGCCACGTCATCTTCGTGATGGACGCGTGCTACAGCGGCCTGGGCCTGGTGCGCGGCGGCGGCCGCTCGGGCGGCGGCAACTTCCTGCGCGACAACGCCCATCGCGTCGGCCGCCAGATGCTCACCGCCGGCGGCGCCGACCAGATGGTGGCCGACGGCGGCCCGGGCGGGCACTCGATCTTCACCTGGACGCTGCTGCAGGGCCTGTCCGGCAAGGCCGACCTGAACGGCGACAACATCATCACCGGCACCGAGCTGGCGGCCTACATCGCGCCCGCGGTGGCCTCCGTCTCTCAGCAGACGCCGGCCTTCGGCAGCCTGCCCGGTTCGGAAGGCGGCGAGTTCGTCTTCACGCTGGCGGGCGCCGAGGAATACATCAGCGACGCGACGGCGCAGCTGCCCGCCGACGCGATCGCGCTGAACACCCGGCTCGAGAAGACGACCGCGGTGGTGGCGGCCAGCGCGGCCAGCGACGGCGTCGTCGTGAAGGACCTGCAGGGCAAGGACCAGAAGATCGCCGCGCCCACCGCCGCGCCCGTGAGCGACCGCCAGCAGTCGCGCCAGCTCAACGATCGCGGCATGCAGTTCTTCAAGGAGAAGAACTACGCCGCGGCGCGCGACCTGTTCGCGCAGTCGCTGAAGCTGCAGCCCGACTTCGCGCTGGCGGCCAACAACCTCGGCTTCGTCTACTGGAAGTTGAACGACGACGCCAGTGCCGTCAAGTTCTTCGAGACCGCGCTCAGGATCGACCCGTCGCGCGCCGTGGCCTACGTCAACCTCGGCGATGCATTGCAGCGCCAGGGCAACAAGGACGACGCGAAGAAGGCGTTCGAGACCTACCTGCAGCTGGCGCCCGCCGGCAGCCTGGCGCAACACGCCAAGGACGCGATCACGGCGCTCTGATCGCCGCGTTCGCGCGACCTCGCGCCGGTGCGCGAGGTCATGTCGCGGAAATCAGAAGTGCAGTTCGCCGCGCAGGCCGGCGTTGGCGGTGTGCGACGCCGTGAACGACGACAGCTCCAGGCCCACCGACCAGCGGCGACTGACGCGATACATCGCAGCCCCGCTCACCATCGCGCCGGTGCGGTCGCGGCTGTAGCCGTGGATCGTCAGGCCGCGCTCCTCGCGCACCGTGGCGAAGCCCAGGCCTCCGACGAGGTTCCAGTTCCCGCCCACCGGCAGGGTGGCGAGCACGCGCGCGCCGTAGGCACTGTCGAACTCGTAGGGCTGGGTCGGATCCGTGCCGTCGCGCACGAACATCAGGTTGGCGCTCAGCAGCGCCTCGATGGCCCAGGTGCGGTCGAATTCATAGGCGAAACCGATCTGGGCAACCGGATCGGTGCGGCCGTTGTCGTTCACCGAGCCGACCTGCACGGCGGCGTGCCAGTGCGTGTCGGCGTCGTCGCGGGCTTGCGCCGCGGCGGCGAAGGTTGCGCACGCCAGGACGGCGGCGCACGTGATGCGAAGGTTCTTCATTGTTGCTCTCCCTGTTGGACCGGGAGCGATTCTCGCCGCGCCTCGTCGATCGGCCGTGAATGGATGAGCTGGTGAATACCCTCGTCCTGCATCCACGCAAGACAACGTAGCCACGCCTTGGATCGCCGCGCCGCGAAGGCCTGCGCCGATGCCTAAAGAGACTCGTCGCCCCTCTCCTCCGAGACTTCTCGCGCCTGCGCCCGCTCGATAGATTGGGTTCGCTGCACCGATTGCGCCAACGACACGGCGTCTCATTCCCGGCGGGATGCGGGCGTGGGGTGGCCCTCCTGCTCGCGGACGAGATCGGCGCGGGCACCGGCCCGATCCAGGCCATTCGCTGGCAGACGGTCGTCACGAGTCACCGGAACCAGTCCACCCACACACCATCATCCAATGAAGACAACAACTGCCTTTCAGAGAACCGCACTCTGCCATTGCATCCTCTGCGGATTCGGCGCGCTCGCCTCGATGGCCCCCACCCTGGCGCTGGCGCAGGCGCCGGCCCCGGACCAGCCTGCCGGGGTGCAACGCGTCGAGATCACGGGCTCCTCCATCAAGCGGGTCGACGCCGAGACCTCCCTGCCGGTGCAGACGGTCACGCGCGAGCAGATCGACAAGCTCGGGGTGACGAACACCGAACAGCTGCTGCAGAACATCTCCGCGAATTCCTCGGCCGGCGGCATGACCTCGATGCAGAACGCCGGCCAGTCGACCTACGGCGAGGCCACCGCCAGCCTGCGCGGGCTCGGCTCGCAGCGCACCCTGGTGCTCGTCAATGGCCGCCGCATCGCGAACTACGCCACGGACGGCACGTCCGTCGACATCAACTCGATTCCACTGTCCGCCATCGACCGCGTGGAAGTGCTCAAGGACGGCGCGTCGGGCGTGTACGGCTCCGATGCCGTCGCCGGCGTGATCAACTTCATCCTGCGCAAGGACTTCCACGGCATCGAGGCGACGGCCTACTACGGCAAGCCGACGACCTCCGGCGGCGGCAAGAGCGGCAAGTTCGGCCTGGTCGCCGGATTCGGCGACATGGCCACCGACCACGTCGCGGCGATGTTCTCGCTGGACGTGGCCCACGACGCGTCCATCCAGGGCTACCAGCGCAAGTACGCCAACCATGCGTGGAGCGACGACGGCCTGTTCGACATCAGCGCCACCGCCACGGGAGCGATCCGCACGTTCGACCCGAACATCCTGAGCTCGCAGAACCAGGGCAAGGGCATCTATGAGGACGGCAGCGGCATCGGCAACATCCTGGGCCCGACGAGCCCCGACAGCACCGCCAACAACTGCTCGGCGAACGGCATGTCGTTCGACGTGAACCTCAATACCTGCCGCTACAACCCGTCGCCGTTCGTGCCACTGACGCCGGACGTCACGCGCGTCAACGTCGCGGGCACGCTGCGCGCCCGCATCGACGACAACAACGAGTGGTTCGCGGAGCTGTTCGCATCGAACGCGAAGACGGTCATCAGCGAGCAGGCGTCGCCCTACAGCGCCTCGTTCCTCGCGACCGACCCGCTGTTCCACAAGATCGG
The DNA here is from genome assembly GCA_045810285.1 of Vitreoscilla sp. Lineage (GTDB taxonomy): Bacteria > Pseudomonadota > Gammaproteobacteria > Burkholderiales > Burkholderiaceae_C > Scleromatobacter. The sequence continues at coordinate 1,959 of JBJMWE010000123.1, read as the reverse complement.
CGTCGATCCGGTCATCGTCATCAACCCGTCGAGCCCGTACTACCCCGCCAGCTACATCGCGGCATCCAACCATCCGGAGGTGCTGACGGGCTGCAACGGCGGCCCGTGCCCCGTCACCGTCAGCTACCGGGCACTGGACGGCGGCGGTCGCCTGCACACCGACAAGTCGACGCTGTACCACCTCGCGACCGGCCTGACCGGCACCGTCAAGGAGTGGGACTACGACGCCACCTACAGCCGCAACCAGAGCATCGTGGCGGAATCCACCCAGCGCGGCTACCAGAACCAGACGCAGCTGGTCGAGCTGCTCAGCGGCAACGACGCCTTCAACCCCTTCGTGGCGCACCAGGCGCCGGCGCTGGCCGCCCAGATCCTGGCGACCAACTACAACGGCAACATCATCAAGTCGTCGCTCACCACCGATGCGATCGACCTCAAGGTGCAGCACGAGTTGCTCAATCTGGCGGGCGGGCCGCTGGCGCTCGCCGCCGGGGTCTCGCTGCGCCGGGAAGCCATCGACCTGCGGCCGAGCGCGGCCTACCAGAGCGGCGACGTCGCCGGCTATGGCGCCGCGGTGCTGCCCTTCGCGGCGTCGCGCAACTCGCAATCGATCTACGGCGAACTCGATGCACCGTTCCTGAAGATGCTCGAGGGCGACCTGTCGGTGCGCCACGACCGCTACCCGAACGCCTCCTCCACCAACCCCAAGCTCAGCCTCAAGTTCAGGCCGCTCGACCAGATCGCGTTCCGCGGCGCCGTCGGGACGGGCTTCCGCGAGCCCTCGCTGCCGGAACTGGACACACCGCTGGCGCCCGCCACGACGAACATCTTCAAGGATCCCGTCACGGGCGTGCCGGGGCAGTTCAACGAGCAGGTCGGCGGCAACCCGCACCTGGTGCCGGAGAAGTCCAGGCAGTTCTCGTTCGGCACGATCCTGGAGCCGCTCAAGGGCCTGTCGGCCAGCATCGACTACTACCACGTGAAGATCGACCACGCGATCATCTCGCTCGACGCCCAGACCGTGGTGAACCTGGCGGCGGCGGGCAACCCCGTGTACGCGCCGCTGGTGACGCGCGACAGCTCGGGCAACATCACCAACATCATCGCCAACAACGTCAACAGCGGCGGCGTCACCACCGCGGGCATCGACCTCGACGTGAAGTGGCAGGGCCTGCGCACGTCGGCGGGGCAGTTCGGCGGCGAACTGTCCGGCACGTGGATCCAGAAATACGACCTGACGACGATCGACGGCACGGTGCAGCACAGCGTCGGGCGCACCACCGACCCGACGGATTCCGCGATCAACGCGGTGACCAACGGCGGCCTGATCTTCCGCTGGCGGCATGCGCTGACGGTGAACTGGAAGTACGCCGACTACGGGCTGGCGCTGACGCAGAACTACCAGTCGGGCTACCGCGACGCGCCGCCCGCGATCACCGACTGCGATCCGACGGACTACACGCCGCCCGACGCGCCGCCCCCGATCTGCCACACCGGCCGCCACGTCTCGTCCTTCGCGACCTACGACCTGCAGGGCGAATACGGCGGCGTGAAGAACCTGAACTTCCGGCTCGGCGTGAAGAACGTGTTCAACCGCCAGCCGTTCCCCGTCACGACGAACGGCATCTACTTCCAGACGGGCTACGACCCGACCTGGTACGACCCGCACGGCCGCTTCGTCTACGCGTCCGCGACCTACAAGTTCTGACCGGAAAGGTTGATCGAGAGGCATCTCTTGATCTTGGAAGAGGCGGTGCTCGACAACCGCCTCTCTTTTTTGGGGTTCATCGCCGTAGTGCGGGGACAGCGTCCGTCCGGACATGGTGTGGGACGCCGCCCGGAACGTCGATTCCCTTTGCCCTGTCATCCTGCGCGCAGTCGCAGGATCCACCCCTGCCAAGATGTCTCGTCGGTATCGTGCGGCCGCCGCGAGCAGCGGGTCCATGACGCACGCGGCGG
>JBJMWE010000122.1:0-2871 GCA_045810285.1 Vitreoscilla sp. | reverse complement strand
GACGGCGCTCGCGGCCGGCTCGGGCGGCGGCACGTTGGCGGCGACCGGCGGGGCGTATTCCTGCAGGCCGACCAGCGGCATCCACTGCGCGCGCATCGTCCATGCGGCGCCCGCGGCGCCGGCCAGCACGAGCAGCACCAGCAGCGCCTTCAGCGGCGAGCGCGACTTCGGCGGCAGCAGGACGCTGCGCTCCGGCCGCTCGAGTTCGTCCTCGTGCGGGGCGCGCGTGGCGGGCCCGCGCGTGGTGTCCTCGTGCGCACGCGAGTCCGGCGGCGGGCGGCGCGACGGCGCCACCTGGATCGTCTTCTCATAGCTGGCGGGGCTGGCGGCGCGCGTCGCCGACGCCGCGTGCACGGCCGACGCGGGGCGCGGCGGCGCGGTGACGCGGCCGGCGAGCGCGTCGCGGAACTGGGCCACCGATTGCGGTCGATCCTGCGGGCGCACCGCCAGCGTCCAGTCCAGCACCTGCAGCAGGCGCGGCGAGCAGCCCGGGGGCAGCAGGCGCATCAGCGAAGCCTGCTCGTCGCCCATCACGCGCGCGGTGGCCGGCAGCGGGGCGCGGCCGGTGAGCATGAAGAAGCAGGTGCCGGCCAGCGCGTACAGGTCGGTCCACGGGCCCTGGCGCATGGCCTGCGTCTCGGCGTACTGCTCGATGGGCGCGAACTGCGGCTTGAGGATGGCGGTGACGTTCTGCGTGCGGTCGGCCAGCACCAGGCGGGCGGCGCCGAAATCGAGCAGCACCGGGCGGCCGTCGTCGCACCAGAGGATGTTGTCGGGGGCGATGTCGCGGTGGTAGACGTCGGCGTCGTGCATCACCTCGAGCGCGCCGAGCAGCGGGTCGATGAGCGCGCGCAGCCAGGCGTCGTCGAACGCGCTCGCCGGCAGCGCCTTGCGCATCTGCCGCAGCGTGCGGCCCTTGTACAGCGGCATGGCCATGTAGGCGGTGCCGTTGGCTTCCCAGAAGCGGAACACCTTCACCAGCGCGGGGTGGTCGAAGCGCGCGAGCAGCCGGGCCTCGTTCACGAAGGACTGCAGGCCCAGCGCGAAGGTCTCCTCGTGCATGCGCGAGCGCAGCGTCACGCGTTCCGAGGCACCGCGTCCGGCCAGCGAGACCGGCATGTATTCCTTGAGCGCGACGTCGCGCTGCAGTGCCTCGTCCCAGGCCCGGTAGACGACGCCGAAGCCGCCGGCGCCGATGACCTGGCGGATCTCGAATTCGGCCAGCCTGGTACCGATCGGCAGCGCGTCGCTGCCCTCTTCGGACGAAGGGGCGTTGCCGGGGCGGGCTTTCGGGGTGTCGGACATGGTGGCCCGTAGTGTGCCGCAGCCGGCGATCCGTGCTCAACGCGGCAGCCCCCGGGAAGGTGGACGCGGCGGCATTCCGTCGCAGCTTCGGGGGAGGCGGAGGTCCGGGTCATCCCTGAGACGGCCTTGCCGCGGATCGGCGCCCGGGCACCCGATCCCCTCCGCGAGGGATCGGCGATGCGCCAAGTCTCAGGCCCCGCCGCGCGGCGTGAGCGTGAGGAATTCGACACCCTGCGTGCGGGTGGAACGCAGGTCGAAGTGCGACAGCGACGCCTGCCCGAGCAGCGCCGCGCAGTGTTCGCAGCGCACGGCCGGCACGTCGTGCAGCACGTAGGGGCCGACGCGCAGCGACGAGATGACGATGCCCTGCGCGCTGACGTGGCGGCCGTCGGCCGTGGTCATCGTCACCATCGGCTGGAGCACGCGGTACGCGACCTTGGCCTGCTCCAGGAGTTCGGGCGTGACGGTGGTGGTCGTGGCGCCGGTGTCGACCATGAACGCCATCGGCCGCCCGTCCCCGAGCGCGACGGGCGCGTAGAAGTGGCCGTCCATCACCGGCAGGCGCAGCGAGCTGGCCGCGGCCGCACCCGCGGAGGGCGGGGCCGCGAGCGCCGATTCGATCGCGATGCGCTGGCCCTCGAAATAGGCGTCGTGGCCCCTGGCCACGGCGTTCGCGTCGAAGCTCTCGAGCAGCGACAGCGCCTCGTACGTGCGTCCGCGCGCCACCAGCAGCCTGGCCAGCTTGCCGCGCACGTCCACCAGGTTGGGCACCAGCGACAGCGAGCGGTACGACCACTCGATGGCCTCGTCGCTGCGGCCCAGGCGGGCCAGCGCATCGGCGTACCAGGCGAACAGGTCGTAGGTGCCTTCGCCGCTGTCGATGGCGCGCTTGAACTCGACGACGGCGTGGGCGTCGTCGTCGCGATGGGTCATCACGAGGCCGAGGTGGGCGCGCGCGATGGCGTCGTCGGGCTGCTTCCCGAGCAGCGCCTCGAGCGTCTCCTGCGCGCAGGGCAGGTCGCCGCTGCGCTCGCACTTGCCGATGCGGTCGCGCATCTCGTCGGAGGTCAGCGGCGGCCCGAACGCGCGCCGCCACAGGGCGCCGACGTCCTCGTGCACGGCCAGCGCACCCAGGCCGATCGCGCCCATCAGGCTGGCCGCGAGCACGAAGGTCTTGACGTGCGAGCGGTCGCTGCCGCTGTCCCAGGTGGCGCGCTGCGGACGCAGCGAGGCGTCGCGGGCGGGCGGCGGGAGGTCGTTCGGTGCGGAGTCGAAGGTGGGCTCGGGCATCGGCGGGCGCGGTTCAGGGGCGGACCGGCGCCTCGCGCCGCGCGCGATGCCTCGCTCCCTCTTGCGCCGGATTATCGGCGCGCCCAGCGCGCCGGCGCGCCATCGCCGCTCGGTGAATGCCCGGGCCCGGCGCGACGGATTGCCACGGCGTCGCGCCTTCTGCGGCCCAGGCGTCGGCCGGCGGGGGCCTGCGTCCAGCCGGGGCAGGTTCAGGCGGCCGCGCGCGCGGGACGCCCCCGCCCGCGGGCGGGGGCGGGCGCCGGCGCCGGCGCGACG
>JBJMWE010000121.1:0-2869 GCA_045810285.1 Vitreoscilla sp. | reverse complement strand
GAGCTGCGGCAACGCATCCAGCGACGTCACCATGTTCATGCTGAAGTAGCCGTCGCGTCCGAGCGCGTACGTGTTGTAGTTGACGGTGAGCGGATCGTCCGGCCGGGCGCCGAGTTCGCGCGACTTCATCGCCCACACGAGGCGCTGGCGCGCGCTGTCGTAGCGCGGCGGTTCCGACCAGCCGAGGATCTCCATGCCCGGCTCGCCGAGCTTGGCGCGCTCCGCGTTCTGCGCCTCGGTGCCTTCCTTGAAGCCCTTGAGCAGCTCGTCGACGTCCCACTTGCGGGCATCGTCGTCCTTGACGTAGCCGGTCTTGTGGAAGCGCACCGGCATGAACCAGTCGAGCTTCGGGTCGCGCGGCAGGATCATGCCGGGCATGTCGGGATTGCTGCCCGGGTTGCCGAACAGGTTGAGCAGGCGGTCGGCCTGCGGCTGCGGCACGAACACCTCGCCTTCGGGCACGTGCAGCACGGCCTCGTCGGACAACGGCACGTCGACCGGGCCCTTCTTCGCGGCTTGCGCCACATCGTCCCAGACCTGCCGCTGCTCGGCCTCGCTGGGCGCCGCCAGCGCTGTGCCGGCCAACAGCCAGCCCATCGCGACCACGACGGCGGCCGCCTTCATCTCATGCACCTTGCGCATCCGCGCCCTCCCGTTGACATGAAGCCCACGGGCGCGCGTGCTGTCTGCGTCTGTCCCGTGCACAGGCCTGCGCGCTGCCTGGCGTGCTGCCGGGGCAGCACGCCAATGAGCGGTCGCCCAGGTGCGCGGATTATCGCAGCCCGCCCCGGCGGCGGGATCGGGACTCGGTCCGATTGCGTGCGCAATCCGACACTCGATGGCACCCGCCTTCGGCGGGCGCCCCGCTCAGTCCGCCTGCTTGCGCAGGAATGCCGGAATCTCGATCTCGTCCATGCCGTGCGAGCTCAGCGCCTCGACCTTGGCGGCGGCGTGCTGGCGATGGCGCCAGACGCTGGGCGTGCCGAGGTGGCCGTAGTCCGGGTTCGTCGGCATCGCCGGCGCGCCCATGCCCGCCTGCGCGTGGGCCGCGCCCATCGCCGGCGCGTTGGCCATCGTCTGCGGCATCGCGGTGTTCATCATCGGCAGGTTGTCGGTGCCGGTGCGCAGCGCCTGTGTGGTCTGCACCACCGTCAGCGGCGCCTGGGCGCGGCGCGACTGCGACAGGCCGGTGGCGATCACCGTGACGCGCAGCTGGTCGCCCAGCGTCTCGTCGTAGGCGGTGCCGAAGATCACGTGCGCTTCCTCGGCGGCGTAGCGGCGGATGGTGTTCATCGCCAGCTTGCTTTCCGACAGCTTGAACGTGGAGCGCGACGCGGCGATCAGCACCAGCACGCCCTTGGCGCCGGACAGGTCGATGCCTTCGAGCAGCGGGCAGGCCACGGCGGCGTCGGCGGCCTTGTTGGCGCGATCCGGGCCGGACGCGATGGCGGTGCCCATCATCGCCTTGCCGGGCTCGCTCATCACCGTCTTCACGTCCTCGAAGTCGACGTTGACGAGGCCCGGGATGTGGATGATGTCGCTGATGCCGCCCACGGCGTTCTTGAGCACGTCGTTGGCGTACGCGAAGGCCTGGTCCTGGGTGACGTCGTCGCCCAGCACCTCCAGCAGCTTCTCGTTGAGCACCACGATCAGCGAGTCGACGTTGGCCTCGAGCTCGGCGACGCCCGCGTCGGCCGACTTCATGCGGCGGCCGCCCTCGAACTCGAACGGCTTGGTGACGACGCCCACCGTGAGGATGCCCATCTCCTTGGCCACGCGCGCGATCACCGGCGCGGCGCCGGTGCCCGTGCCGCCGCCCATGCCGGCCGTGATGAACAGCATGTTGGAGCCCGAGATGGCGTTGCGGATCTCCTCCACCGCTTCCTCGGCCGCGGCCTTGCCGACCTCGGGCTTGCCGCCCGCGCCCAGGCCCTTGGATCCCAGCTGGATGACCTGGGTCGCGCCCGAACGATTGAGCGCCTGCGCGTCGGTGTTCGCGCAGACGAACTCGACGCCCTGGACGCCTTCGTTGAGCATGTGCTCCACGGCGTTGCCGCCGCCGCCACCCACGCCGATGACCTTGATCTGCGTGCCCTGATCAAACGGTTCGATCATCTCGATTGCCATGATGTGCCTTCCTTCCTAAAAACCTGTTGCAGTTGCCTGTTTGCGAAACCGTACCCAAGATCCCAAAGAGCCAGCGACTCGATCGCGTCGTGCGCGCCGGGTCTTATGTGGATGACGCCTCTCAAGGGAACGCCGGGCCCTGGGGCCGTGGTTCCGTCTTCGTCATCGCCTTCATCAGAAATTCCCCATGAACCAGTCGCGCGCCTTGCCGAAGAAGGTCTGCATCGAGCCGGCCTGCGCCGCGGCCTTGTGGCCCCGGCTGTGCGCGACGCGGGCTTCTTCCAGCAGGCCCATGACCGTGGCCGAACGCGGGTTGGCGACCATGTCGAACAGCGCGCCCGAATAGGTCGGCAGGCCCTTGCGCACGGGCTTGAGGAAGATGTCTTCCCCGAGTTCCACCATGCCGGGCATCACCGCCGTGCCGCCCGTGAGCACGATGCCCGAGGACAGCAGCTCCTCGCAGCCCGATTCGCGGATCACCTGGTGCACCAGCGAGAAGATCTCCTCGACGCGCGGCTCGATCACGCCCGCCAGTGCCTGCCGCGAGAGCATGCGAGGTGCCCGGTCGCCGAGGCCCGGCACTTCCACCTGCTCCGTGGCGTCGGCCAGCAGCTGCTTGGCCACGCCGTATTCGACCTTGATCTCCTCGGCGTCCTTGGTGGGCGTGCGCAGCGCCATCGCGATGTCGCTCGTGATCAGGTCGCCGGCGATCGGGATCACCGCGGTGTGGCGGATCGAGCCG
>JBJMWE010000120.1:0-7915 GCA_045810285.1 Vitreoscilla sp. | reverse complement strand
TCCGGCGAGCTCGACATCATGGAACAGATCAACACCGGCAACACCGTGTACGGCACGGCGCACTGGCAGGCCGCCAACGGCAGCCAGGCGGACTACGGCAACAGCCTGGTCACCACGCCGGCCGACTACCACGTGTACGCCATCGAATGGGACAAGGACTACCTGCGCTGGTTCGTCGACGGCACGCAGTACCACGTCATGCAGATCACCAACGGCACGGGCAACACGCAGGCGTTCCAGAAGGACTTCTTCCTGCTGCTGAACATGGCCGTGGGCGGCAACTGGCCCGGCTTCTCGATCGACGACGGCTCGCTGCCGGCCAAGATGTACGTCGACTACGTGCGCGTCTACCAGAAGGGCTCGGCGCCGGTCAGCATCCAGCTCGAGGCCGAGAACTATGCCGTCATGAGCGGCATCCAGACCGAGGCCTGCTCCGAGGGCGGCCAGGACGTGGGCTGGATCGACGCCAACGACTGGATCGTGTGGGACGTCAACGTCCCGACGGCCGGCACGTACACCGTGTCGTACCGCGTCGCCAGCCTGAACGGCGGCGGCGTGATCCAGCTCGAGAAGGCCGGCGGCAGCCCGGTCTACGGCAGCGTGTCGGTGCCCAGGACCGGCGGCTGGCAGAACTGGACGACCGTGTCGCACCAGGTGACGCTGCAGGCAGGCCAGCAGCAGATCGCCGTGAAGGCGCTGGCCGGCGGCTTCAACATCAACTGGCTGAAGCTCACCCGGTGACGGCGGCAGCCCGCGCTCATTTGGGCGGGAACAAGGCCTGGCGCCGCGCGAGCGCGGCGGCCGGCCACCGCTCCGCGCTGCGGTAGTACTCGGGCACCACCGGCACGTCGCCCGACAGCTGCACCCACGGCTGCTTCGTCGACGTGAAGATGTGGATGTCGGGCGGGAACGCGTCGGGCAGGTCGAGGGTGCCCACGCGCACGAAGCACAGCAGCGGGCTGCTGTAGTGGCTCCAGAGCGCCACGCGGCAGGTCGGGCAGCGCGCGATGCGCTGGCCGTTCCCGCTGTGCGAGGGCGTGTCGACCACGTCGACCGGTCCGGCCAGCAGCTCGACGCGGTCCGTCTCGATCAACGCGTTGAGCGCGAACGCCGTGCCCGTCTCGCGCTGGCACCAGCGGCAGTGGCAGCAATGCACGAACATCGGCCGCGAATGCATGCGGTAGCGCACGGCGCGGCAGTCGCAACCGCCGTCGAAGAATTCGTCAGTGGTCATTGAAGAGCTCCCAAGGACTTTGTCGTCCTGCGCGAAGTCGCAGGATCCACCCCGGTCGACCGAGGTGATCGCAGGGGTGGATTCCGCGACTGCGCGCGGAATGACGGTACGAGGTTAACGGCGCTGCGCGAGCCGCGCCACAGGGCGTTCCGCCATGCCGACGAACGGCGGGTTACGCCTTCGGCCAACCCGCCCTACCCGGGACGTTGGCTCAATGTCCGCCCGATTCGCCCGCCAGCAGCGCCGCGTTGCCACCGGCGGCCGCGGTGTTGATGGTCAGCGTCTGCTCCGCGCAGAAGCGGTACAGGTAGTGCGGGCCGCCGGCCTTGGGGCCGGTGCCCGACAGGCCTTCGCCGCCGAACGGCTGCACGCCCACCACCGCGCCGATCATGTTGCGGTTGACGTAGACGTTGCCCACCTTGGCCAGGCGCGCCAGGCGCTGGGCGCGGCTGTCGATGCGCGTCTGGATGCCCAGCGTCAGGCCGTAGCCGAGCGCGTTGATCTCGTGCATCACCGCGTCGACCTCGCCGTTCCAGCGCACCACGTGCAGCACCGGGCCGAAGATCTCCTCCTTCAGGTCGGCGATGCGGGCCAGCTCGAAGGCCACCGGCGTGACCAGGCGCGGGAAGCTCGATGCCAGCGGCGTCTCGCCCAGCAGCTTCGCGTCCTTCTTCAGGCGCGTGACGTTGCGCGAGACGTTCGCGTAGGCCTCGTCGTCGATCACCGGGCCGACGTCGGTGGACAGCCGTGCCGGGTCGCCCACGTTGAGCTCCGCGAGCGCGCCGCGGATCATCGCGATCACGCCGTCGGCGATCGACGCGTGCACCACCAGCAGGCGCAGCGCCGAGCAGCGCTGGCCGGCCGAGCGGAACGCGCTCTGCACGACCGCGTCGACCACTTGCTCGGGCAGCGCGCTGGAGTCGACGATCATCGCGTTCAGGCCGCCGGTCTCGGCGATGAAGGGCACGATCGGGCCGTCCTTGGCCGCCAGCGTGCGCTGGATGATCCTGGCCACCTGCGTGGAGCCCGTGAAGCACACGCCCGCAGTGGCCGCATGCGCGGTGAGGCGGGCGCCGACCGTCTCGCCGGGGCCGAGCAGCAGCACCAGCGCGTCGCGCGGCACGCCGGCCTCGTGCAGCAGGTCGACCATGCGCGCCGCGACGGCGGGCGTCTGCTCGGCGGGCTTGGCGGCGACGGTGTTGCCGGCCACGAGGGCGGCCACGACCTGGCCCGCGAAGATGGCCAGCGGGAAGTTCCAAGGCGAGATGCAGGCGAACACGCCCCGGCCGTTCAGGCGCAGCGCGTTGCTCTCGCCGGTCGGGCCGGGCAGCACCTGGTCCTGCAGCCGGATCTGCGCCTGGTCGGCGTAGTAGCGGCAGAAGTCGACCGCTTCGCGCACCTCGGCCACGCAGTCGCCGAGCGTCTTGTGCGCCTCCTTGACCAGCAGGCCGCAGAACTCGGCCAGGCGCGCGTCCAGCAGGTCGCCGGCGCGGCGGATGATGGCGGCGCGCTCGTCGACCGGCCGCTCGTTCCAGGCCTCGAAGCCGGCGTCCAGCTGCGTCATGGCCGTGGCGACGTCCTCCGGGCTGGCTTCCGCGACCTGGGGCACGATCGCGGCCGCGACCGCGGCGTCCAGCGGCGCGCGCTCGGCGATCACGGCCAGGTCCACGCCGGTGGAATTGCGGCGCTGCAGGCCGTGGTCGACCGGGTACAGGTGCGCCGGCATCGGGAATGCGGGCGGGCGCGCGGTGGTCATCGGCGACGCCAGCAGGCGCTCGACGTCCACGCCGGAATCGGCCAGCTGGTGCACGAAGCTCGAGTTGGCGCCGTTCTCCAGCAGGCGGCGAACCAGGTAGGCGAGCAGGTCGCGGTGCTCGCCCACCGGCGCGTAGACACGGCACGGGATCGCCGGATCCTTCATCACCTCGCGATAGATGCCCTCGCCCATGCCGTGCAGGCGCTGCATCTCGAACGCGGCGCCCTTGGCGCGCGCCATCTGCAGGATCGCGGCGATGGTGCCGGCGTTGTGCGTGGCGAACTGCGGGTAGATGACGTCGGCGTGCGCGATCAGGGCGCGGGCGCAGGCCAGGTAGGAGATGTCGGTGTGCTCCTTGTGCGTGAACACCGGATAGCCCGCCAGGCCGCCCTCCTGGGCGCGCTTGATCTCGCCGTCCCAGTACGCGCCCTTGACCAGGCGCACCATGAAGCGCAGCTTGTGCCGGCGCGCGATCGCGGCGACGGCGTCCACCACCTGCAGCGCGCGCGTCTGGTAGGCCTGCACGGCCAGGCCGAAGCCCTGCCACTGGGGGAACGTGGCGGCGATGCGCTCGGCGAGCGCCTCCAGCACGTCCAGCGACAGCTCGAGGCGGTCGGTCTCCTCGGCGTCGATCGTCAGGTTCAGGTTCGCCCTGGCCGCCAGCTCGATCAGCGTCCACACGCGCGGCAGCAGCTCGGCGAACACGCGCTCGCGCTGGGCGTCCTCGTAGCGCGAGAACAGGGCCGACAGCTTGATCGAGATGCCGTCGGCGTTCTCGGGCGAGGCCGCGACCTGGCCGCGCGCGATCGCCTTGATGGCGTTGGCGTACGACGCCAGGTAGCGCTCGGCGTCGTGCTCGGTGCGGGCGCCCTCGCCCAGCATGTCGTACGAGAAACGCAGGCCGGAGGCCGCCGTGCCGGCGCCGCGGCGTGCGCTCTCGACGTCCTTGCGCTGGTCCTTGGCCTCGTCCATCGCTTCGGCGATGGTGCGGCCCAGCACGAACTGGCGGCCCAGCAGCTGGATGGCGCGCACCGTGGCGGCCACCACCGTCTTCGCGCCCAGGCGCTTGAGCAGGCCGCCCTCGCCGTCGGCTTCTGGCAGGAACTTCTTGGACAGCGAGATCGCGCTGGCCGAGATGCCGGCCAGCATCTTGTGCGGGCCATCGACGACGGAGTCGGCGTCGAACTCGGCGCGGCCCAGCTGGTCGGCGGTCAGCGCGATGGCGGTCTCGACGTCGGGCACGCGCAGCAGCGCCTCGGCCAGGCGCATGAGGGCCAGGCCCTCGGCGCTGGAGATGGGGTACTCGCGCAGCAGCGATTCCATCGCCCAGAACGGCGCCGGCTTCTCGCGCACCGACTCCACCCACGGGCGGCCGGCGCGGATCACCTGCGCCCAGTCCAGCTGGCCCGTCAGCGTGGCGAGCGCGGCCTCGACGACGTCCACCTCCGGCCGATACGGATAGGGCAGGCGAGCCTGTTGCGGCTTCGCGACAAAGGAAGAGGGGGACGCGGACATGGCGGTGTAAATCCTGACTGGATAATCTGGTAGCTTAGAGCGAGAATCCACGAGATAAATTCGGATTTCGCCAGAGAGCCCGGAGATTCGTCCAGCATGAACAAGCCCCAGTCCGAACCGTCCACGGTGTCGAATCTGTCGAACGACAAGGGAATCGACAAGATCGACGCCCGCATCCTGCGCGTGCTGCAGCGGGACGGTCGCATCAGCAATCTCAAGCTCGCCGAGGAGGTGCACCTGTCTCCCACGGCGGTGCTCGAACGCGTGAAGCGGCTCACGCGCGAGAACTTCATCCTCGGCTACGAGGCCCGTCTGAACCCGAACAAGCTCGGCGCCAGCATGATGGTCTTCATCGAGGTGCTGCTGGATCGCACCGCGCCGGACATCATGGACACCTTCAAGGCGGCCGTCCAGACGCGTCCCGAGATCCTGGAGTGCCACCTCGTGGCCGGCGGCTTCGACTACCTGATCAAGACGCGCGTGGCCGACATGGCCGCCTACCGCGAGATGATCGCCTCGGTCATCTGGAGCCTGCCGGGCGTGCGCGAGACCCGCACCTACACGGTGATGGAAGAGGTCAAGACGACCAACGCGCTGCCCATCTGAGGGTGGCGCCGGGATTGCCGCAGATTGCTCGGCGCAGCCGCGGCAATTCAGTGAACGACTCGGAGGGCGTTGCGGCACCGTAGCGGGCATGCCGTCCGCCGAACCCGACCTGCGCGAGACCGCCGCCGTCGCAGCCAACGAGGCCGCCGCGGCGGCCAACGACCCCGTGGCCCCGGCCAACGCGCGTCACGCGCGAGCCCGCACGCGACTGCGCGGGCGCGGGGCGCCCGTCGCCGCGGGCGAGCCGCCGCCAGGCGGGGCGCTCGACGCGACGGACCGCCACCTGCTGCGCCTCCTGCAGGCCGATGGCCGCATCACCAACCTGAAGCTCGCCGAGGCCGTGGGGCTCTCGTCGGCCAGCACGCACGAGCGCGTCAAGCGGCTGCTGCGCGACGGCACGATCCTGGGCTTCGCCGCGCGCCTGAACCCGCAGCTGCTGCAGGCCGGCCTGCTGGTGTTCGCCGAAGTGCGGCTGTCCGACATGAGCAACGAGGTCAACGCGGCGTTCAAGGCCGCGGTGCAGCTGCGCCCCGAGATCCTCGAATGCCACGAGGTGGCCGGCGGCTTCGACTACCTGCTCAAGACCCGCGTGGCGCACATGGGCGCCTACCGCGATCTCGTGGCGGCCGTCGCCTGGAGCCTGCCCGGCGTGCGCGACGTGCGCACCTACGCCGTGATGGAGGAGCTCAAGAACACCACGGCCCTGCCGCTGCCCGCGGCGTGAACGAATTGGCAGGCGCCACCCCCCATCGGTGGCCCCCCACCGTGGGGATGCTTCTGGTTACCTCGTTCGGCACAGTCACGTCATCGATTGAACGACGACGTTCACAGCCGCCACACGAACCGAACGAGGGTCACCATGTACGCAGCCGCCGCCATCGCCACCGCCACCCAGCAAGCCGCCAACGACTGGGCACGCAGCCAGACCGCCCGCACGATGGTGCGCGCCGCGATGAACAGCAACGCCGTCATCTATCGCCGCACATGGCCGACGCTCGAGGCCATCGAGTCGCTGGGCGAGGCCGAGTACGACCCGGGGCTGAAGTTCGACGGCTTCATGGATTCCACGCTCGACCTGCGCGACGGCCTGTCCGTCGTCGAGGTGTTCGCGCCGATCAGCGATTCCGACGCCCTGCAGGAATTCGCCCTGCTGCGCGCACACCGCTAGGAACATCGGGCGCCTCGCCGCCCTTGATCAAGGACGTTGGCGGCTGTTCCTGATCACGAAGTCGGGACTGACTTCGCCGGACGGGCGCCGAAGATGGCCGTTCCGATCCGAACGCAGGTAGCCCCTTCGGCGATCGCCGCCTCGAGGTCGGCGCTCATGCCGATCGACAGGGTGTCCAGCGCGAGCCCCTCCGCGTTCATCGCCTCCAGCAGCTTGCGCAGCGCCCGGTGCGGCGCGCGCTGCGCCGCGAGGTCGACGGCCGGCTCGGGGATGGCCATCAGGCCGCGCAGCTTCAGCCGCGGCAGCGCCGCCACGTCGTGCGCCAGCGCCAGCGCCGCCTCGGGCGCCACCCCGCTCTTGCTGTCCTCGCCGCTGATGTTGACCTGCAGGCACACCTGCAGCGGCGCCAGCTCGGGCGGGCGCAGGTCGGACAGGCGCTGCGCGAGCTTCATGCGGTCGACGGCGTGCACCCAGTCGAAGTGGGTGGCGACCTCGCGTGCCTTGTTGCTCTGCAACGGGCCGATCAGGTGCCAGCGGAGCTCGCCTCGCAGGTCGGCGAGTTCGTCGATCTTGGCCAGCGCCTCCTGCACGTAGTTCTCGCCGAAATCGCGCTCGCCGGCGGCGAACGCCTCGCGCACGGAAACACCCGGACACGTCTTGCTCACCGCCAGCAGCGTCACGCTGGTCGGAAGGCGGTCAAATGCCCGACAGGCCGCTTCAATTCGGCCCCGGACTTGTAGTATGTTCTCTGCAATGCTGGCCATTCGGGCCGGAGCATAAGCCCTTGCCGGGTCACGGTACACATGGACATCACCCAACTGCTCGCGTTTTCGGTCAAGAACAAGGCATCCGACCTGCACCTGTCCGCGGGCCTGCCGCCCATGATCCGCGTGCACGGCGACGTTCGCCGCATCAATGTCGACCCCATGTCGCACAAGCAGGTCCACGGCCTGGTGTACGACATCATGAACGACACGCAGCGCAAGCACTTCGAGGACGTGCTGGAGTGCGACTTCTCGTTCGAGATCCAGGGCCTGGCGCGCTTTCGCGTCAACGCCTTCAACCAGAACCGCGGCGCCGGCGCCGTGTTCCGCACGATTCCCTCGAAGATCCTGTCGCTGGAGCAGCTGAACTGCCCCAAGGTGTTCGCCGAGCTCTCGCTCAAGCCGCGCGGCCTGGTGCTGGTGACGGGCCCCACGGGCTCGGGCAAGTCCACCACGCTGGCTGCGATGGTCGACCACCTCAACGACAACAGCTACGGCCACGTGCTGACCATCGAGGATCCGATCGAGTTCGTGCACGAGTCCAAGAAGTGCCTGGTCAACCAGCGCGAGGTCGGCCCGCAGACGCTCAGCTTCTCCAACGCGCTGCGTTCCGCGCTGCGCGAGGATCCGGACTGCATCCTGGTGGGCGAGCTGCGCGACCTGGAGACCATCCGCCTCGCGCTCACCGCCGCCGAGACGGGCCACCTGGTCTTCGGTACGCTGCACACCTCCAGCGCCGCCAAGACGATCGACCGCGTGGTCGACGTGTTCCCGGCGGCCGAGAAGGACATGGTGCGCGCGATGCTGTCCGAATCGCTGATCGGCGTCATCTCCCAGACGCTGTGCAAGACCAAGGACGGCGCCGGCCGCGT
>JBJMWE010000119.1:0-6718 GCA_045810285.1 Vitreoscilla sp. | reverse complement strand
GATCCGGAAGGTCACCTTGCCGTTGCGGAAGTTCGTCATGTCCTTGATGTCGCGCGACTGGATGCCCCCGCCGAACCACTGGTCGGGCGCCGTATAGGCCCAGGCGATGTCGTTGCTGCCTTCGTACGGCGCAATGTTGCCGCCAGCCATGGCCGCGGTGTTCCACATGTAGATGTCGGAGCTCGTTCCGGCCACCAGCTTGTGGGTCACCGGCGAGTTGTCGGTGAAGACGCCGAACTTGCCGGTCTCGGGAACGATCTGGTTGCCCAGCTTGACGGTGCCCTTGCCATCGAGCTGGTAGACGCGCACATAGTCGACGTACAGGGTGCCCGGCAGCGGCGCGGTCACCTGGGAAGGCGTCGCGGCGTCCGTGAAATTGCCGCCGACGGCCAGATTCAGCAGCAGGTAGAACGGGGCCTGCAACGCGGTCGAATTGACCGGCAGCGGGGCGTCGTACATGTCGTGCTCGACCCCGTTGTCCACGATCGTGAACCGCATCTGCGCATCGGTCCAGTACAGGCGATACGTGACGAAGCGGTTGGCGAGCGACGACGGCGCCACGTACCAGCTCTTGGTCTGCCAGGAGGTCGACGCGGCGCACGATTCGTTGCCCGGGACGCAGGCCGCCTTCTGGTAGGTGATCACGTTCGAGCCGACGAAATTGTTCGGCGAAGGCGCACCGGCCGCCGACCACGAAGCCTGCCTGTGGCCCTGCTCCATCACGTCGATCTCGCCCTTGGTCGGCCAGGATTGCGCGGTCGTGCCCAGCAGCCATGCGGCCGGCCACAGGCCCGTCTGCACGTTCGGCGCGGCCATGCGCACCTCGATCATGCCGTACTGCACCTGCACCTTGTTGTACGAGTCGATCTTGCCGGAGGTGAACTGGCTGTTGCCGGCGACTTGCCGGCGCGCCTGGATGGCCAGCGCGCGGGTGCCGGGCTCGAACGGCACGTTGACGATGGACAGGTTGTTCGGGCTGTAGGATTCCAGCTCGGCATTGCCATAGCCGCAAAGGCCGATCTGGCAACCGTCGCCGTCATAAGGCGTCCATGCACTGGCATCCAGCGACGCGCCGTTGAATTCGTCGGACCACAACAGGGCCCCGATGCTCGGGTTGGTGACGCTGGCGCCCGCCTGTACGGCACAGGCCGACAGCAGGCTCGCGGCCGCGGCCCTCGCCAACATGGATTTTCCAAAGGACTGATCGATATACACGTTGTCTCCTGCGTCTTCTCGGTGACGAGATTTTTTGAATCGGGACAGCTCTCCAGCCGCCGGTTTGTGCCAACCTGGTTGCGTTGGTCTCGAATGGGAATAGTCGAGCTTCTCCGGGAAACGTTTTCCAGAGTCCAAGGGACAGATATCCATGGCACGCGTCGCATCGGCGGAACTGGACAGCGTCCATTTCGAATAGGGGCTTGGTGGTGCCGCATATTCCTGCTGGGCTATACCCGGGGAACTCCGATTCAATCTACTGTCGGATACGGCAGCCAGACTGATTGCCGCATCGTGGCATCAGGTATCTCGGCATCAAACCGATGGGTTTGAAAGCGCTTTCACAAGCTTCGATGGAAATATAGTACGAGTCGAAAAACTCGCCCATGGGACTAACCCGCAGGGTGCATTTCGACAGCGTTCTTCGGTGTCGAGAACGCGGCGCAGACTCGCGGGCGGGTCGAGGTGGGACGCCCGTCACCCATGCCCGCCAGCGGCAGGCCGACCGGGATTCGTCGCCCAGAAGGGGTGGCGACCGGGCGAACCGCTCCGCCCTACACGCCCGCCAGCACCCGCACGTGCGCCGCCGCGCTGCGCGCCAGCGCCCCGAGGTTGTAGCCGCCCTCCAGGCAGCTGACGATGCGGCCCTGGGCGTGGCGCTTGGCGACCTCCACCAGGCGCCGCGTGATCCACTCGTAGTCGGCTTCCACCAGGCCCAGGCGCCCCAGGTCGTCGTCGCGGTGGGCGTCGAAGCCGGCCGAGATGAAGATCATCTGCGGGCGGAATTTCTCCAGCAGCGGCAGCCACTGGTGCTCGACGATCTCGCGCACTTCGGCGCCCTTGGTGTAGGCCGGCACCGGCACGTTGAGCATGTTGCCGGCCAGGGGCTGGTTGCCGCTGAACGGGTAGAGCTGGTCCTCGAAGATGCTCACCATCAGCATGCGCTCGTCGCCGGCGATGATGTCCTCCGTGCCGTTGCCGTGGTGCACGTCGAAGTCGACGATGGCGACGCGTTCGAGGCCGCGCACGTCCAGCGCGTGGCGCGCGGCGATGGCCACGTTGTTGTAGAAGCAGAAGCCCATCGCGGCATCGCGCGTGGCGTGGTGGCCCGGCGGGCGGATGGCGCAGAACGCGTTCTCGGCCTGGCCGTCCAGCACGAGGTCGGTGGCCGCCACCGCGGCACCCGCGGCGCGCAGCGCGGCCTGGCGGGTGTGCGGGCAGGCGGCGGTGTCGGGGTCGACCGATTTGAGCGCGCCGGATTCGGCCACGCGCTCGAAGGTCTCGTCGAGTTCATCGAGATAGAGGCTGGCGTGGGCGTGGGCCAGGTCCTGCGATCGCGCGACGGGGGCGTCGTCGTGACGCGCCAGCACGTCGGCCAGGCCGGTGGCAAGGAAGTGATCGTCGATCGCATCGAGGCGCGCCGGGCATTCGGGGTGGCCGGGGCCCATGTCGTGGCGACGACAGTCGGCGTGGGTGAAGTACGCGGTCGACATCATCGACCTTCCGCTGGCCCGGCCTGCGCGACCGCCCGTCTCGAAACCCTGGAGTTCATCTTCGTCCATCCGCCCGCGCGCACGCGTTGTCTCCGCCATTCGGCTATCGTTGAGCCATGACCTCATCGCTGCAAGCGCGTCTGACCCGGCTGCAAGGCCAGATTAGCACGATCATCGTCGGCAAGCCGGCCCAGATCGACGACGCCATCGCCTGCCTGCTGGCCGGCGGCCACCTCCTCATCGAAGACGTTCCCGGCGTGGGCAAGACCACGCTCGCGCATGTGCTGGCGGTCTCGCTGGGCCTGAGCTTCTCGCGCGTGCAGTTCACCGCCGACCTGATGCCCAGCGACCTGGTGGGCGTCAGCGTCTACGAGCGCAGCAACGAGAACTTCGCCTTCCATCCCGGACCGGTGTTCGCGCAGGTGCTGCTGGCCGACGAGATCAACCGCGCCGGCCCGAAGACGCAGAGCGCGCTGCTGGAGGCGATGGAGGAGCAGCAGGTCAGCGTCGACGGACGGACGCGCCCCCTGCCGCAGCCGTTCTTCGTCATCGCCACCCAGAACCCGGGCGACCAGCTAGGCACCTACGCGCTGCCCGAATCGCAGCTCGATCGTTTCCTGATGTGCATCACGCTCGGCTATCCCGACGCGAAATCGGAGCGCGAGCTGCTGGCCGGCCACGATCGCCGCGAGGCGGTCGCCCGGCTCGCGCCGGTGATGACGCCGGCCGAGCTGATCGAGGCGATGGCCGCGGTGCGCCGGGTGCACGTCTCCGACGCACTGCTGGACTACCTGCAGGTGCTGATCGCCGCCACGCGCTCGGGCCACTGGTTCAGCGAGGGCCTGTCGCCGCGCGCGGGCATCGGCGTGCTGCGCCTGTCCCGCGCACGCGCCCTGCTGGCGGGCCGCGACTTCGTCAGTCCCGACGACCTGCAGGCCATCCTGCCGCAGGCCATCGCGCATCGCCTGATCCCGGTGCCCGGCGCCGGGCGCGGCCGCCGCGAGCAGGTGCGCGCGATGATCGAGTCCGTCGCGCTGCCTTGAGCGCACGCATGCCCGACGCGACCGCCCCGGCAGCACGCCCGTCGATCTTCGACGCGCGAGGCCGCTGGCGCGCCTGGTGGGACGTGCGTCGCCTGCCGCGCGAGAGCCACGTGCTCAACCAGCGCAACATCTTCATCGTGCCATCGCGCGCCGGGCTGATGTTCGGCGTGGTGCTCATGCTGCTGCTGGTGGTGGCCATCAACTACCAGCTGAGCCTGGGCTTCGCCCTCACCTTCCTGCTGGCCGGGAGCGCGGCGGCGTCGATGCAGATGACGCACGGCAGCCTGCGCGGCCTCACGCTCCACCTGAAGCCCCTGGCACCGGCGTTCGACGGCGACGCGGCGGTGATGGAGGTGGTGGTCACGAACCCGGGCGCCGCGCGCATGGGCGTGGGCTTCGGGCTGGACCTCGGCGTGCGGCCGGTCCCGCTGGCGTACGCCGAGATCCCGGCGGAGGGGCAGGTCTCCGTGCACCTGAGCTGGCTCGCGCCGCACCGCGGGCTGCACGCGCTGCCGGTGGTGCGCGTGGAGTCGCGCTATCCGTTCGGCCTGTTCCGCGCCTGGACGATCTGGCGGCCGGCCGGCCAGCAGTGGATCTACCCGCGCCCCGAATCGCCGACGCCGCCGTGGCCGCAGGTCGAGGCCGCGCAGGGCGACGACCGGCCCGCCGCGCGCAGCGGCTCGGGCACGGAGTTCGAGGGCGTGCGTGCCTACCGCCGCGGCGACACGCTGCGCCAGGTGGTGTGGAAGAAGGCCGCGCGCACCGGCGAGCTGATCAGCCGCGAGACGGCCGGCGCCGTGCAGCGCGAACTGCTGCTGCAGTGGCACCAGGCGCAGGGGCTGGACAGGGAGGCGCGGCTGTCGCGGCTGGCCGCCTGGGTCGTCGCCGCCGACGCCGCCGGCCACCGCTGGGGCCTGGCCCTGCCCGGCACCGAGCTGGCGCCCGACAACGGCAGCGCCCATCGCCACGCGGCGCTGCGCGCGCTGGCGAGCCTGTGAACGCGATGAGCGCACAGGACGTCGCCACGGGCCAGGCCGCCGCGCTCGCGCATGCGCGCTGGCGGGCGCCCTCGCGCGAGGCGCGCGACACGCTGTTCATGGTGGCGCTGATCGGCTGGACGATCCTGCCGCACCTCATGCACCTGCCGCTGTGGGTGTCGGGCCTGTCGGCCGTGGTGCTGGGGTGGCGCGGCTGGCTCGCGTGGCGCCAGTCGGCCTTGCCGGGCCGCGCGGCCGTGCTGGCGCTGCTGGGCCTGGCCGCGGTGCTCACGTTCACCGCCGAGAAGACGCTGGTCAGCAAGGACGCGGGCGTCACGCTGCTGGTCGTGCTGATGGGGCTGAAGACGCTGGAGCTGCGCGCCCGGCGCGACGCGCTCGTCGTGTTCTTCCTCGGCTTCTTCCTGGTGCTGACCACGTTCCTGTATTCGCAGACCCTGCTCACCGCGCTCGGCACGGGCGTGTCCGTCTGGGGCTGGCTGACGGCGCTCACGCTGGCGCACATCCCCGCCGGCCGGCCCACCATCCGCCAGGCGGCGGGCCTGGCCGGGCGGGCCGCATTGATCGGCACGCCGGTGATGGTGGCGCTGTTCCTGCTGTTCCCGCGCATCGGCCCCTTGTGGCCGTCGGCCGATTCGGCGGCCCGCACCGGCCTGTCCGACCACCTCGAGCTGGGCAGCGTGGCCGATCTCGCCAACGACGACAGCATCGCCTTTCGCGTGCGCTTCGAGGGCCGGCCGCCGGCGGCGTCGCGGCTGTACTTCCGCGGTCCGGTGCTGATCGACACCGATGGCCACGAGTGGCGCGCGCAGTCGCTGCTGGACGGCCGCGCGCGCCGTGCCGGCGTGCCGCGCACGCTCACCGTGGAGGAGCGCGGCAAGTCCACGCCCTACGAGATGACGCTGGAGCCGACGCAGCTCACGTGGCTGCCGATGCTGGAGATCACGCCGCCGCAATCGACGTCGCGCGCCAGCGATCCGTCGCAGGGCGTGCAGGTGCTGGACGGCAGCGACGTGCGGCCCGTGGCCGACCTCGACCTGCAATGGCGCACGCGCCGGCCCATCGGGCAGCGCGTGCGCCTGCGCGCCGTCGCCGGCCTGGACGACCGCCTCGTCGGCGCCACGCCCGCCGAGCTCGTCGAGAACCTGCGGCTGCCGCTGCACTTCTTCCCGCGCACCCGGGCCTGGGCCGACCAATGGCGGCGAGAGCATCCCGGCCGCGGCGGCCAGCCGCCCGATCCGGACGCCGTCGTCGAAGGCCTGTACCGCTACATCGGAAGCGCCGGCTTCACGTACACGTTGGCGCCCGGGGCCTACGAGCGCGATCCGGTCGACGAGTTCTGGCTCGATCGCCGCGTCGGCTTCTGCGAGCACTTCGCCACGGCCTTCGTCGTGGTGCTGCGGTCGATGGGCATCCCGGCGCGCCTGGTCACCGGCTACCAGGGCGCCGATGCGCAGCTGGAGGACGGCTACGTCATCGTGCGCCAGAGCAACGCCCACGCGTGGGCCGAATACTGGAACCCGCGCCGCGGCTGGGTGCGCGCCGATCCGACCGCGGCCGTCGCACCCGACCGCATCGAACGCGGCCGCGCGATCCAGCCGGCCAGCGGTTTCGTGGGCAGCGCCTTCAACGCGGTGAGCCCCGGCCTGCTGCAGCGCATGCGCGCGTGGCGCGAGACGCTGGACAACCGCTGGAACCGGTGGGTGCTGGGCTACAACCGCAACGCGCAGTTCGACCTGCTGAAGAGGGCCGGCGTCGGCACGCCCGATACCGAGGACCTGGGACGGCTGCTCATGATCCTCGTCAGCGCCGTGGCGCTGGTGGGCACCGGCATGGCCTGGTGGGACTCGCACCGCCGCACGCCGGGCCAGCGGCTGGCGCGGCGCCTCGCGTCGGCGTTGCGGGCGCTGCAGCCGCACGGCGTCCGAGTGGCGCCGCACGAATCGCCCGGCGTCGTCGCCGCCGCATTGCG
>JBJMWE010000118.1:0-3835 GCA_045810285.1 Vitreoscilla sp. | reverse complement strand
CATGCAGGTGCGACGCCAGCGAGGTGGGCATCGTCATCATGTCGAGCGCGCTGGTCTCGTCGTCGTCCGCACGCTTGCCCGAGCCGAGGCCGTCCGCCTGCCACATGTCGCGGTCGCCTTCGCCGGGCAGGTCGCCCTCGGGCGGCGACATCGCCTCGGTGGCCGCGTTCAGGGCCTCCGCGGCGGCAGCCGCCTCGTCCCCCGTAGGCGCACCCTCGGCGGCGTTCTCCTCCGCGTCGGTGTCTTCCTCGAGGAAGGGATTCTTGCCGAGCGCGTCGTGCACCTGCTGCGCGAATTCGAGCGACGACAGCTGCAGCAGGCGCACGGCGTGCTGAAGCCTGGGAGACAACGTCTGCTGCTGGCGTTGCTCGGTGCGAAAGTCCATCGAACCCATTGGTTCCTCCTGAGCGTAAGGCCCGCGACCCCGGCAAGAGTTGCCGGATGCGCGTTCATGCCAAGAGGAATGCAACGGCCGTGCCAGAAGTGGCCATCCCGCGTAAACCCGCATCCAGGGGCCGCGCGAAGCGCCGAATCGCCTCGATCGGCCGTGTTTCTTGCAGGTTCATGCGCCAATTCGCCAGGCACTGGCGCAGGATCCCGCAACGTTCACCGCGCCTCGCGCGGACCTGCCCGGGGCCGGGCCCCAGATTTGCCGCAAGCCCGGACGGCTCGTCCGCTGCGCTTCAGCGCGCCGACGCGTCCGGCCCGCGATGCGACGACCCGTCGTCGTGGATCGCGCCCGCGACGCGGCCGCGATCGGTGTCCTCGCCGCCGCGGGTCGCGTGCTGCTGCGACGCCGCCGCGCCCTGGCCCGAATCGTCGCGCTCGTGCGCCGGCGCTAGCTCGGCCGCATTGCCGCGCGGCACCGTCGCCGGGCCCTTGGCCGGAGCGTCGAGCGACGCCGGATGCCGGGGCGGATAGACGTGCTTCATGGCGATGCCTCCTTCGATGGCGCGCGCTCAGAACAGGTAGCCGACCGACAGCGTCACGTTCTGGACCTTCGAGCGGCCCTGGCCGGCGAACTTGAAGTCGTGCTGCTCCCAGCCGATCGCGCCGTGCAGGCCGCGCGCGAAGTTCACGTCCAGCGCGACGCCGTAGCCCAGGCCGAAGCCGCGCGCGCGGCCGCTGGGCAGCCCGGACGCGACGGGCACGCTCAGCTTGGTCAGGCCGTACGTGGGCCCGACCTTGCCTTCGAGGGCGAAGTGGTCGCCGAGCGGCAGCCGGCCGACCGCACTCAGGTTGATGCCGCGCGCGATCACGCTGCCACCGGCGCGATCGGCCTTGCCGAGGTTCATGGCGGAGAGCTCCACGCCCACGTTGTCCGTCACCATGTTGCCGGCGGTCAGGCTGTACGACGTCGTGCCCCTGGAGCACGTCAGGCCCGCGACGCTGCCGCAGGACGTGTTGTACGTGGACTTGCCGACGGACAGGTCGATGAAGCTCTTGCCGGCCTGCTGCCGGGCGCCGCCGATCTCCCGCGCCAGGCTGGACTGCGTGTCTTGCGCGCAGGCCCCGGCGGCGATTCCGAGCGCCGCCGCGGCGATGGCGCCGTGGGTGAGTGCACGAAAAGTGGCGGTCATTTCGGGTTCCTGCGGAGCGAGAGGGTCGGTGCCGGATGGCCTTCCACAGGCAACCACCGTGCCTCGCAGCGTGGCAGCGCCCCGTCGGGGCCTCGCGCTCGCACCCTGGTGCCGCCGGCGCGCGGCGCGGGCACGGCCATTGCCAGGGGACCGACCCGCCTGCGGCATTGCGCGCCCTGCGCGCAGCCGAACCCGGGAAGGAATCGCCCCCATGTCCGCGCCCGTCTCGCTCCGGTTGACCACGCCGCCGAAACTCGTTTCCCGCCCCGTGCCACCGTCGCAGCTCATGGCCGTGCACAGCCATGCGCACGCGCTCGTCGCCGGCCTCAGCGAACCGCTGGTCACCGGCAACCGCGTCGACCTGCTGCAGGACGGCCCCGGCACCTACGCGGCCATGTTCGAGGCCATCGAGCAGGCGCGCGACCACGTCAACCTCGAGAGCTACATCCTGGAGGCCGAAGGCCCGGGCGAGGAGTTCGCGCGCCGCCTGATCGCGCGCGCCAAGGCCGGCGTGCGCGTCAACGTGCTCTACGACAGCTTCGGCTCGATCGGCACGCCCGCCAGCTATTTCGACCACCTGCGCGCCAACGGCGTCAACGTCTGCGAGTACAACCCGCTGCGCCGGCTCGGCAACCTGCTCAGCCGCGCGCTGCACCTGCGCGACCATCGCAAGCTGATGGTGGTCGACGGGCGCATCGGCTTCATCGGCGGCGTCAACATCAGCCCGGTGTACGCGTCGGGGTCGTCGCCGCTGGCCGCGCTCGGCGCCTCCGGCGGCGCGCCGGACGCCGAGGCCGCGCCCGCGCCGGGCTGGCGCGACACCCACGTGCGCGTCGAGGGCCCGATCGTGGCGCAGCTGCAGCGGCTGTTCATGCACCACTGGAGCCGGCATTCGTCGATCGCGCTGCGCGGCACGCACTACTTCCCGCCGCTCGCGCCGGCAGGCCAGCAGCGGGTGGCCCTCGCCGCCTGCGACGCGGGGCGCCGGCGCAACCCGTTCTACCGCGCGCTGCTGTCGGCGCTCGATGCCGCGCAATACCGCATCTACCTCACGACGGCCTACCTCGTGCCGACGCGCCGCTTCATGCGCACGTTGCTGCGCGCCGTGCAGCGCGGCGTGGAGGTGCACCTGCTGGTGCCCGGGACGAGCGACTTCTGGCTGCCGCTGC
This sequence comes from Vitreoscilla sp., assembly GCA_045810285.1. Lineage (GTDB taxonomy): Bacteria > Pseudomonadota > Gammaproteobacteria > Burkholderiales > Burkholderiaceae_C > Scleromatobacter. The sequence goes on along the minus strand of JBJMWE010000118.1, from coordinate 1,086 downwards.
AGGCCGGCCGCTCGCACTACGGGCGACTGCTGCGCGGCGGCGTCCACGTCCACGAACTGCAGGACGCCTTGCTGCACGCCAAGACCTGCGTCATCGACGGCCTGTGGACGACGGTGGGCTCCAGCAACCTCGACTGGCGCAGCTTCCTGCACAACGCCGAGGCCAACCTCGTCGTGCTGGACGCGGCGCTCGGGCAGGAGATGGAGCGCACCTACCTGGGCGACCTCGCGCGCTCCCGCGAGATCGTGCGCGCCGAGTGGTCGCGCCGCGGCTGGCGCCAGCGCCTGGCCGAGACGGTGGCGCGGCGCTTCGAGTTCTTCCTCTGACCGCACCGGTCCGGACGGCACGGCCCGCAGCGCCTGGCGACGCGCGCCTGGGCACACGATCTGCCGTTGGAGGGCCACTTCCTGGCAACCTGAAAGGCTTCACCATGGACAACCAAGACACCATCGACGTCCTCAACACGCTCATCGAGACCTGCAACGACGGCGAGCGCGGCTTTCGCAACGTCGCCGAGCACGTGCACTCCGCGGACCTGAAGACGCTGTTCGCCACGCGCGCCAACGAGTGCCGCCAGGCCTGCGCCGACCTGCGCGCGCAGGTGCTGCAGCTCGGCGGCGACCCCGAGACGGGCGGCAGCGCCAGCGGCGCGCTGCATCGCGGCTGGGTCTCGCTGCTGGGCACCCTCTCGGGCCACAGCGACAAGTCCCTGCTCGAGGCCTGCGAACGCGGCGAGGACTCCGCGCTGGAACGCTATCGCGACGCGCTCGACCAGGCCCTGCCGGACAACATCCGCATGCTGATCGAACGCCAGTACGAAGGCGTCAAGCGCAACCACGCCCAGGTGCGCAGCCTGCGCGACCAGGCGCGCGCCAACGCGTCCTGACGCGGCCCTGGCCGTCGACGGGCTTTCCGCCCATCGTCCCGTGCGCCCGCCTCGTGCGGGCGCCGTCGTTTGGCAAGCAGGAGCCGCCCGCGTGATCAAGCCCGCCACCGCCTGGTCGCTCGCGCGCGAGACCTTGGCGTCGTGGAGCGACGACTACGCCGCCAGCATGGGCGCGGCCCTGGCCTACTACACGATGTTCT
>JBJMWE010000117.1:0-35631 GCA_045810285.1 Vitreoscilla sp. | reverse complement strand
CTTGAGCAACTTGGGCACGTCGTGCACGACCTTGCCGATCAGCCGTGCCTTGTCCCGGCCCGGTTCGGCCGCGGCCACCGTAATGCTGCTCTTGTGGACGTCCAGACCCACATGAACCTTGGTACGCTCTTCCATGGTCGGTCTCCTTGTTGCTGACGGCGCAAGCCACAGCATGTAGCTCTACGCGCCTCGGCGCGCAACCTACGATGTTGGAGACCGGCCGCCTTACCCTGGGGCGGCGACCATGATGTCTAGGTGGACTTCGAGACGTTGATCGTCGGGAACTTCGCGCTGAAGTCCTTGGCCTTGCCGGCCACCACCACCGCCACCTGGCGCGCGACGGCCTTGTACAGGCCGGCGACCTCGCCTTCGGGGTCGGCCACCACGGTGGGCGTGCCCGAGTCGGTCTGCTCGCGGATGGCCATCGCCAGCGGCAGCGCGCCCAGGTAGGGCACCTTGTACTGCGCGGCCATCTTCCTGCCGCCGTCGGCGCCGAAGATGTGCTCCGCGTGGCCGCAGTTCGTGCACACGTGCACCGCCATGTTCTCGACGACGCCCAGGATCGGCACGCCGACCTTCTCGAACATGTTGACGCCCTTGCGCGCGTCCAGCAGGGCGATGTCCTGCGGCGTCGTGACGATCACGGCGCCGGTCAGGGGCACGCGCTGCGACAGGGTCAACGCGATGTCGCCGGTGCCGGGGGGCATGTCGATCACCAGGTAGTCGAGCTCGCCCCAGCGGGTCTGGCGCAGCAGCTGGTCGAGCGCCTGGGTGGCCATGGGCCCGCGCCAGACGACCGCCTGCTCCGCATCGACCAGGAAGCCGATCGACATCACCTTGACGCCGTGGTTGACCAGCGGCGCCATCGTCTTGCCGTCCTCGGACTCGGGCCGGCCCTCCAGGCCCATCATCAGCGGCAGGCTGGGCCCGTAGATGTCGGCGTCCAGCAGGCCCACGCGCGCGCCCTCGGCCGCGAGCGCGAGCGCGAGGTTGACGGCCGTCGTGCTCTTGCCCACGCCGCCCTTGCCGGACGACACGGCGACGATGTTGGCCACCCCCGGCAGCAACGCCACGCCGCGCTGCACCTGGTGGGCGGTGACCTTGCTGCTCACGCCGACGGAGACCGCGGTGACGCCGGCCACCGTCCTGGCGGCGGCCGCGAGCGCGTCGCGCACGACGCCGAACTGGCTGCGCGCCGGGTAGCCCAGCTCGATGTCGAAGGCGACGGCACCGTCCGCGTCGAGGCGCAGGTTCTTCAGCTGGCGCGCGGCCGTGTAGGGCTCGCCGGTATGCGGGTCGAGGACGGCGGCGAGCGCCGTGGTGAGCGCGGCTTCGGAGATGGTCATGGAGGTGGCGCCGGGCGGCGCGACGAGGACAGGGGCAGCGCCGGGGCTGCAGCTTTCGCCGGCCGGGCGCAGAATCGAAGGAAGCGCCAGGGAGGCACGTGCCGAAGTTTATCGCGCGCCCATTGGCAACACCGGGCACGGGGACTGCCGGCCGTGCTGGCGTCCCTGGCCCGAACGGAGGACCTCATGGAACTCTGCCCGCTCACGAAAGTGCAGCACCGCATCCGCATCGGCAGTCCGTTGCCTTTCAGCATCCGCGACGCCGGCAGCCACGTGCTGCTGGCAAAGGACCAGGTCGTGACCGACCCGCATGAACTCGAGGCGCTGGTCGAGCGCGGCGCCTGCGTCGACGTGGACGAGCTGCGCGCCAGCGGCGACCCGCCCGCGCCCGAACCGCTGATCCGGCAGTGGCGCCAGCTCGCGGGCACGCTCGCGCGGGTGCTGGCGCGCATGCCCGCGCCCGACGCGCCGGCGGCCCTCGACGCCGCCGCGCACGAACTCGCCACGCTGGCCGAGGCCGACCCCGACCTCGCCATCTTCCTGCTGGTGCGCCCCGACCCGGCCGACGACACGCCCTACGGCGTCGTGCGCAGCCTGCACGCCGCGGCCGCCGCCTACCTGATCGCGTTGCGGCTGGGGTGGCCCCGCGAGCGCTGCCTGACGCTGGTCAAGGCGGCCTTCACGATGAACGTCGGCATGCTGGAACTGCAGGGGCGCATGGCCAACCTGGCGCGCCTGCCCAACCCGCAGCAACGCCACGCGGTCCAGATGCACCCGGCGGCGAGCCTGGCCGCGCTCAAGGCCAGCGGCGTCACGGACGTCGAATGGCTGCAGGCCGTCGCGCAGCACCACGAGAAGCCGGGCGGCGGCGGCTATCCGGCCGGCGTGCTCGAGGTGGGCGAGATGGCCAGCGCGTTGCGCACGGTGGACGTCTACACCGCCAAGCTGGCCGGCCGCAGCGGCCGCGACAGCCTGCCGCCCCCGCGCGCCGCGCGCGACCTGCTCGTCGTCGAACGCGGCAACCCGTTCGCACTGGCGCTGATCACCGAGTTCGGCGTGCATCCGCCCGGCAGCCTGGTGCGCCTGTACAGCGGCGAGGTCGCCGTCGTCGTGCGGCGCACGGCGGATTCGAACGCGCCGCAGGTGGCCGTGCTCGCCGGCCGGCGCGGCGAGCCGGTGGAGCAGCCGGCGCTGCGGGAGGCCAGCGGCCGCGACCGCGGCATCGCCGGTCCGGCCGACCCGCACGGCCTGCGCGTGCGCATCAGCCCGGAGCGGCTGTTCGCCCTGTCCTGACCTTGACGCGCGGCACCCACGGCGGATCGGCGAGGCGCGCGGCGATCCAGTCGCTGAACGCGCGCGTCTTGCTGGCGCCCGCGCTGCCCGAGGGCGTGACGATGTGGATGGCGCCCTCGTCGACGAGGCTGCAGAGCGGCAGCACCGGCACCAGCTCGCCGGCCTCGAGCTCGCGGCCCACCAGCCAGTCGGTGGCCAGCAGGATGCCCAGGCCATCGCAGGCGGCCCGCACCAGCAGTTCGGCGTCGTCCGACTGCAGCGGCCCCGAGACGGCCACCCGATGCATCGCGCCCCGCGAATCGCGCAGTTCCCAGCGCGCCCGGTTGGGCAAGCCGCTGAGCAGCAGGCAGGCGTGGCGCTCGAGATCGGCCGGGCGGCGTGGCGTGCCGGCGCGCGCAAGGTAGCCGGGCGACGCGCACAGCAGGCGGCGCCGGCTGCAGACGCGGCGCGCGACCAGACGCGAGTCGGCCAGCTCGCCCAGGCGCACCGCGAGGTCGAAGCGTTCGCCCACCAGGTCGACGAAGCGGTTCGAGAACGCCGCCTCCACGGTGATGCGCGGATACGCCCGCATGAACCCGGTCAGCAGCGGTGCGATCCACATGCGCCCGAACGCATCGGGCAGCGCCAGCCGCAGGTGGCCGCGCGGCTCGCCGCCGGCCAGGCTGGCGGCCTCGCGCTCCGCGTCCTCGATGGCGCGCAGCACGCCCTGGGCGCGCTCGAGATAGACCTGCCCGGCCTCGGTGAGCGCCACGCGCCGCGTCGTGCGCTCGAGCAGGCGCACGCCCAGGCGCGCCTCGAGCGCGCGCACGCGGCGCGAGACGACCGTGGCGTCGCGCTGCAGCCGGTCGGCCCCGCGCGCGAACGACAGCCCCTCCGCCACCGCGACGAACGCCGTCATCTCCGCCAGCGCGGTGGCTTCGGCCTGCGCCGGTGATTGCTGCATTTGCTGCATGAGTGTCTTGCCCATGCGCCCGATTATCTTTCCATCAGCCAGGAATAACGTAGGGCCATCGCAACCGAATGGAGCAGCACCATGCACGCCATCCACCTGACCGCACCCTCCCTGGACGGCTTCCGGCCCGTCACCCTCCCCGACCCCGAACCCGGCCGCGGGGAGGTGTTGCTGCGCATGCGCGCCGCCAGCCTCAACTTCATCGACGTGGCCGTCGCCACCGGACGCTACCCCGGCGCACGCTTCCCGCTGGTGCCCATCGCCGACGGGGCCGGCGAGGTCGTGGCCGTCGGAGAAGGCGTCGATACCCTGGCGCCGGGCGACCGCGTCGCCGTGCACCCGAAGGCCCTGTGGGCGGCAGGCCGGCCCAGCCGGCGCACCGGTCGCGCGATGCGCGGCGTGAACCTGCCCGGCGCCGCGCGTGAACTGGCGGTGGCGGCGGCCGACACCGTGGTCAAGCTGCCGCCGCACCTGTCATGGGAACAGGGCGCGGCGCTGCCGATCACGGCGACGACCGCCTGGAACGCGCTCGTCGCGGCGGACATCGGCCCCGGCAGCACGGTGGCGGTGCTGGGCACGGGCGGCGCATCCGTCTTCGCCATCCAGCTCGCGAAGGCGCGCGGCGCGCGCGTCGTGGCCACCTCGTCGTCCGCGGCGAAGCTGGCCCGCGCCCGCGCGATCGGCGCCGACCACGGCATCGACTACCGCGCCACGCCGGACTGGGACCGTGCCGTGCTGGAATGGAGCGATGGCCGCGGCGTCGACCTGGTGCTGGAGACCGCCGGCGCGCAGACGATCGCGCGTTCCCTCGACGCCGTGCGCCACGGCGGCACGGTGTTCACGATCGGCTTCGTCTCCGGCTCGCAGGCGCCGGTCGACCTGATGCGCATCATCGAGAAGTCGATCCGCGTGCAGGGCAACAACACGGGCTCCGCGCAGGACCTGGCGGATGCCGTCGCCGCGATCGCGGCCCACCGCATCGAGCCGGTCGTCGACAGGACGTACGCGCTGGGCCAGCTGCCCGAGGCGCTCGCGGCACTGGCCGAAGGCGGCTCGCACTTCGGCAAGCTGGCGGTGACGCTGGACTTCGCCTGATCGGCGCAGGGCGCGCAGCAGCCGCCGCATGCCGCCGCGCTGCCCGCCAGCGCGAACGCGCGGGCCGCCGCAAACACCTGGAGCCTCGCCAGCTCGCGGAGCGGCCTTGGTCGAGGGATGGCGGTTCCCGGCCGATCCGCGACGATCGCGGTCGGTGCCCGGCCGCAGCGGCATCGCCCCTCAACGACTCCGGAGCCCCCAATGAAGCGCTTGTTCGCCCGCAGCCCCCTCGCCGTGATCCTGGCCGCACCGCTGGTGGCGCACGCGGTGGGCATCACGGCCGGCACGTCCGAATACATCACGTTCCGCGACTGCATCGCCGGCGCCACGGCCTGCGACAGCATCTCGCCCATCGTCAGCGGCCAGTTCGGCGGCAACCCCGGGGCGTATTCCTCGGCAGCCACGCAGACGCATGCGGGCTACGGTTCGGCCTCGGGCAGCGTCAGCTTCTCGGGCGTGATCGGCGCACCCGTGCTGCACGCGAGCGCGTCCAGCGACGCCGGCAAGCGCGCCAACACCAACTCGGTGGCGCTGCAAAGCTACACCTACACCGGCAGCACGCCCACCACGCGCACTTTCGGCGGCACCCTCACCTACAGCCAGACCCTGTCCGGCACCTACCCCGACGTCGGCGCCACCGGCGTCTATGCGACGATCGACGCCTTCACGCTGACGGCCCCGAGCATCGATGCCGGCACCGACTCGGCCTCGAACTTCTACGCGCTGTTCGGCGAGCCGTGGACGACCGACCCGTCCACCGGCTACGTCGACCTGGCGCAGAACGCCTTCTCGGACGACACCACGCACGCCGGCGCCACCGGCGACCTGGGCGTCACGCTGGCGCTGACACCGGGCGAGACGGTGTGGTTGTACGTGCTGCTGCAGACGCCGGCCGTCAACGGCAGCGTCATCGACGCGTCGCACACGCTGGTCACCGGCTGGAACGACGCGACGGACCTGGTGCCCGCCGTCACGAGCCTGCCCGTGCCGGTGCCCGAGCCCGCGCCGCTCGCCCTGTTCGGCCTGGGCCTGGCCGTCGCGCTCGCCGCGAAGCGCCGTCGCGCGGTCCGCTGAACGCGCGACGGCCGCTGGCTTCGATGCCAGCGGCGTCGCTCAGCGCTTGACCGGCTTGGCCGGCTTGTCCGCCGGCGAGGCCGCGCGGTCGGGCGCGCGGGACGCACGGTGCTCCAGCACGACGTTGGTGGCCACGCCGGAGTCGACCACCTGGCGGTGCGCGTTCTCGAACAGCTCGTTGATCTCGGAGCTGGACATCACCTGCAAGCGCGCCGGCGGGATGTTGGCGGTGACGCCCTTGAGCTCCTGCTCGCGGCAGTTGAAGTAGAGCGCGGCACCCACTTCGTTGGCCGGCGTGCGCCGGTCGTCCAGGCGCACCGCCTGGTTGCGCAGGCAGGTCATCCACTCCTCGCGCGCCGCGGCCGCGGCGGCCTCCACGTGGGCGCCGGGGCGCACCAGGTCGGAGGCGGCGTCGTTGGCCTGGATGGACGCGGGCAGCACGGGCAGCGCCGGCAGCACGGCCGCGGTGAAGGACTTGCTCGCGAACTCGCGCTTGACCGAGTCCTCGAGCGCCACGGACCACTTGGTCATCGCCTCGTCGCTGTCGAAGTACGGCGCCGTGAAGAACACGTGCATGCGGCCGAAGGTGGCGTCCTGCCGGCTGGTGTAGACGATCTCGACGGCGCTGCCCAGGCCGACGACGTGCTGGTCCAGCATCCACTGCGCGACCTGCGGGTTGTTGCGGCGCAGGCTGCGCAGCAGGTCGGGGTGGCCGAAGATGGCCAGGCACTGGTCGCCGTTGAACTTGCTCATCGGCGTGGCGTGCAGCGCGCCGCTGTTGGCCCGGCAGGCATCGTCGCCCCAGGGCGTCATCTGCGGGGAATCCTGCACGGGCAGCGACACGTCGATCGCGACGCGGAACTGGTTCTTGTCCAGCAGCACCACCACGCCCCGGAAGATCTCGGCGTCACGGTTGCTCGCGCTGGCGGTGGTGAAGGTCTGGCCCTGCACCAGCATCCACTGGCCCGGCGGCAGCTTGAACGCGTGCGAGCCGATCGAGATCTTGTTGTCCTTGACCAGCGACGGGATGGACGCGTGAGCGATGTCCGTCGCGCGGCTGGCCAGCGGCGCGAGGGCCAGCAGCGCCAGCGACGACAGGAGGCCGGCCCGGAGGCAGCGGGCGGCGGGGGTCCTGGGCAGGTTCAAGGGCAATCCTTGGCGTGGGTGGGCCGACGAAGACGTCCCGGACTTTACGTCATCGCCCGTCGAGCAAGCCTGCCGCAAGCTCGCCGTGGTGTGACTTTTGCCGGGTGCAGGCGCCAACGAACTGGGGATGGCGGAACCGCCGCCGAGCGGCCGGGCGATGGGCCCGCACCGGCTGGCCCGGCGCGCCACCCTTAGAATCGACGGTTCCGCTTTCGCGCCCTTCGCGCGCGCCCGAGGGCGACCATCGCACCCACCATGACCCGCAAACTCTTCGTCACCACCGCCCTGCCCTACGCCAATGCGCCCTTCCACATCGGGCACATGATGGAGTACATCCAGGCCGACATCTGGGTGCGGTTCCAGCGCATGAACGGCGCCGAGGTGCACTTCGTGGGTGCGGACGACGCGCACGGCGCGCCGATCATGATCGCCGCCGAGAAGCAGGGCAAGACGCCCCAGGCCTTCGTGGCCGAGGTGGCCGCCGGCCGCGCGAAGTACCTCGACGGCTTCCACATCGCCTTCGACAACTGGAGCTCCACCGATTCGCCGGAGAACCACGCGCTGTCCAAGGAGATCTACCTCGCGCTGCGCAAGAACGAGCTGATAGACGTCAAGACGATCGACCAGTTCTTCGACCCGGTGAAGTCCATGTTCCTGCCGGACCGCTTCATCAAGGGCGAGTGCCCGCGCTGCGGCACGAAGGACCAGTACGGCGACGCGTGCGAGAACTGCGGTGCCGTCTACAGCCCCACCGAGCTGAAGAACCCGTACTCGGCGCTCAGCGGCGCGACGCCGGTGATGAAGTCCAGCGAGCACTACTTCTTCCGCCTGTCCGACCCGCGCTGCCTGGAGTTCCTGCAGAAGTGGACGACCGACACCGGCCGCCTGCAGCCGGAGGTGCTCAACAAGATCAAGGAGTGGTTCCAGAAGGACCCCGAAACGGGCGCCGGCGGCCTGGGCGACTGGGACATCAGCCGCGACGCCCCCTACTTCGGCATCGAGATCCCCGACGCGCCGGGCAAGTACTTCTACGTCTGGCTGGACGCCCCGATCGGCTACCTCGCCTCGCTGAAGAACTACTTCGGCAAGAAGAACATCGACTACGACGCCTTCTTCGCCGACCCCGACGTGCAGCAGGTGCATTTCATCGGCAAGGACATCACGTACTTCCACACGCTGTTCTGGCCGGCCATGCTGCACTTCTCGGGCCGCAAGACGCCCGACCACGTGTTCGTGCACGGCTTCATCACGCTGGGCGGCGACAAGATGAGCAAGAGCCGCGGCACCGGCATCTCGCCGTTGAAGTACCTGGAGCTGGGCCTGCACCCCGAGTGGCTGCGCTACTACATCGCGGCCAAGCTGAACTCGCACGTCGAGGACATCGAGTTCAACCCCGACGACTTCGTCGCCCGCGTCAACTCCGACCTCGTCGGCAAGTTCGTCAACATCGCCAGCCGCGCCGCGGGCTTCCTGGCCAAGCGCTTCGGCAACCGGCTGTCAGGCGACCTGGGCGTCGAGGGCTCGGCGCTGCTGGAGACCCTGCGGGCGCAGAAGCCCGCCATCGTCGAGCTGTACGAGGAGCGCGAGTTCGGCAAGGCGCTGCGCGACATCATGGCGCTGGCCGACAAGGTCAACGAGTACGTCGACCAGCACAAGCCGTGGGATCTCGCCAAGAAGGAAGGCGCCGAGGCCGCGCTGCAGGACGTCTGCAGCACCTGCATCGAGGCGTTCCGCCTGCTGACCATCTACCTCAAGCCGGTGCTGCCGGCGCTGGCCGCGCAGGTCGAGGACTTCCTGCAGGTGCCCGCGCTCACGTTCGCCGATGCCGCCAACGCCCTGGGCGCGCACACGATCGGCGCGTACAGCCACCTGATGCAGCGCGTGGACACCAGGCTGCTGGACGCCCTGTTCGAGCCGCCGGCGCCCGTCGTCGTGAAGCTGGTGCCGGGCGGCGAGGACATCGCGCCCGAAGTCAAGTTCGACGACTTCGCGAAGGTGGACCTGCGCATCGCCAGGATCGTCGACGCCGAGAAGGTCGAAGGCTCGGACAAGCTGCTGCGCCTGACGCTGGACGTCGGCGAGGGCCGGCATCGCACCGTGTTCTCCGGCATCTCGGCGCATTTCGCGCCGGCGGCGCTGGTGGGCAAGCTGACCGTGCTCGTCGCCAACCTCCCGCCGCGCAAGATGAGCAAGTTCGGCATCTCGGAAGGCATGGTGCTGGCCGCCAGCCACGCGGACGACACGGTCGATGGCGGGCTGTACCTGCTGGAGCCGGGATCGGGTGCGCTGCCGGGCATGCGCCTGAACTAAAATGCATTTCCGTAGGGCGGGTTAGCCGCAGGCGCAACCCGCCGTTCGTCGGCGGACCGGCACGGCGGGTTACGCCTGCGGCCAACCCGCCCTACGATTCCTCTCACGTCACAAGAAGCCACCATGCCGTTGTTCTGGAAGCCCTACAAGTCCGAAGTCAGCGCCTTCATCGACGACCTGAAGGCCAAGAAGCCGACGCTGGAAGCCGAGCAGCGCGCCGGCCGCGCCCTGCTGTGGGACAAGCAGATCGACCGCGACCTGCAGGCCGGCTACGGCGAAGCGCGCGTCGAGCAGCAGCCCTACGTCTACCAGACGCACGTGAAGTGAAGTGACGTGAGCCCCAGTCCGCGGCGTTCCGCAGACAGCCCCCAGGGAGCGGCCACCCTGGCTCCGGAGCATCCGGGCGCGGCGGCCGGCGAAGCCGCCCTTGGCGATCCGACGTCGACGCAGACCGTCGACGGCGTCGCATTGGCCCGCCTGTACGGCGAGCCGCTGTTCCGCATGCCGACGGATCTCTACATCCCGCCGGACGCACTCGAAGTCTTCCTGGAGACGTTCGAAGGCCCGCTGGACTTGCTGCTGTACCTGATCCGGCGCCAGAACTTCAACATCTTCGACATCCCGCTGGCGCAGGTGACGCGCCAGTACCTGGACTACGTCGACCAGATCCGCGCGCACAACCTCGAGCTCGCCAGCGAATACCTGCTGATGGCGGCGATGCTGATCGAGATCAAGTCGCGCATGCTGCTGCCGCCCAAGCCCACTGCCGACGGCGCCGAGCCCGAGGATCCGCGCGCCGAGCTGGTGCGCCGCCTGCTGGAGTACGAGCAGATGAAGCTGGCCGCGGCGCAGCTCGACGCCCTGCCCGTCATCGGCCGCGACTTCCTGCGTGCCCAGGTGACGATGGAGCAGTCCAACGTCACGCTGTTCCCCGAGGTGAGCCTGGCGGACCTGCGCGAGGCCTGGGCCGACATCCTCAAGCGTGCCAAGCTGAACCAGCACCACCACATCTCGCGCGAGCAGCTGTCGGTGCGCGAGTACATGTCGCGCATGCTGCGCCGCCTGCAGGGCGTGCGCTACGTCGAGTTCCAGGAGCTGTTCGACGCCGCCACCAGCCCCACGGTGATGGTGGTGACCTTCATCGCGATGCTGGAGCTCTCGCGGGAGCGCCTGCTCGAGGTGACGCAGGCCGAGGCGTTCGCGCCGATCTACGTCCGGTTGGCGTACACGCCGGTCCAATGAGCGCCGCCCGGCCGCCCGAAGGCGTTCCCTCCTGCGTCGGTCACACCGCAGCCCGCGGGGCGGAGCTGGCTTCATGACGCAGCGGATGACCCCGCCGCGGCCGCCGCTGCGCCTCGTCGAACCGCCGTCGCGCGACGCGGACGACGCCGGCTTCGCGCCGGTCGACCGCGATCCCCACGATCTCCATCCGCCCTACCGCGACCTCGCCGTCATCGAGGACGACGCGGCCGCAGACGACGACGTCACCGTGCGCCCGGCGCTGTCGCCGCGCTTCGTGGTGGCCGCGCTGATCGTGTTCCAGGCGCTGGCCGCCTCCACCTTCCTGGGCAAGTACGCGGCACTCGCGCGCGGCGGCGAGGACCAGTTCCGCTTCGCGGCCGCGATGAGCGTGGCCGCCAGCGCCTGCCTGTACGCCGGCGCCGGGCTGCTGGCGCTGCGTCCGGGCCGCGGCCGCGTGCTGTTCGTCGCGGCCGCCTGCGGCTTCGCCCTGTCGCTGCCCGGCTGGGGCATCGGCTACGGCTGGAGCTGGCCGATGGCCTTCGGCGCGATGGTCGCGCTGGCCGGCGCCTGGTTCGCCCGGCCCGAAGTGCGACCTGACGCCGACTCCGCCGCGCAACCCTGAACGTCCCCTCCTCCCCCTGTCGAACTTCGCGAGCCCTGCCATGCGTCCTGCCGCCCTGTCGCTGTCCCTCATCGCGCTGGCCTTCGCCGGCTGCCAGACCACGCCGCCCGCCCCCGACCCGGCGACGGTGCCGCACGCGAAGATCGCGAGCTCGCACGTCGACGTCGACGGCGACCGTACCGACGTCTTCCGCCTGCTCGAGGTGGAAGGCCGCGACGTGATCGACGCGACGGACCTGTCGGTCAAGAGCGTGGAAGTCGACCACAGCCAGCTGCTCGCCGCGGGCCGCACGGCGCACCTGAAGGTCGACGCGCTCGCCTTCTACGGGAATCCTGTCCGTCGCCTCGCCTGGGACGCGATGCGCATCAAGGGAACGATCGAGTTCGTGCCGGTGGCCGACGCCAGCTACGTGATGCGCGGCTCCCTGACGCCGGAGCTGTCGTCGGTGTGGGTCGAGAACGTCGCCACGCACGAGGTCGTCGGCAAGAAGGTCAGCGCGCCCGGTCGCGGCGCCGCGGCGGCCGAGGCCGCCTCGGCCGCGGCGGCCGCCGACGCCGCGGCCGCCAAGGACGAGTGAGCCTCAGGACGCCCGCATCCAGCCGCCGCCCGTGAGGCTGCGAGCGACGTCCGCGAGCGCGGCCTCGCGCGCCTCGGCCGGCGCCCGGGTGCCGGTCAGGTAGGCCACCACCACCAGCGGCGCGCGGCGCGGCGGCCACAGCACGCCGACGTCGTTGGTGGAGCCCAGGCGGCCGGTGCCCGTCTTGTCGGCCACGCGCCAGTCGAACGGCACGCCTGCACGCAGGCGCCGGCCGCCGGTGGTGTTGGCCGACATCCATTGCACCAGCTGCGCGCGGCCGCCGTCCGACAGCGCGTCGCCCAGCATCAGGCGGCGCAGCGTATGTGCCATCGCGCGCGGCGTGGAGGTGTCGCGCGGATCGCCGGGCGCGCTCTCGTTGAGCGTCGGCTCCGTGCGATCGAGCCGGGTGACCTCGTCGCCGAGCCGGCGCACGAAGGCCGTCACGCCGGCCGGGCCGCCCGCGCTGGCCAGCAGCAGGTTGGCCGCCGTGTTGTCGCTGACGGTGATCGCGGCCTCGCACAGCTCGGCCACCGTCATGCCGGCCCCGCCCACGTGCTTGCTGGTCACGGGCGCCCATTCCAGCAGGTCGGCGGGCTCGACGACGATGCGCCGCTCCAGCCGCTCCTCGCCCGCGTCCACGCGCGCGAGCACCAGCGCCGCGGCGAGCGTCTTGAACGTGCTGCACATCGGGAAGCGCTCGTCCAGGCGCTGGCCGGCGAGCTCGCCGGTGGCCGCGTCGAGCACGGCGACGCCCAGCCGTCCGCCAACCCCCGCCTCGATCGCGCGCCAGCGTTCAGCCTGTGCCTCGCCCCAGATTTTCTGGGTCGGTTCGCCACCTCCGAGGGCCCGTGCGACGGGCCATGCGCCTGCCAGCGCGATCGCCGCCTGGGCGAAGCGTCTTCTGTCCATGTTGAATCTCCCGCAATTTGATGTCGACAGGCGGCACGATAGCCAGCGGCGGCGTGGGCATCAAACGCTGATTTCCGGTGCGAGACAACAGATAATCTGAGGCATGCAACTTCCCCTGAACGCCATGCGCGCCTTCGAGGCCGCGGCGCGCCACCTGAGCTTCACGCGCGCCGCGCTGGAGCTGCACGTGACGCAGGCGGCCGTCAGCGCGCAGGTGAAGAACCTCGAGGCACGCCTGGGCACGCCGCTGTTCCGGCGCCTGCCGCGCGGGCTGGCGCTCACCGACGAGGGCCAGGCCCTGCTGCCGCTGCTGAGCGACAGCTTCGAGCGCATGCACGCCGTGCTGGAGCAGTTCGAGGGCGGGCTGCACCGGCAGGTGGTGACGGTGGCCGTCGTCGGCACCTTCGCCGTCGGCTGGCTCCTGCCGCGGCTGCCCGCGTTCCAGCGCGCGCATCCGGCCATCGACCTGCGCCTGATGACCAACAACAACCGCGTCGACCTGGCCGCCGAGGGCCTGGACTGGGCGATCCGCTTCGGCGACGGCGCCTGGCACGGCACCGAGGCGCGGCCGTTGATCGCGCCGCCGCTGTCGCCGGCCTGCGCGCCCGCCGTCGCGCGCCGCCTGCGCACGCCCGCCGACCTCGCGCGCGAGACGCTCCTGCGCTCCTACCGCCCCGACGAATGGACGCGCTGGTTCGCCGCCGCCCGCGTCGCGCGGCCGCTGGCGCGCGGCGCGATCTTCGACTCGTCGATCGCGATGGCCGAGGCCGCGGCCCAGGGCGCGGGCGTCGCGCTGCTGCCCACGGCGCTGTTCGGCGAGGCCCTGCGCGGCGAGCGCCTGGTGCAGCCGTTCGACATCGGCGTGACGCTGGGCGGCTACTGGCTGACGCGCCTGAAGTCGCGCCCCGAGAACGACGCGATGCGCACGTTCGCGCAGTGGCTGCAGGCGCGCATCCGGGAGGACGAAGGCGCTACGGTGCCGGGTGCGCCCGGCGCGTGATCAGCGCGATCGGCAGGCCCACGCCCGCCATGTGGACCAGCAGCCCGGTGGCCGTGGTCAGCAACGGGAACCGCAACGGGTAGGGGTACGCCGAGAGCGGCAGCACGACGAAGTTCATGAAGCCGTAGATGGCCACGCCGAAGGCCAGGCCGGCGGTGATCGGCTCGCGCCGCAGCCAGGCCCAGCGCCGGGCCACCGCCCAGAACACCGCCGCCGCGACGATGACGATCGCGTAGTGGCATGCGAGCCCGAGGACCGCCGTCGGCCAGCCGCCGTCGTACGAGGCCTTGCCCAGCACGCCGCTGGCGACGGTCTGCAGGATGCGCTCCGCCGGGACGCCGCGCCAGCCGTAGTACAGGATCGCGTACGTGATGTCGCAGGTGGCGCCGACGATGCCCGCGAGGACGACCAGCGGCACTGCGCGGGCGGTGTTGGAACTCATGCCGTTTCCTTGTGAGCCACGGAGGGAGCGCCATTGTCGACGGAGACGCCGCCCAGCGCGCTCCCGAGCATGCGCGCGATCTGGCGCCGCGTTTCCTCGTGCACGAGGTAGTGCGTGTGGAAGACGGGCGAGGCGTCGAACTGCACGGGGCACCGATCGGGCGACGCACGCAGCAGCTCGTTCTCGGGCGCGCGGCCGCCGAGCGCGGACAACCGCCGCACCAGACCGTCGCTCTCCTCCTCGGCGCCCATCACGTCCTCGAACAGCCAGTCCCAGGCCTTGGCATCGACGTCGATGCCGGCGCCGGGGCCCCAGTGCGAGCCGACCAGCCACATGCCCGCCGGCAGCTCGGTGGCCGGCCGGCCGCGCATCATCTTGTCGACGCCCGCCGGCTCGACGTCGTGGAAGCCGGGCGGCACGTCGTACGCGAGGCCGCGCTCGAGGTTGACGAGTTCGGCCAGCGTCTCGCGGCTCATCCACGGGGCGCCCAGGTGGCGCAGCCCGCCGACGGCCGCGGCCACGCCGTGCCAGCGCCGGCCCACGCGCTCGAACACGTGCGTGCCCAGGTGCGGGCTGCCGAGCGTGACGGCGGCGAACGTCCAGCCCTGCTTGCCGAAGGCCTTGCGCAGCGCGGGCAGCGCGAAGCGCGCCACGTTGCCACCGCGCGAGTGCGCCACCAGCACGATGTGGCGCCGGGCGTCCGCCGGCGCGCCCGCGATGCACTGGCGACGCACGGCGGCCACCAGGTGCGCGACGTTGCGCGCGATGCGCAGGAAGGTGTCGTGCTCGAAGCGCCAGGTGGCGCGCTCGTCGAGCGTGGGCAGGCCGGGCCACACGCGCGCTGCGTCGGCCGGCGGCGGCGGCGCCGTCGACAGCGCGGACGCGTCGAACGCCGCCGCGGTACCGGCCAGCGCGAGCTCGCGCTCGAGGCCGGCGGCCGTCGCGGCGCCCTCGCCGGGTTCCAGGCGGCCCCCCGGCGCGACCGGCACCACCGGCTGGCCAGCCTCGATCGCCTCGGCCACCGCGCGCGCCCTGGTGTTGAGCGCTGCCTCGTACGCACTGCGCGCCGAGCTCAGCCCACCGTGGATGACGATCACCTGCGCCTGCCGGCGCTGCGCCGCGGGCAGCGTGGCGATGCGGCTGGCCGGACGCAGCGACCCGCCCAGCCTCGCCTCGCGCGCCAGCGCCTGCGCGCTCTCCGACGCGGCGCCGATCTGCCCGGCCCACCACGCCTCGTCGGCCCGCAGGCGCGCCTCCCAGGTGGGATCGCGGTCGCGCGGCGAGGGGCGGCCCAGCGTGGACTGCAGGCCGCGCCACCACGCCGCGGCCTGCGACCGCCAGCGTTCGGCCGTGGTGAGCTCGCGCTCGAAACGCAGCTGCGGCACGGCCACCAGCCAGCCGACGCCGGGGTGCACCTGGAGCACGACGTCGGGGTCGGCCGGGCGGTCGGGCATCGCGGCTTCGACCGCGCGGCCGCCGTCCAGCGTCACCAGGCGCAGCGACGGATGGCCGCCGTCCCCGCGCTGCGCGCACGCATGACGCGCGGCCGCGTGCGGGTGCACGGCGCCGCGCGCGCCCCAGTAGACGCGCGTCTCGACGTCCAGCGTCACGTGCACGGTGTGGTTCCACCAGGCGCCGGGCATGTGGCGCCGGATCAGCGCGGCCAGTCCTTCCCGCGTGGCGGCCAGCGGCAGGATGACGCGCTGGGGCTGGCGGTCGCGCACCGCCAGCGGCAGGGCCCACCACAGCGGCAGGTGGATGTCGAGCCGCCGATGCTCCGAGCGGCGGTCGCTGAGCGCCGCCTCGTCGCCGACGTCGGGCTGCCAGTGGCGCGGGTGGTCGGTGCCCGGCAGGCCGCCCCACGCGGCGCTGAGATCGGCCTCGTGCGCGAGCACCTGCGCGATGCGCCCGGCCGCGTCGTCCTGCCCGGCGCCCAGCAGCGCGCGGCCCTTGTCGTTGAAGTGATCCAGCACCGCGCGCGCCGACAGCGGCGCGTCGATGCGGAGCGCACGCGGGGTGGTGTCGGGCTGGGTGGTCATGGTGCGGCTTAGCGTTGGCCGAGCTTGAATGCGATCATCGCGCGCAGCTTGGTGGGGACGACGGGCTTGAGCAGCAGGTGGAAGTCGTGCGCCTGCGCCTCGCCTTCCTGGTTGGACATGAGACTGCCCGTGACGATGACCGCCGGCAATCCCTTGCCGAAGGCGCCGCGCATCGTGTCGATGACTTCGAGGCCCGTGTGGCCGCTCTCGAGCCGGAAGTCGGTGATCAGCAGGTCGGGCTTCATCAGCTTGCGCGCGGCGGCGGCGTCGGCCCACTCGGCGGCGGCGGCGAACGAGTCGAACGCGACCACGTCGGCACCCCAGCTCTTGAGCAGCACCTGCAGGCCGCCCAGCACCGCCGGGTCGTCCTCGACGATGACGATGAGGCGGCGGTCGAGCGTGAGCCCCAGCGAGGTGCTGCGCGGCGTCACCGGCTCGGTGGGCTTGGGACGCTGGCCCAGCGGCACCTCGATGGAGAACATCGTGCCGTGCCCCGGCACCGAGCGCAGGCGCAGCGGCGCGTCGAGCACGCGCGCCAGCCGCCGCACGATGGCCAGGCCCAGGCCCAGGCCCTTGCGCTGCGTCGGGTCGAGCGGCGGCGCGTCGGTGGAGACCTGGTAGAACTCCTCGAAGATGCGTTCCTGCTCGTGCGGCCGGATGCCCAGGCCCGTGTCCCAGACCTCGAAGCGCAGCTTGTCGCCGCGCTGGCGCGCCGCCACCACCACGCCGCCGTCGTTGGTGTAGCGGATCGCGTTGGACAGCAGGTTGCGCACGACGCGATCGAGCAACAGGGGATCGGCGTAGCAGAAGTGCTTGCCGCCGTGGAAGCGCAGGGCCAGGCCCTTCTCGAAGGCCGTCGGCTCGTAGTGCAGCTTCAGGCGCGCGAACAGCGCCTCGACGCTGAAGTGCTCCGGCCGTGCCTCGACGCCGCCGGTGTCGATCTTGGTGATGTCCAGCAGCTCGGAGAACAGGCCCTCCAGCGCGTCGACGGAGCTGTTGATGCTGTTGACCAGGTGCGCCACTTCGGCGTCGGTGCCGATTCGGTGGCGCAGCGCCTCCGCGAACAGGCCCAGCGCATGCAGCGGCTGGCGCAGGTCGTGGCTGGCGGCGGCGAAGAACTGCGTCTTGGCGCGGTTGGCCGTCTCGGCCTCGCGCCGCGCCTGGTCGGCGGCGACCTTCTCGACCTGCAGTTGCGCCAGCAGCTGCATGCCGCGCTGCTTGAGCGCGACGACGCGCGCGAACGTGCGCTGGTAGCTGCGGCCCAGCATCACCGTGATGCCGAAGATCAGGAACAGGATGGCGGCCAACGTCCAGCCGTCGTGCCCGGGCAGCAGTGCGATGCGCAGGATCATCGGCACGAAGGTGAGCGCGACGAAGGCGACGAACGCGCCGAACTGCGTGGCCAGCGCCGGGACCGCGGAGATGCAGAAGCTGTAGACCGTGAGCAGCAGCGCGATGCGTTCCAGGTTGCCGCCGTACGGGTAGAACAGCCACACCGCGATGCCCCACATCGCGCCGGTGGTCAGCACGCCCGTCAGGTAGCGGTTGCGCCAGCTGCGCAGCAACGCCGACGAACCGCGCCAGCGCCGCAGGTAGGTGACGGTGAGCACCGCGCGCAGCAGCAGCGCGGCGCCGAACAGGATGGCCCACACGACCATCGTCAGCGTCGGCACGACGTGCGCGTACAGCGCGACGACCACGCAGGCGCCGACCGTGTTGCCCACGAGGCCGGTGCGCGCGAACGCATGCAGGTTGTCGACCTGGTCGATCAGCGGGTCCACCTGCCCCAGTACCAGGTCGGCGTCGTCGCCGGCGCGCGGCAGCGGCTCCACGCTGCCGAACTGCGAGGGGCGATCGTCGGGCGACAGCGTCAGGACGGACGACGGGGGAGCATCTTCGCGCTTCATGGGACGAGGGCCGACTTCTTCTTGCGGGGAGGAAGGACGGGCCGCTGCGACCCGTCCGGGGGCGCCCATTGTGGCAACAGGCGGCCCGCCTCGTCCGTGACGGCGGTGGGCAGCATCAGGGACGCGGCCTCGGCCTCGTCGACGAAGTCGGCCTCGGCCAGCGGCACGCGCTCGGGCGGCGCGAGGTCCGTGCCCGCGAGGTAGGTGCGGCCCGGCGCGCGCGGCAGGCCGCCGGTGAGCATGTCGCCGACGTCCAGCGCCGCGCTCGTCCACGCGCCGCGGCGGATGAACGACGGCAGGTCGTGCGCCAGCTTGGCCAGGCGCCGGCGCGGCGCGTAGATCTCGTCGACCGCGTCCTTGTAGGCGTCCACGTAATCCTCGGCGCTGGCATGCGTGGGCTCGACGACCAGCGTGTACGACGTGAAGTCGCGCAGCAGCGCGCGCGGCAGGAACAGCGCGCGCTCGTTGGCCGCCACCCGCTGCGCATTGCGCGCGGCGAGGCGGTTGAAGTACGGCGTGCCGGGGAACGGCGTCTCGAACGCGAGGAAGGTGGGCACGTGCAGCCCGCTCTCGCGCAGGCGCCGCGGCAGCGAGCGGACGTAGGCCACGTCGTCGTGCTCGGGGCTGAGGATCATGCCGGCGGTCACGAGGATGCCGACCTCGCGCGCGTCGGCCAGCGCGCGCGCGATCAGCGGCAGCCGGTTCTGCGGCTTGTTGAAGTCGTCGAGCGCGGCCGGATTGAACGTCTCCAGGCCCACGTACAGCGCGCGGCAGCCGCTGTCGAACATGCGCTGCAGCAGCGGCCTGTTGGTGAGCACGTTGAAGGTGACCGAGCTGGCCCACTCCAGGCCCAGCCGCTCGGTGACGTCGCACAGCTGGCGCAGCCAGCCGAGGTTGCCGGCGATGTTGTTGTCGTAGAACATCGCCATGCGCCGGCGCTTGTTCTTCAGCGGGCCGGTCACGCGGCCCTTGAGCGCCTCGCGCAGCGTGACGAGGTCGTGCTCGACGCGCGCGGCCGGACGGGTGTCGAAGCGCGTGCCCATGCCGGTGAGCACGCAGAAGTCGCACGTGTAGGGGCAGCCGCGCGTGGCCTCGAGCGCGAGCGGGAACACCTGCTGGTCGGCCACGCGATGCGCCAGCGGCGTGGGCGCGCGCGCCGCGGCGTCGCCGCCCGAGCGGTACAGGCGCTGCAACTGGCGGCGCGCCGCGTCCTCGTAGACGCGCGGCACGGTGTCCTCGGGGTCGCCCACCACCACCGCGTCGAACCACGGGGCGCACAGCTGCGGCAGCATCGAGGCCAGCGAGCCGCCCAGCACGACCTGCGCGCCGCGCCTGCGGTAGTAGTGCGAGATCTGCCGCGCGCGGTCGAAGTCCGCGTGCATGCACGAGAGGAACACCAGGTCGTAGGACCTGGACCAGTCGGGGTCGACCCAGGTGTCGTTGACGATGTCGACGTCGGCCGAATCAGGCAGCAGCGCCGCGATCAGCGGGCCGATCTGCGGCTGGAGCACGCCACGATGATGCGCGCCGCGGCGGTGGTAGTCGACGAAGACGGAAATGATCGCGACGCGCATGCGCTACGCCCCGTCAGTCGCGCCACCGCACAGGAGAGACTCCTCGGGAAGCGAGGATCACATCCGGGCCGAACCGAGCTCCCGCTCGGGGGGCAGCGACGAGCGGAGCGACGGGGTCGACATCACCGGGGGACCGCGCGGCGTTCCAGCCGCTGCTGCGTCATCTGGCTGACCGCCAGCACGGCCTGGGTGCGCGAGCTCACGCCGAGGGCGCGCAGCACGGCCTGGACGTGGTCCTTGACCGTCTCGACCGACAGGCCCAGGCGGCGCGCGATCTCCTTGTTGGGCTTGCCCTGCAGCAGCTGGGTGAGCACGTCGGCCTGGCGCGGCGTGAGGCCCAGTTCCTCGAACGACGGCGTGACCTGGTAGGTGGCCGTCTCGGCCGCCGGGATGGCGGGGGCGGCCGCGCGGCTGGCCGGGCCCTGCGAGCTGCCCAGGTGCATCGCCGGCACGTAGATGCCGCCGGCCATCACGAGGCGCAGCGCGTCGACCAGCGTGTCGTTGGTGGCCCGCTTGGGCACGAAGCCCATCGCACCGAGGTCGATCGCCTGGATGACGTCGCTGGCGCGGTCGGACGCCGAGATCACCACCACCGGCAGCGCCGGGTGGGCCTTGCGCATCTCGACCAGCACGTCGAAGCCGCTGGCGTCGCCCAATTGCAGGTCGAGCAGCACCAGGTCGAAGTCGGCATCCGCCGCGAGCGCGGAGCGCGCCGCCGCCGCGCTGCCCACGGCCGTGACCTTCACGTCCGGATCCAGCTCCTGGATCATGGCTTGCAGCGCCGACAGGATCAACGGGTGGTCATCGACCAGCAACACCTTCATGGAAACTCCGCTCGGACTCTCGTTATGTGGTCGTCCGCCGGCTTGGCCGGGACGACATTTCCCTCCGCAGAATCGTACCGGCTGCCCTGCCCTTTGCCGCCCCCCCGATGGGGGGGGCAGGGAAAACGACTGTCGAGCGGATGCGACGCAGGTCGCGAAGGTGTCCGTTCAGACGAGGTGCCGGGTGACCCAGGCAGCCACGCAGGCCGGCTTGGCGCCGCCCTCGCGCTCGATCGTCACGGTCATCGTCAATTGCGCGCCGCCCTCGATCGGTTCATGCCGATCGAGCACGCACACGGCGCGCAGGCGGCTGCCCACCGGCACCGGCGACGGGAAGCGCACGCGGTCGAGGCCGTAGTTCAGGCCCATGCGGGTGTCGGCGATGCGGAAGGCGCCGGCGGCCAGTCCGGACAGCAGCGACAGCGTCAGGAAGCCGTGCGCCACGGTGGCGCCGAACGGCCCGGCCGCCGCGCGCGCCGGGTCGACGTGGATCCACTGGTGGTCGCCGGTGGCGTGGGCGAACTGGTCGATGCGGGCCTGGTCGACCTCGATCCAGCCGCTGGTGCCGATCACCCGGCCCTGCAGCGCCGCCAGGTCGGCCAGGTGCGGATAGACGGTCATTCCAGCGGCACCGCCCTGGCCGGCTGCAGCACCCAGCGCGCGAGCGGCTCGAACTGCGCCAGGTCGCGCTCGACCTTGCCGGGCGCGACGTCGAACAGCGTCAGGCCATGCGCGGCCAGGTGCACGTAGTTCTGGGTGTCGCGCAGCGTGGCGACCAGCGGGATGCCCAGCGTGCCGACGAACTCCTGGAAGCGTTCGAGCGCGATCGTGTGCTCCTTGACCCGCATGCCCACCAGGCCCATGCGGATGCGGCCGGCGCGCTTGTGGGCCCGCAGCTCCTGCAGGAAGGCGTGCGTGGCCTGCATGTCGAACAGGCTGGGCTGCAGCGGCACGACGACGATGTCGGCCACCTTCAGCGCGGTGTCGAGCCGGTTGCCGTGCAGGCCGGCGGGCGTGTCGATCACGGCGTCGGTGGCGCCCTTGGCGGGCCGGGCGACGCCCTCGCGGGAGATCTCCCAAGGCTCGATGCGCGGCAGGTGCGGCGGCCGGATGTCCAGCCACTGGCGCGACGACTGCTGGCGGTCGAGGTCCCCCAACGTGACCTTCCCGCCTCGCGAGGCCAGGAATCCCGAGATCTGTGTCGCCAGGGTGCTCTTGCCGACGCCGCCCTTGGGGTTTGCAACCACGATGACCGACATGCGAGTGCTCTCCGGTGTGTTGTTGTAGCTCGACCGCACGCGCGATGTTACCGAACCCCGCCACAATGGGGCCCATGGCAGATGTCCTGGTGCTGTTGGCCCACCCCGACCTCGCGCGTTCGCGCGTCAACCGCGCACTCGCCGCCCAGGCCCGGCTGCTGCCGCCCGAGGCGGTGCAGGTGCGCGACGTCTACGCGCTGTATCCCGACTACGTGATCGACGTCGAGGCCGAGCAGGCCGCGCTGGCGCAGGCACGTACGGTGGTGTGGGTGCATCCCATCCAGTGGTACTCGATGCCCGCGCTGATGAAGCTGTGGGTCGACGAGGTGCTGGCGTTCCGCTGGGCCTACGGGCCGGGCGGCCGGGCGCTGGTCGGCAAGTGCCTGTGGCTGGCCGCCTCCACGGGCGGCATCGAGACCTCGTACCAGCAGCTGGGCGGCACCGATCCGCCGTTCGAGCGCTTCCTGCCCCCCTACCGCCAGACGGCCGAGATGGTGGGCATGCGCTTCCTCGACCCGCTGATCTTCCACGGCGCCCACCGCGCCGACCTGCATGCGGTGCACGCCCACGCGCACGCGTTCGCGCAGCGGCTGCTCGCGCTCGCGGGCGAGACGCGCGCCGGCGCGACCGCCCCGCCGCCCGAGGTCGCCGCCGACGAACGACGCATCACGAGCGATTGATGTCCCACACCCACTGGCTCACCCTCGCCCTCACCTACCTGGCCGCCGCCGTCATCGCGGTGCCCGTCGCCCGCCGCCTGGGCGTGGGCGCGATCATCGGCTACCTCGGCGCCGGCTTCGCCATCGGGCCATGGGGCCTGCGGCTGGTGACCGATCCGTCGCAGATCGTCGACCTGGCCGAATTCGGCGTCGTGCTGATGCTGTTCCTGATCGGCCTCGAACTCGAGCCCAAGCGGCTGTGGGCGATGCGCCGCCCGATCTTCGGCTGGGGCAGCGTGCAGCTGCTCGGGAGCCTCGCGCTGATCGCCGGCATCGGCTGGGCCAGCATGGGCTTCTGGCCGGATGGCTGGCGGCTGGCGCTGGTGGCGGGCGCGGCGCTGGCGATGTCGTCGACGGCCATCGGCCTGGCCACGCTCAACGAGCGCAACATCCTGCTGACCACCGGCGGCCAGAACATCCTGAGCGTGTCGCTGTTCCAGGACATCGCCGCCATCCCGCTGCTGGCGCTGATCCCGCTGATGGCGCCCGACCGCGTCGCGGGCGCGGACGCCGGGCACCCGGCGCTCGCCGCGGCGAAGGCGTTCGGCATGATCGCCGTCATCGTGCTGGGCGGCCGGCTCGTGCTGCGGCCTGCGCTGCGCTTCATCGCGCGCAGCCAGACGCCCGAGATCTTCACCGCCGCCGCCCTCGGCCTGGTGGTGGGCACCGCGGCGCTGATGCAGGCGGTCGGGCTGTCGATGGCGCTCGGCGCCTTCCTGGCCGGCGTGCTGCTGGCCGAGAGCGAGTACCGGCGCGAGCTCGAGACCGACATCGAGCCGTTCAAGGGCCTGCTGCTGGGCCTGTTCTTCATCGCCGTGGGCATGGGCATCGATCTCGGCGTCGTGCTGCACAACCCCTGGCAGGTGGCGGCCATCGTGGTCGGCTTCCTGCTGGTGAAGACGCTGGTGCTGTGGGGCATGGAGATCGGCATCCCTATCCCGCGCCTGGAGCGCCCCGTCTTCACGCTGCTGCTGGCCCAGGGCGGCGAGTTCGGCTTCGTCGTGCTGCAGGCCGCACAGGGCCAGCAGGTGATCGACGGCGCGCAGGCCGGCGTGCTCACGGCGGCCATCACGCTATCGATGCTGCTGACGCCGCTGCTGATCCTGGCGGCCGACCGCTGGTGGATGCCGCTGCTGGCCAGGTTCAGCCCGCGCGCGAAGGTCTCCGAGCTGGCCGAGCCGCAGGACGCGCCGGTGATCATCGCGGGCTTCGGCCGCTACGGTCAGATCATCGGCCGCCTGCTGCACGCCAACGGCGTCCAGGCCACCGTGCTGGACCACGACGCCGAGGCCATCGAGGCGCTGCGCAAGTTCGGCTTCGGCGTGCACTACGGCGACGCCACGCGGCTGGACCTGCTGCGCATCGCCGGCGCCGCGAAGGCGCGCGTGCTGGTGGTGGCCGTCGACGGCATCGAGCCCAGCCTGGAGCTGGTCGACCTCGCGCGCGAGCACTTCCCCAACCTCACCATCGTGGCGCGCGCCCGCAACGTGCAGCACTGGTACCAGCTCAACGAACGCGGCGTGCGGTTCATCGAGCGCGAGACCCTGGACGCCGCGCTGACCAGCGCCCGCAGCGTGCTCGAGCTCATGGGCTACGAGCCGCACCGCGCACGCACGCTGGCGATGCGCTTCCGCCACCATTCCGTGCAGCAGCTGCGCGACATGGCGCCGCACTTCCGCGACGAGTCCAAGCTCGTCTCGCTGGCGCGCGCCGGGCGCCAGCAGCTCGAGCAGCTGTTCGCGCAGGAACGGCTGGACCATCCGCCGGTGGCCAGGACATGGGATGCCTCGCACGCGGGCGACGAGGCCTTCGACGAGCGGGAGGCCGAGCGCGCCGCGCCGGCCAAGGACGGGCCGCCGGAAGCGTGAGGCCCGCAAGCGCCGCGGCCGCCGCGGCCCCACGGGGCTGTCTGCGGCACACCGCAGAATGGGGGCTCAGGTTGAATTCAGGTATCGTTCAGCGACTCCTGAGCCTGCCCTTCGATGATGCGTCGATCCCCCCCTCCCATCGCTCCCATCGGAGTGCCCCAAGTGCGCATCCTCCTTGTCGAAGACGACCCGCTTCTTTCCGATTCCACCGCACGCGCATTGCGTTCCCAGGGCTGGGTCGTCGATTGCACCGAACGCGGCGAGCCCGTCGCCGTCTCCGTGCGCCAGGATCCGTACGACCTGCTGATCCTGGACGTCGGCCTGGTGGGCATCGACGGCTTCGAGACGCTGCGCCGCGTGCGCGCGCAGGGCTCCGACCTGCCCGTGCTGATGCTCACCGCCCGCGACGCCATCGAGGACCGCGTGCGCGGCCTGGAGAGCGGCGCGGACGACTACCTCGTCAAGCCTTTCGCGCTCAGCGAACTGGTGGCGCGCTCGCGCGCACTGGTGCGCCGCAACCAGGCGCGCGGCGGCAGCGTGCTGAGCCTGGGCAGCCTGCGCATGGACCTGGAGGCGCGCCGCGCCTACATCGGCGAGGCGGAACTGGCGCTCGCCGGCCGCGAGTGGTCGATCCTGCAATTCATGCTGAGCCGCACCGGCAAGATCGTGGCCAAGGAACAGATCATCGCCGCCATCTCCAACTGGGACGGCACCACGTCGGACAACGCGATCGAGGTGCATGTCTCGCGCCTGCGCTCCAAGCTGGAGCCGGCCGGGCTGAAGATCCGCACGATCCGGGGCTTCGGCTACCTGCTCGAAGAGGCTTGAGAACTCGGGCCCGGCGAATCCATTCACAGGGTCCGAGCCCGCGCCGGAGGGCCGCCTGCTCGACTGGGTGATACTGGCGCCAGACTCCGGCGTGCTGAACGCGACATGCCCGTGACCGTTCCTGTCCTCCCCGGGCGCCGCCTGCGCGCCCTGCTCCGCTACGACGCGCGCCCCAGCATCCGCCGCTCGCTGGTCCTGTGGCTGGTGCTGCCCCTGGCGCTGCTGGTGCCGGCCACGGCCATCCTGTTCTACCAGCTGGCGTTGGCGCCGGCCCTCGACTCGCTCGACCACTCGCTCGACGGCACGGCGCTGGCGATCGAGCGCCTGGTCAAGACGCGGGCGGACGGCAGCGTCGAGATGTCGGTGTCGCGCGAGCTCGACTACGCGCTGCGCGCCGACCGCTTCGACGTCGTGCACTGGGTGCTGCAGGCGCCGGACGGCCACGCCATCGCCGGCGACCCGGAACTGACCACCCTCGGCGGCCCACCGGCCCCGGTGGACTGGCGCTTTTCCGACGCCACCTGGCAGGACGACCCCGTTCGCGTGGCGATGCACAGCTGGATCTGCGTGCCGGCCACGGCGGACCGCGCCGAAGGACGCTGCGAGGCGCGCGTGTCCGAGACGCTGAACAAGCGCCGCAGCGTCGCCAAGCACGTGTCGGCCGCGGCGGCCTCGGCGATGCTCGTCGAGGCGCTGGTGCTGGCGATGATGGGCTGGCTCGCGATCGCGCGCAGCCTGCGGCCGATGGTGCGGCTCAGCACCGACATCGAGCAGCGCTCGCCCGAGCACCTCGGCGCCGTCGACCAGCCCGACATCCCGCGCGAGGTCGCCCCGCTCGTCACCGCGTTGAACGGCCTGTTCGCGCGCGTCGTCGCCGCGTCGGCGGCCGAGAAGGCCTTCATCGCGGACGCCGCGCACCAGCTGCGCACGCCGCTGACGGCGCTGCGCACCGAGACCGAGCTGGCGCTGCTGGAATCGCATCCGCCGCAGACCGAGGCCCTGCTGCGGCGCCTGCACCTGGCCACCACGCGCGCCGCGCGCCTGGCCAACCAGCTGCTGTCGCAGGCGCGCGCCGAACACGTGCGGCACAACGCGGCCATGGAGCGCTTCGACCTCAAGCAGATCGCCACCGAGGCGGCGGAGGAATGGGTCGCGCGCTCGGTGGACGCCGGCGTCGACCTGGGCTTCGAACTGGAGGGCGCGCGCGTCGACGGTCACGGATTCCTGCTGCGGGAGATGCTGGCCAACCTCCTGGACAACGCCATCAACTATGCGGGCCCGGGCGCCCGCATCACGATCCGCACCGGCCCGTCGCCGGACGCCCCGGGCTGCGCCCAGCTCGAGGTGGAGGACAACGGCCCCGGCATCCCTCCGGACGAACGCGAGCGCGCGTTCGAGCGCTTCCAGCGCGGCCGCGCCGGCGGCCCCGGCAGCGGCCTGGGCCTGTCCATCGTGCGCGATATCGCCAGCCACCACGGCGCCCGCGCGGAGCTGCTGGACGGCGAAGGCGGCATCGGCCTGCGCGTGCGCGTCACCTTCGCACCGCTCGACGCGCCGCACCGCAAACCGGCTGCCAAGCCTTGAATCTTGCGGTCCGGACGCCCGCGCCGTCCCCGACGACGCAACGTACGACCTTCCCCGATTCGATCGGCGCTTCAGTGCACTTGGCATTGGGCGACCTCCCTTGACTGTCTTTGGTTGCATGGACGTAGAACACCTATGACAACGTGCAGCTCGGCGGGGTCGCTCACCTGTTTGCTCGCGAAATGAGCAGGCTAGCCCCTTCACGGGCGGCAGCCGGGCGCCCGCGCGACAATCGCCGCATGTTCCAGCCGTCCCAGCACGACGTCCGCCGCTTCTTCTGCGAGACCCACGCGCTCGCCGCCAGCGGCGCGCCGATGTCGCCGATCCAGATCCTCGCCTCGCAGTGGATCGCCGAGCATCCGGAGTACCACGCCGACCTGGCCGACGTGGACGCCGCCCTCGCCGCGGTGTTCGAGGTGGACGACGGCCGCACCAACCCGTTCCTGCACCTGGCCATGCACCTGACGATCAGCGAGCAGTGCAGCATCGACCAGCCCAGCGGCATCCGCCAGGCCGTCGAACTGCTGGCCGCGCGCCGGCAGTCGCTGCACGACGCCCACCACGAGGCGATGGATTGCCTCGGCGAGATGATCTGGCAGTCCCAGCGCAGCGGCCTGCCGCCGGACGGACACCAATACCTGGACTGCGTGCGGCGCAAGGCCACGCGCGACTGAACGTTTCCCGGACGCGCCGCGCGCCCGACCTGAACATTGCCTGAAAGCGGCACTCCCGAAAGAGGCCAGTAAGGCAGGCCAGCGCATGCTCGCGGACTGGCGAGGACACCGTTCGATCCGGCGCCGTCGTCTCGCTTCGAACAACTTTCTTTCGCAACCGTGTCGATTCCGGCCCGGCCCGTTCGTCGAAGCAGGAGTTCGCGGCCGCGATCCTGGGACCGGCGCCGTAAGCCGCCATTAACGTCGCCGCCGGTCGCCTGGCGGATCGATCGTCAAGTTTGTTCACAGAATCAAAAGACGCGCCGGCATTATTTGCTTAGGCAGTAGTTGCGTAGGGGAATAGCTTGCGGGCGGGAAAACCCGACTACCATGCCCCGCTGACCGTCGCGCCCACACAGCAGCGACGCGCCTGAATACCGAGGAGCAGGAATGATCAACAACATCTTCCGACGTCCGCCATGGCGCACCACCGCCATGAGCGTCGCTGTCGGCCTGGCCCTGTCGGCGTGCGCCGTCGGCCCCGACTTCCACGCGCCGGACGCGCCACGGGTCGCGGACGCGAGCCACCCGTACACCCCGGCGCCGCTGCCGGCGATGGCCGCCAGCAGCCCGAGCCCGGCCTACGTGCCGCAGCGCTTCGTCGACGGCCGCGACGTCTCGGCCACCTGGTGGGAGGCGTTCCAGTCCCCGGCCCTCAACGCGCTGGTGCAGTCGGCGCTGCAGCACAGTCCCACGGTGGCCGCGGCCCAGGCCAACCTGCGCCAGGCCGAGGAGAACTACCGCGCGGACTACGGCTCGAAGGTGTTCCCGTCGGTCACCGGCCAGCTGAGCGCCGCGCGCCAGCGCCAGGCGATCGCGCAATCGCCGCAGCTGCCGGCCGGCAGCACGTCCAACCTGTTCCAGGCCGGCATCGACCTGTCGTACACGCTGGACATCGTCGGCGGCAACCGGCGCGAGCTCGAAGGCGTGCGCGCGGCGATCGACGCCCAGCGCTTCCAGGTCGAGGCCACGTGGCTGAGCCTGACCTCCAGCGTCGTGGCCACCGCCATCCAGGAGGCGTCGCTGCGCGCGCAGCTCCAGGCCACGCAGGAAGTCATCGCCAACGAGACGGCGTCGTTCAAGGTCATCTCCAGGCAGGTCGAACTCGGCGCCCTTTCCCGCTCCGCGGCGCTGCAGCAGCAGACGCTGATCGCGCAGTCGCAGGCGCAGCTGCCGGCGCTCGAGAAGGCGCTCGCGCAGACGCGCCACCAGCTGGCCGTGCTGGCCGGCCGCCTGCCGGGCGACGACGGCCTGCCCGTCTTCGACATCGACAGCCTCGTGCTGCCGCGCGAGCTGCCGCTGAGCGTGCCGTCCGCGCTGGTGCGCCAGCGCCCCGACATCCGCTCCGCCGAGGCGCAGCTGCACGAGGCGAGCGCGCAGATCGGCGTGGCCACCGCGGCGCTGTATCCGCAGATCACGCTCAGCGCGGGCGTCAATCGCGAGAGCCTGAAGATCGACAAGCTGTTCGACACCGGCACCACCGGCTGGTCGCTGGCCGCCGGCCTGGTGCAGCCGATCTTCAACGGCGGCGCGCTGCGGGCGAAGAAGCGCGCCGCGGAGGCCGCCTACGAGGCCGCGCAGGCGCAGTACCAGTCCACCGTGCTCAACGCGTTCCTGGCCGTGGCCAACGCGCTGCGCGCGATCGACACCGACGCCGAGGCCGTGCAGGCCAACGCCGACGCGGAGCGGCTGGCCAACGAGGCGCTGGGCCTCGTGCAGCGGCAATACCAGCTGGGCGCGGTGAGCTACCTCGCCTCGCTGGACGCGCAGCGCACCTACCTGTCCACGCGCGTCGCGCTGGTGCAGGCGCGCGCGGCCCGCTTCACCGACACCGCCGCGCTGTTCCAGGCGCTGGGCGGCGGCTGGTGGAACGCACCCGACGCGGTGGCTTCGGCTGCGGGCGCCTCGTCGCCCGCGCGCTGACGACAACGACGAATCCCGCGTCCGCCGACGCTTCCAAGCCCGGCGGACGAAAAGCGAATATCGAACACGAAATCTGGAGTGAGAACATGACGAAGCGGATGCTCATCATGATTGGCCTGGTGGTGCTGCTGGTGGCGGCCCTCGCATTCGGCTTCTACCTGCACATACAGAAGCTGATCGCCAGCGCGCCGAAGCCGTCGCCATCGACGGTCACGGCCACCAAGGTCGGATCGCAGGACTGGCAGCCCACGCTGGCCGCCGTCGGCAGCGTGGTGCCGGTGCGCGGGGTGGACGTCACCACCGAGATCTCGGGCCTGGTGCGCGAGATCCGCTTCAAGTCCGGCCAGGACGTGAAGAAGGGCGAGGTGCTGGTCGAACTGAACGCCGACGCCGACAAGGCGCAGCTCGCGGCGCTCGAGGCCGCGGCCGACCTCTCGGCCACCGTGCTCAAGCGCGACAAGGCGCAGTTCGAGGCCCAGGCCATCGCGCAGGCGCAGGTGGACGCGGACGCCGCCGACCTCAAGAGCAAGCGCGCGCTGGCCGACCAGCAACGCGCCATCATCGACAAGAAGACGATCCGCGCGCCGTTCGCCGGCCGCCTGGGCATCACCACCGTCAACCCCGGCCAGTACGTCAACCCGGGCGACAAGATCGTGACGCTGCAGACCATCGACCCGGTCTACGTCGACTTCAACCTGCCGCAGAAGGCGGTGGGCCAGCTCGCGGTGGGCCAGGTCGTCAACGTCACCACCGACGGCTTCCCCGGCGTCGTGTTCCCCGGCAAGATCAGCGCGATCAGCCCCAAGGTGGACACGACGACGCGCAACGTGGTCGTCGAGGCGACGCTGTCCAATCCGAAGCGCCAGCTGCTGCCCGGCATGTTCGCCAACGCGGCGGTCGAGGTGGGCGACAAGAAGCACTACCTGACGCTGCCGCAGACCGCGATCACCTACAACCCGTACGGCTCCACCGTGTTCGTCGTGATGACGGCCGACGAAGCCGCCGCGTCAGCGCACGCGAACCCCGCCAGCGGCGGCTCGGCCGCCGCGCCGGCCAAGGCCGCATCGGGCTCGGGCCTCGTCGTGCAGCAGGCCTTCGTCACCACGGGCGAGACGCGCGGCGACCAGGTGGCCATCCTGAAGGGCCTCAAGGAAGGCCAGCAGGTCGTCACCAGCGGCCAGGTCAAGCTCAAGAACGGCGCGCCGGTCGTGATCGACAACTCGGTCGTGCCCGCGAACTCGCCGAATCCCACCCCGCAGGAACATTGAGGCGCATGCCATGAAGTTCACTGACCTCTTCATCCGGCGGCCCGTGCTGGCCGGCGTGATCAGCCTGCTGATCGTCGTGCTGGGGCTGCGCTCGCTGTTCAGCCTGCCGGTCAACCAGTACCCGAAGACCCAGAACTCGGTCGTCACGATCTCCACGACCTACTACGGCGCCGACGCCGCCACCGTGGCCGGCTTCATCACGCAGCCGCTCGAAGGCGCGATCGCGCAGGCGCAGGGCATCGACTACCTGTCGTCGTCGAGCGCCGCCGGCGTGTCGACGATCACGGCCACGCTGCGCCTGAACTACGACGCCAACCGGGCGATGACCGAGATCAACACGCAGGTGAACTCGGTCAAGAACCAGCTGCCCGCCCAGGCGCAGGCGCCGGTGCTGACGGTGGCCACCGGGCAGACGATCGACGCGATGTACATGGGGTTCTACAGCAAGGACCTGCCCACCAACAACGTCACCGACTTCCTGGTGCGCGTGGTCAAGCCCAAGCTCGACTCCATCACCGGCGTGCAGACCGCCGAGCTGCTGGGCGCGCGCCAGTTCGCGCTGCGCGCCTGGCTGGACGCCGACAAGATGGCGGCGCACGGCCTCTCGGCGGCCGACGTCTCGCAGGCCCTGACCACCAACAACTACCTGGCCGCGCTCGGCGCGTCCAAGGGCCAGATGGTGACCGTGCCGCTGACCGCGGGCACCGACCTGCACTCGCTCGACGAGTTCAAGCAGCTGATCGTCAAGCAGAGCGGCGACTCCATCGTGCGCCTGGAGGACGTCGCCAACGTCACGCTCGGCTCCGAGAACTACGACTTCAACGTCGCGTTCAGCGGCGTGCGCTCCGTCTTCATCGGCATCAAGGTGGCCCCCGAGGCCAACATCCTCGACGTGGCCAAGCGCGTGCGCGAGGCCTTCCCCGAGCTGCAGAACCAGTTGCCCACCGGCGTGACCGGCGAGATCGTCTACGACTCCACCGACTTCATCAACACGTCCATCAAGGAAGTGGTGAAGACGCTGGTCGAGGCGCTGCTCATCGTGACCGTGGTGATCTACCTGTTCCTCGGCACGTTCCGCGCCGTCGCGGTGCCGCTGATCGCGATGCCGCTGTCGCTGATCGGCACGTTCTTCATGATGCTGGCGCTCGGCTACTCGATCAACCTGCTGACGCTGCTGGCCCTGGTGCTGGCGATCGGCCTGGTCGTCGACGACGCCATCATCGTGGTGGAGAACGTCGACCGCCACATGAAGGAGGAACACAAGACGCCGATGCAGGCCGCGCTGATCGCGGCGCGCGAACTGGGTGGCCCGATCCTGGCCATGACGGTGGTGCTGATCGCCGTCTACATCCCCATCGGCTTCCAGGGCGGCCTGACGGGCGCGCTGTTCACGGAGTTCGCGTTCACGCTGGCGGGCTCGGTGGCGGTCTCGGGCGTCGTGGCGCTGACGCTGTCGCCGATGATGTGCTCGCGCATCTTCACGCCGGACCAGGACAACGGCAAGTTCGTCCAGAAGATCGACCACGTCTTCGAGAAGGTGCGCTCCACCTACACCCGCTGGCTGCGCAGCCTGCTGCGCACCTATCCCGTGCTGATCACGATGGGCGTGATCCTGCTGCTGCTGCTGGGCGTCATGTTCATGATGTCGCAGCAGGAGCTCGCGCCGGAAGAAGACCAGGGCGTCGTGCTGTCGCAGGTCGTCGGCGCGCCCACGGCCACGTCGGACCAGATGCAGACGTACGCGCAACAGGTGTTCGACATCGCGCACGGCATCCCCGAGTACAAGCAGATGTTCCAGATCACCGGCGTGCCGACGGTCAACCAGGGCATCGGCGGCGTGCTGCTGAAGGACTGGGGCGACCGCACGCGCAGCGCGCACGAGATCCAGACCGACCTGCAGGCCAAGTGGAACAAGATCGCCGGCGGCCGCATCGCCGCGTTCCAGTTCCCGCCGCTGCCCGGTACGTCGGGCCTGCCGGTGCAGTTCGTCATCACCACCGTCGAACCGTTCGAGAACCTGAGCACGGTGGCGACGCAGGTCATGGCCAAGGCGCAGGCCTCGGGCAAGTTCTACTTCATCGACCAGGACCTCAAGCTCGACTCGCCGCAGGCCACGGTGGAGGTCGACCGCGACAAGATCGCGGCGCTGGGCATGACGCAGCAGGACGTGGGCCAGGCGCTCGGCGCGGCGCTCGGCGGCGGCTACGTCAACTACTTCTCCATCGCGGGCCGCTCGTACAAGGTGATCCCGCAGGTGCAGCAGGTCGACCGCCTCAACCCGTCCAACGTGCTGGACTTCTACATCAAGACGCCCAATGCCGGCCTGATCCCGGCCAGCACGGTCGCCCACCTGAAGTACAGCGTGCAGCCGGAGTCGATCACGCGCTTCCAGCAGCAGAACTCGGTGACGATCTCGGGCGTGGCCGGCGTGTCGCAGGGCGAGGCGCTGAAGATCCTGTCGGACGCCGTCAAGGAAGTGGCGCCCTCCGGCTACAACATCGACTACGCCGGCCCGTCGCGCGTGTTCCAGAGCGAATCCGGCGGCTTCCTGATCACCGTCGCCTTCGCCGTCATCATCGTGTTCCTGGCGCTCGCCGCGCAGTTCGAGAGCTTCCGCGACCCGATCGTGATCCTGATCTCGGTGCCCCTGGCGCTGTTCGGCGCGATGATCTTCATCTTCCTCGGCTTCGCCTCGCTCAACATCTACACGAAGGTCGGGTTGATGACGCTGATGGGCCTGATCTCGAAGCACGGCATCCTGATCGTGGAAGTGGCCAACAACGAGCAGAAGAAGGGCTTGTCCAAGCTCGACGCCATCCTCGAGGCCACCGGCATCCGCCTGCGCCCGATCCTGATGACGACGGCCGCGATGGTGTTCGGCGTGGTGCCGCTGGTGATCGCCTCGGGCGCCGGCGCCGCGGGCCGCCAGGCGATGGGCCTGGTGATCTTCACGGGCATGTCCATCGGCACGCTGTTCACCCTGTTCGTGGTGCCCGCGTTCTACATGCTGATCGGCGCGAACCACGAAAAGACCGTCGAGGAAGACCAGGCGCTCGACGAGGAAGTGCGCCGCATCGACGCGAAGCCGGCGCACTGAGCGCCCCGAAGCGCAACGACAAAGGGCCTGGCGGCGACGCCAGGCCCTTTCTTCATCGGCGGCAGGAATCCGCCGGAGTCCCGCGTCAGTCGTCCGCCAGGTCGATCACGAGGCCGACGACGGCGCCGGCCGGACTCGCCTCGTCCCCGCGCTCCTTGCCGAACAGGCCCACGCGGGCGACCCAGCGGCACCACGCATGCACGGTCACGCCCCCGAACGGCGCCGCCATCAGGGCCGCGAACGGCGTCAGCCCCATGAGCGAGCCGTGCAGCACGAGTTCGTACGCGGCCCCGGCGCCCGCCCCGCCCAGTGCGATGGACGCGACGACGCCGAACAGCCGGCGGCCCGCCAACCGGGTGACGCCGTCGGGCAGGACGCGCGCGTCCAGGTGGCGCCAGGCCAGCGTGCCGGCCGCGACGCCCACCAGCAGCCCCAGCCAGGCCGGCACCCGCACG
The DNA here is from genome assembly GCA_045810285.1 of Vitreoscilla sp. Classification (GTDB taxonomy): domain Bacteria; phylum Pseudomonadota; class Gammaproteobacteria; order Burkholderiales; family Burkholderiaceae_C; genus Scleromatobacter. The sequence goes on along the minus strand of JBJMWE010000117.1, from coordinate 1,565 downwards.
CCGGCGATCCACAGCGCGACGATCGCGACCCAGGCGGCCACCAGCGACCACAGCACCCACCCGATCGTGCGCAGCAGCGCGTCGCGGCGCGACAGGATGGCATCCGTATCGGTGAACGTCGAACTCAGCCAGTACATGGACGGGATTGTGAACGCGCGGCCCCGCGTCGCGGATCAGGGTCGTGCACCGCTGGTCGGCCGGGCCACGCCGGCCGTCGCTCCCCGAAGTGTCGGCGAGTCCAGGGCGCCGCCCCCTCCGAGCAGGCCACGCCACCTGCCGCGAATGCGCGCGGAGGCGGGAAATTCAGCTGCGCTTGACGGCGTCGCCCGCCCACAGCTCGTTGAGGAAGCCGAACTTCCACTTCTCGGGCGATTCGCGGCAGGCGATGCGGTCGCTGGTCCCGCTCGACAGGTCCAGTCGCTGCAGCGCGATGGGCATCTGCGACTTCAGCGAAAAGAACACGCGCACCACCGGCGCGGTCAGCGCGGCGGCGTTCTGCTCGATCACCACGGCCAGGCGGTCGGACTGCAGGCGCACCAGCGAGCCCGTCGGGTAGATGCCCACGCTCTTGACGAAGGCCGCGAAGATCGCCGGGTCGAACTGGCCCTTCCAGCTGGCCATCATGCCGATCGACTCGGCCGGATCCCACCCTTTCTTGTAGGGGCGGTCGGAGGTGATGGCGTCGTAGACGTCGCAGATCGAACCCATGCGCACCAGCGTGTTCAGCTTCTCGTTGGGCAGCTTGTGCGGATAGCCGGTGCCGTCGAAGCGCTCGTGGTGGTGCAGGCAGACCTCCATCGCCTCGGCGCCGGTGCCGTGCGCTTCCTGCAGCAGCTCGAAGCCGCGCACGGGATGGCTGCGCATCACGTCGAACTCCTGGTCGGTGAGCTTGCCGGGCTTGTTCAGGATGTCCAGCGGCATCAGCGCCTTGCCGACGTCGTGCAGCAGGCCGGCCGTGCCCGCCGTGCGGCATTGCTCCTGGTCGAAGCCCAGCTCGCGGCCGAGCGCCACCATCAGCGCGCACACGGCCACGGAATGCATGTACGAGTAGTCGTCCTGCGTCTTCAGGCGCAGCAGGCTCACGATCGCACCCGGGTTGCGGATGACCGAGTCGGAGATCTCCTGTACCAGCGGCAGGCAGGCCTCGGCGTCGACGGCACGGCCCAGCCGCACGTCGGCGAACACCTTCTGCATCTGGGCGCGGCCCTTGTTGCACAGGACGCTCGCCGTCCGCAGTTCTTCCGCGAAGCCCTTCGAGGGCGGCGGCAGCGGCGTGGACGACGGCGGAGGAGGCGCGGCCGGCAACGAGGCGACGCCGTCCGCGCCGGCCATTTCCGGCACCGGACGCGTCGCGGCCACGGCCGCCTGCGCACGCGCGGGCAGCGCGGTGGAGGCCTGCTCGACGACGTCCAGGCCTCGTTCCGGGTCGATCCAGACCTCCCGGACCACGCTGTCCTGCAGCTTCCTCAGCTGCTCCTCGTCGCGGATGACGAAGCGCGTCTTCCAGAACGGATGATCCATCCAGGCCCCTTCCAGCGCGTGGAGGTGCATGCCCAGGCGGACCT
>JBJMWE010000116.1:0-12327 GCA_045810285.1 Vitreoscilla sp. | reverse complement strand
TGGTGGTGAGCCACCTCGCCATCAAGAGCTTCGACCTCGTGATCGCGCTGACGGCCGGCGGCCCCGGCTATGCGAGCGACCTGCCCGCGACCTTCATGTATGCGATGTCGTTCTCGCGCGGCCAGATCGGCGTCGGCGCGGCCAGTGCGACGGTCATGCTGGCGACCATCGCGGCGATCGTCGTGCCGTACCTGTACTCCGAGCTGAGGACGAAGAAGTGAAGTCGCAAACCTCCCTGACCTGGCATCGCGTGGTGCTGTGGGCGGCGCTGCTCCTCTTCGCGGCCTGGTTCCTGACCCCGATGTACGTGATGATCGTCACGTCCCTGAAGGACATGGCCCAGATCCGCGGCGGCAGCCTGATGTCGCTGCCGACGAGCGCCACCTTCGCGTCGTGGGGCAAGGCCTGGAACGCGGCCTGCACGGGCACCGACTGCGGCGGCCTGCGTCCCTTCTTCCTGAACAGCGTGATGATGGTCGTGCCCGCCGTCGCCATCTCGACCTCCCTCGGCATCGTCAACGGCTACGTGCTGTCGAAGTGGCGCTTCCGCGGCAGCGAGGTGATGTTCGCCATGCTGCTGTTCGGCGTGTTCATGCCGATGCAGGTGGTGCTGCTGCCGATGAGCCAGATCCTGGGCTACTTCGGCATCGCCAGCTCGATCGTCGGGCTGATCGTGATGCACGTGCTGGCGGGCATTCCCTCGACCACGCTGTTCTTCCGCAACTACTACATCGGGCTGCCCGACGAGCTGATCAAGGCCGCCATGCTCGATGGCGCCGGCTTCTGGCGCATCCTGTGGCGCGTGGTGCTGCCGCTGTCCACGCCCATCCTGGTCGTGACGCTGATCTGGCAGTTCACCAACATCTGGAACGACTTCCTGTACGGGGTGGTCTTCTCGGGCGCGGATTCCAAGCCGATCACCGTCGGCTTGAACAACCTCGCGAACACGACCAGTTCGGTCAAGGAATACAACGTGGACATGGCCGCGGCACTGATCGCCGCGCTGCCGACGCTGTTCGTCTACGTGGTTGCTGGCAAGTATTTCGTGCGCGGCCTGACGGCCGGCGCGGTGAAGGGATGATGAGATGGGTGCGCTGACGATCGCCAACGTACGCAAGACTTTCGGACACGTCGAGATCCTCAAGGGCATCGACATCGATATCGACGCGGGCGAATTCCTGATCCTGGTGGGCCCCTCGGGCTGCTGCAAGTCCACGCTGCTGAACATCATCGCGGGCCTGGAGCTGCCCACCGACGGCTCCGTGAGCATCGGCGAGCGCGAGGTCACCTACGAGGCACCGAAGGATCGCGACATCGCCATGGTGTTCCAGAGCTACGCGCTCTACCCGAACATGAACGTGGCGCAGAACATCGCGTTCGGCCTCGAGATGCGCAAGGTGCCCAGGGACAAGCGCGAGGCGGCCGTGCAGCGCGTGGCCAAGATGCTGCAGATCACGCAGCTGCTCGATCGCAAGCCCGGCCAGCTCTCGGGCGGCCAGCGGCAGCGCGTGGCCATGGGCCGTGCACTGGCACGCGACCCCAAGCTGTTCCTGTTCGACGAGCCGCTGTACAACCTCGACGCCAATCTGCGCGTGGAGATGCGTGCCGAGATCAAGCTGCTCCACCAGCGCACGCGCACCACCACCGTCTACGTCACCCACGACCAGGTCGAGGCCATGACGCTGGGCGACCGCATCGCAGTGATGAGCGGCGGCAGGGTGGAACAGTTCGGCACGCCGGAGGACATCTACGCCCGCCCGGCCACGAAGTTCGTCGCCGAGTTCATCGGGTCGCCGGCCATGAACATGATCCCCGCGCTGCGCAGCGGCACGGGCATCGCCGCCAACGGCGTCGACCTGCCCATGTCGGCCGCGCAACGCGAGGCGCTCCCCGCCAATGCCACCGCCAAGCTGACGTACGGCCTGCGCCCGGAAGCGCTGCAGCTGTCGGCCGACGGCATCCCCGGCACGATGCACTTCACCGAGCCGACCGGCCCGGAGACCTACGCCACCGTCGACACCGCGGTCGGCATGCTGACGCTGCGCGTGCCCGGCTACATGACGTCCAAGGTGGGCGACGCGGTGCACGTGAAGTGGAACGCCGAGGCGTCGCACCTGTTCGACGGCGAGAGCGGCAAGCGCATCGGCTGACCGCCGCTGCGTTCGGATGGCGAGGGCGCGACGCGAATCGCGCCCTTTTTCGTTTCGCGCGACGGGGCGTCGCTGGAAGTGCCTCGCGCAAGGCGCCTCCCCGGAGGTGCCTGGCATCTCGTCGGATCGCGCTGCCGCCTTGGCCGGAAGCCGGCGCGCGACCGCGATTCGATCAGGTGCCTGGCACCTCGGGTGTCAATCGAGCGCGGGCTCGCAGCGGATCTCGCAGCGCACCGAGTTCGCGAGGAAGCATTCCTCGTGCGCCCGGTGGTGCAGCGCGGCCAGCTCCGCGGTGTCGGGCACGCGCGCGCCCGTCACGCGCGTGCGCGGGCGCAAGGTCACGACCTCCACCACCAGCTTGCCCGCCGCGTTGCGGCCCATGCGGCCCTCGGCCGCGTCCTCGTACGACTCGATGGCGATGCCGGCGCGCGAGGCCAGGTCGAGGAACCACAGCATGTGGCAGCTGGAGAGCGCGGCGACGAAGGCCTCCTCGGGGTCGACGGCGCTGGGGTCGGACATCGGCAGCGGCACCACCAGCGGCGACGACGATCCCGGGACGACGGCGCCGCCGTCGAAAGTCCAGGTGTGCGCGCGGCTGTAGCGCTTGCCGAGGAAGTCGGCGGCGCCGGCCTGCCAGCGGATCAGGGCGGTGTGGACGTGGGCCATGGCGGACTTTCAGGCGCAGCGCGCCGCAGTGACGAAGGCTTCGGCGAGCGGCACGCGCTGGCCCTCGAGCGCCGCGCGCTCGGGCTGCCACAGCGTCGCGACGAAGAACGGGTGGCCGTCGAGCTCGACGGCGCGCAGGTCGCCGAGCTCGTCCTGCGCGGTGCCGCGCAGCGGGCCGGCGGTCAGTGCCGCGCGAAACGCCGGATTGAGGCCGTAGCGGCAGCGGTAGATCGTCGGCGCCGCGAGGGCGCCGTACGCCTTCGCGATGCGGCTGCCCGGCGCGAGCGCGACGCTGCCGCGCGCCTCGACCAGCGCGCATTCGAGCGCCGCGATGACCGGCCGGCCGACGCCCGGGTCGCTTTCGGCGTGCATCGCGTCGGGCCAGTCGAGCACATGGCGCGCGAACTCGAGCACCGCGTGCTGGAAGCCGCCGCAGGTGCCCAGGAACGGCCGGCCGGTCGTGCGCGCGTGGCCGATGGCGCGCAGGGCGCCGTCCAGGCTGCGATACGGGCTGCCGGGCGCGACCCAGAAGGCGTCGAAGGGGGCCAGGCGGCCGGCATCGACGATGGTGTCGGTGGGCACCCAATCGAAGACGAGGTCGACGTCCAGCGCCGAGGCGGCGTGGGCCAGCGCGAGCGGGATCGCGCGATGGGCGGTGATGCCGTCGTCACGGTCGCCGACGATCGCGATGTTCACGAGGGTCGTCATCGCGGCTCCTTTCAGCGCGCGGCCAGCGCCAGGCGCACGCCGAGGGCCACGAACATCGCGCCGATCGCCCGGTTCAGGCAGCGGGCGACGGCCGCGCCGACCTGCAGCCGGTGGCTGGCGAACGCCGTGAACAGCGCCAGCGCGTGGCACCACAGCATGCCGTTGAAGTCGAAGATCGCCCCCAGCAGCAGGAACGCCAGGGGCTTGGACGCGGCGTCCGGGGCGATGAACTGCGGCACGAACGCGAGGAAGAACAGCGCCACCTTCGGGTTGAGCACGTTGGTGAGGAAGCCCTGGCGAAATATCTGGGCGTACGGGATCGTGCGGGGCGTGTCCGGCGCGGGCGGCGCGGCATCGGCCGCCCTGCGCTGGCGCAGCATGCCCAGGCCGATCCACACGAGGTAGGCGGCCCCGATGATCTTGACCGCCGTGAATGCCATCGCCGACGTCGCCAGCAGCGCCGACAGGCCGAGTGCCGCGGCGAACACGTGCACGAACACTCCGGCGCCGATGCCCCAGCAGGCCACGAACCCGGCGCGCCAGCCCTGCGACGCGCTGCGCGCCATGATGAACAGCGAATCCGGCCCGGGCGTGATGTTGAGCAGCAGCCCCGAGACGATGAACAGCCAAAGATGCTGGATTCCGGCCATGCGGCCCTCCATGTCGACGTTGGACGCCATCATCGCCGCGTCACACCGCGCAGTAAACGCCGCCCGCCGCACATGTTTGTTGCGTCCAGCGGATTAATATCGGGCGATGGACAAGCTCCGCGCCATGAAGACCTTCGTGCAGATCGCCGACGACGGCAGCCTCACCGCGGCGGCGGCCGCGCTCGGCATGTCGCTGCCCGCGGTGGTGCGCAGCCTCGCGGCGCTGGAGGCCGCGCTCGGCGCGCGCCTGTTCCAGCGCACCACGCGCCGCCTCGCGCTGACGCAGGAAGGCCTGCAGTACCTGGCCCGCAGCCGCGACATCCTCGCCGCCGTCGCCGAGGCCGACGCGAGCCTGGCCGACGAGACGCAGGCCCCGCGCGGCCAGCTCGCCATCACCGCGCCCGTGCTGCTGGGCCAGCGCGTGGTCGCCGAGTTCATCACGCGCTTCGTCGCCGCCAACCCGCGCATCCGGTGCAGCGTGCAGCTGCTCGACCGCTTCGTCGACCTGGTGGACGAAGGCGTCGACGTGGGCATCCGCATCGGCGCGCTGGAGGATTCGTCGCTGGTGGCGATCCGGCTCGGCGAGGTACGGCAGATGGTCGTCGCGAGCCCGGCCTTCCTGCGCCGTACCGGCACGCCGAAGCATCCGGCGGAGCTGCGCGCGCGGCCCTGCGTGCGGCTCGCCGGCCCGCTCCGCCCAGGCTGGGCGTTCCAGGACGGCGGACGCCGGCTGCACGTGGTGGTCGATGGTCCGCTGGACTTCAACCACGCGGGCGCCGGGCTGCTCGCGTGCGAACAGGGCGCGGGCTTCGGCCAGTTCTTCTCGTACCAGGTGCAGGACGCGCTGCGCGAACGTCGCCTGCGCGCGGTGCTGGCCGACTTCGAGCCGCCGCGCCAGCCCGTGAACATCGTCTATCCGCACGCCCGCTTGCTGCCGGCGCGCACGCGGGCGTTCATCGAGGCGGCGCGGCGGGAGCTCGCGCCGCTGTTCGCGTAGGCGCGACTGCGAGCGGCGCCATTCCTCGCGCGCCGCGGCTCAGACCCGCGGCGAGCGGGCGCGCCGCCTTCGTTCGCAGCTCGTCTCAGGGCTGCAGCAGCTGGTTGCCCACGCCGTAATTCATCGCGTTGAGGATGTCGCCGTTGTCCTGCGACAGCTCCCACGCGAACACGCCGGCGAGCCCGGCGTCGCGCACCATGCGGCCCTTCTCGATGACGGCGCGCGGGTCGTCGTAGCCCATGAACAGCCTGTTGCGCGGGTTGTAGAGGTTCCAGGCATGCGTGCGCGGGTCGAAGACCACCCGGTAGCCGTGCAGGCCGCGGCCCTGGTGGTCGACGTAGCGCGCCGCGAGCTCGCGCCAGTCGCTGGAACCCTCGGGGGCCGGGTAGGTGCCGGTGTGCGGCTCGCCCGAGAAGCCCTTGCCGGGCGCCGGCTGCGCCACCCCGGTGAAGCCGCGGCCGTACATCGCCACGCCGGCCACGAGCTTGCCGGGCGGCACGCCGGCGGCGGTCAGCGTGCGGATCGCGGCGTCCAGGCCGTCCTCGGCGGTGTCGGCGCTGGCGCGCGGCGCGGCGTGGTTGCCGATCACCTTCTTCCAGGCCCCATAGAAGTCGTAGGTCATCATGAAGATGTAGTCCATCGACTTCGCGGCGTCGCGGTAGTTCACCTTGTCGACGATCACGTGCTCGCAGTTGATCGCGCCGGTCAGGATGTACTTGTGGCCGTTCTCCGCGGTGAGCGCGTTCATCGCGCCGCGGAGCGCGGCCATCAGGTCGGCGACGCCCTGGCCGTCGGCCGGCGAGCCGAGCTGCGCCCCGTTGGCCGCGCCGTTGTTGGTCGGGTGCTCCCAGTCGATGTCGATCCCGTCGAAGGCGGGGTGCGCGCGCAGGAAGTCGGCCGCGGACTTCGCGAATGCGGCGCGCGGCGCGGCGTCGTCGGCAATGTGGAAGAACGGGTCGGAGCCGCCCCAGCCGCCCACCGAAGCAACCACCTTCACGTGCGGTGCGCGCGCCTTCAGGCGGGCGAAGGCATCGTTGAAGCGGTCGTCGATGGCCGAGGTGGCGATCTGGTAGTCCGACTTGCCGGCGCACTTGGGCGCGTCCTCGGGCAGCTGGCCCGGGCCGCACACGTGCAGGAACGCGTAGACGACATGCGTGACGCTGTCGCCGTGCAGCGCGTCCACCAGCGCCGTCGGTTGCCAGTTGGGCGTGTAGACGCCGACCAGCTTGCCGCCGCTGCGCTCCCATTGCAGCGGCTTGCCGCCGAACAGCGCATACGGCGCCGATGCGGCCGGCGCCGGCGCGGCGTCCCTGGCCTCGGCCGGCACGGTGGCGAGCGCGCCGCAGGCCGTCGCGATGGCGAGCAGCGCGCGGAAGAACTTCGGAGCGGCGTGAGGGGACATGGAGGCGAATGGATTCCGGTCAGTCGCAGCCCGATCCATTCGAACCACTCTAGTACCACTATATATCCAATTCGCCGAACAGGACAGCCGGATCTGCCCTGCCCTGCTTGCTCCCGCGCCCATGAGTCGGCCAGGTGACCAGGATCGCGCCATACCACTCCTGCCCTGCGAATACGCGGCATGAAGATCAGCGGACGGATGTCCCTATACACCCGGGGGCATTCCAGAATCGCGGATTCCGCGCGGGCGACCTATCCTGAGACGACGTACTCCGCGGAGATGGCGCATGGACTTGACCGGCTTTACTGATCAATGGCAGACCCGGCGTCAGCAGCTCTTCAAGTCCGTCCCGCCCGAAGGGCAGACGGTGCGCTACCTGGACAAGGAGTTCCTGGTCTACCCGGACACCTTCTGGCCATTCGCCGACAGCCTGCCGCTGGTCAGGCATTTCCGGATCGATCCGGGCGACAGCGTGCTGGACGTGGGCACCGGTTCGGGCGTGATCGGCATCTTCGCCTGCTACCGGAGGGCGTCGCGCGTCGTGGGCGTGGACATCAATCCGGCGGCCATCCGGAGCGCGACCCACAACGCCCGGATGCATGGCTTTGCCGACACCATGGCGGTGCTGCAGTCGGACCTGTTCGAGTCGCTGGGAGACGAGCGCTTCGACGTCGTCACGGCCAACCTCCCCTTTCGCAACAAGCCGGCGCACGACGTCGTGGCCATGTCCCAGTGGGACACGGATTTCAAGGTCAACACGCGCTTCTTCGAAGGCGTCGGCCGGCACCTGCGTCCGCAGGGCCGGATCTATTTCGTGCAATCCAACTTCGGGGAAATCGAGGCGGCGATGCGGCTGGCGCGGGCGGCAGGCCTGCAGGTCAGGGAACTGGCCCGCGAGTCGCTCGACGACGCCCGCCGCCAGGAGTTCTTCGTCTACGAGATGACCATGGCCTGAGGGCATGGACAGCAGGCTGTCGACCATCAAGGCGCGGCGCGATGTCCCCGTCACGGAGCTGGGCGGCTCCATCCGGCGGGTGGTGGTCGTCCTGTGCGGCTCGCGGGGCGGGTCGAGCCTCTTCAAGGAGGCCCTGGCGCAGCATCCTTGCATCGCCTCGCTGGACGGGGAACTGGATCCGCTCCTGGCGCTGACGGGCAACGGCTTCAACCAGAATTCCGACAGCGACTGCCTCGATGTCGTGGCGAACGCGTCCGAACTCGCCAGCAGCATCCTCGACGAGATCTCGTTTCCGTCGGCGGAGCTCCTGGATATGGCCGCGCTGCTGAGGAAGTGGAGGAACCGGCTCGCCCTGCAGTTTCCTTCGCATTTCCTGGACGCAGGGCGGTACCAGCGCCTCGAGCAGTCGCTGCATGCCGCCCTGAGCCTGATCGATCGCGGGGACCGCCGCAACGAGGCCGACCTGCAGCGCCTGGTCCTCGCGTCCGTCTTCAGCGACGAGCCCTGGCGGCTCAGTTACTACGACGGCAACGCGATGCGCGGCGGCACCCATCATTTCGACGTACCCCTGAAGATCGAGGAGCCGCCGTTCGTGATGCCCTCGATCCGGCGGCGTCCCTTCACCTCGTCGGACGCGCGTGACGCCGTGCTGCTCTTCAAGTCCCCCTCCGACGCCTACCGCATCGGCCTGTACGAGCGCCTGTTCCCGAATGCCGAAGTGACCTACATCCACCTCACCCGGGGCTTCGCCCAGTCCGTCAACGGCCTGATGGACGGGTGGCTGTACCCGCTGGGGTTCTTCTCGCACGACCTCAGCCAGGTCGGTTGCGAGCTCGCCATCCGGGGCTACTCCGACCGGGTGTCGTTCGGCCGCAAGTGGTGGAAATTCGATCTCCCGTGCAACTGGCGCAGATTCACCCGGTCGCCCTTGGAGGAGGTCTGCCTGAACCAGTGGCACTCCATCCACGCAGCGATCCTGGAGCGCGGCGTCTGTTCGCTGCGCGTGTCCTTCGAGGACTTCGTCATCAGCCCCGCCTCGGTGCTGAAGCGGGTGACGGACCACCTCGGGCTGCCCGCCGTCGCGCTGCGGGGCACGTTGCCCGTGAAGATGGCGACGGATCCGCCGCAACCCAGCCGCTGGCACAAGCGCGGGACGATGCTGCTGGAACTCGGCCGCCGGCCCGAGGTGCGCGACATGATGGGCATGCTCGGCTATTCCACCGACTCGCTGACATGGCTATGAACGCACGACTCCTGGCGCCCTATCTGATGGGCCAGCGCCGCGACGGCCTGCGCCGCGTGCTCGACGTGGACCGCCATGCCTGGGAACTGCTGGTGCTCGATCCGCAGCCGGCAGCGCGGATCGACGACCCCGTCGAGAAGCTCCGCAACCTGGGCAGCCTCTACGCGATGCTGGCCGCGCGCGTCGCTGCGCTGGCACGCAGCGGCTGCCGACCGGTCAGCCTCGCAGGCGACTGCGTGTCGACCCTGGGCATGCTGGCGGGCCTGCAGCAGGCCGGCCAGCCGCCCGATCGCGTGCTGTGGCTGGACGCCCACGGGGACTTCCATACCTGGTCGAGTACCCGGACGCAGTACATCGGCGGCATGCCCCTGGCCATGTTCGTCGGACGGGTCGACGACGGGCCGGACCCGCGCAACCAGGCGACGCTCGCGTGCCTGTCGGCCATCGGCGTGCGAGCCTATCCAGCGCAGCAGGTCGTGCTCGCGGACGCGCGCGACCTGGACCCCGGCGAGCGCGAAGCGCTGCTGGGCTCGGCCATCGTCCGCTGTCCGCTCGGCGACGCGCTGGCGCAGTTGCGGCCGCGCGAGCGCCTCTACGTGCACTGGGACACCGACGTCATCGACGACCCGGCTCGCATGCCCGCGCTCAAATACCATGTCCGGCGCGGCCCGAGCGCCGCGGACATGGCGACCTTCTTCCGTGCCTTGCGAGGCCATGAGATCGTCGCCGTGTCCGTCTCGGCCTGGCACGAGGAGCAGGATGGCGACAACCGGACCGCCCGCGCCTGCCTGGACCTCCTGGACACGCTGCTCGGCGCCTGACGCCGCGCTGCCCGCGGCGAGCACACTAGGTCCTGTCCTTGTCCACCAGGCGCCGGACGAGCGGGACGATCTCGCGGAAGGCATTCTCCTTCTCGATCACGGCCACCACGCCCAGGGCACGCGCTCTCGCGCAGAGTTCGTCGGTGATGAGCCCCGTGCTGATGGCGATGGGCATGCCAGGATTCAGCGCGGCGGCCTCGCGGGCGACATCGAGCCCCGAACGGCCGGGCATGTTGTAGTCGGTGATGAAGACATCCACGGTCGCAGGAGCCCCCTGGATGGAGGCCAGGGCCGCAGACGCGTCCAGGTAGCCGCTGCAGCGATAGCCGGCTCGCTCCAGGATGCGGACCATCACCAGCATCACCGTCTCGTCGTCATCGAGGTAGACGACATGCTCGCCGTGCGCGGCCACCATCGCGGCCCGCTCGTGGCTTGCCGGCAAGGGCAGCGGCTCGGACGTCGCCGGCAGCAGCACGTGGAAGGTGCTGCCTTCCCCGGGCAGGGTATCGACGGTGATGCTGCCGTGGTGTGCCGCGACGATCCCGTGGACCACGGACAGGCCCAGGCCCGTGCCCTGGCCCGTCGACTTGGTCGTGAAGAACGGCTCGAAGACGCGTTCGAGCGTGCGGGCGTCCATCCCGGAGCCCGTGTCCTTCACCCACAGGTGCGCATAGGCGCCGGCGTCGAGGCCGCGCGCCAGGCCCTCCTCGGCGTCGACGTCGGCGGCATCGAGGCCGATGAGGATCTGGCCCGGCTTGTCGTGAAGGGCGTGCCAGGCATTCATGCACAGGTTCATCACCACCTGCTGCAGTTGCGTGGCGTCGGCATGCACGTACATGGGCGCCTGGGCCAGGTCTCGCCGCAGGTCGACGCCCGCGGGCAGCGTCGCGCGAAGAAGGCGGAAGGTCTCCTCCACGATGGGCTTCAGCGCGATGACCTCCAGTTGCTGCGGACGACGCCGGCTGAAGGTGAGGATCTGCCGCACCAGGTCGCGGGCGCGCAGGCTCGCCTGCTGGATCTCGCCGAGGGCCGGTTGCGCCGGGTGGCCGGGCTCGATGTCGGCCAGCGCGATCTCGATGTTTCCCAGGATCGCACCGAGGATGTTGTTGAAGTCGTGCGCGATCCCGCCGGCCAGCGTGCCGAGGGATTCCATCTTCTGGGCCTGGTGCAGCTGTGCCTCGAAGCGGACCAGTTCGGCCTCCGCCAGCCGGTGCGCCGCACGCTGCGCGACCTGCGCCAGCTCGCGTTCGAGCGCCGGCCCGAGACGTCCCATGTTCTCCTTCATGACGTAGTCGCTGGCGCCGGCCCGCATCGCGGCGACGGCCATCTCCTCGCCGATCGTCCCGGAGACGAAGATGAAAGGGATGTCCAGTCCCGTGCTGCGGAACTCGGCCAGCGCTTCGAGGCCGCTGAAGCCGGGCATGCTGAAGTCGGAGATCATGGCGTCCCACGGCCCCTCCTGCAGCGCCTGCCGCAGCGACAGCAGGTCCTGCACGCGCCGCCCCTCGGGCGCGAAGCCCGCCTTGCGGAGCTGCCGCATGGCAAGGCGAAAGTCGTTCTCGGAGTCTTCGACCGAGAGGATCCGGATCGTGCGCTCGCTCATGATGGTCATTGCGGAGGCGGAACCTGGTTGAGCGCGAGCCAGTAGATGCCGAGGATCTTGACGGCTTCGAGGAACTCGGCGAAGTCGACGGGCTTGCGGACGTAGCTGTTGGCACCGAGCGAATATCCTGCGATGACGTCCTGCTCCTCCTTCGACGAGGTCAATATGACGGTCGGCAGCAGCGCGGTGCGCGAATCGGCGCGCATCGCCTTGAGCACGCCCAGGCCATCGAGCTTGGGCAGCTTCAGGTCGAGGATCACCAGCGTCGGCGGTCCTTCGCCCCTGTCCGCGTAGGCGCCGCGCGCGAACAGGAAGTCGAGTGCCTCGACGCCGTCGCGGACCACGGCCACAGGGTTCATCAGGTGGCTGCGCTTGAACGCGCGCAGCGTCAACGCGATGTCGTCGTCGTTGTCCTCAACCAGCAGGATGGTCTTGCTCTCTTCGTTCATCGACTTGCTCCGTAGGTCGGAAATAGAAGGTCGCCCCCTGGCCGAGGGCAGCAGATGCCCCCAGGGACCAGCCATGGCGATGCATCACGCGCTGCACGGTGGCCAGGCCGACCCCGGTGCCCGGGAAGTCGCGCTCGTGATGCAGGCGCTGGAACGCGCCGAAGAGACGGGAGGCGTAGGCCATGTCGAATCCGGCGCCGTTGTCCGAGACGAAGCACACCCGCTCCCCGTTCTCGTCGCGCGTGCCGACGCGGATGACGGCGTCCGCGACCTTGCTCGTGAACTTCCATGCGTTGGCAAGCAGGTTCTGCAGGGCGATCGCGACCAGCTCGCGGTCGCCTCGAACCCGCATCGCGCGTTCGATCTCCCACCGGACCCGTCGCTCGGGTTCGGCCCGGGCCAAGGTCGCGAGAATGTCTTCGGCCATCGCGCTGAGGTCGACGTCCTGGATCCGCAGCTCGGCCCGGGTGACCCGCGCGAGGCCGAGCAACTCGTCGATCAGCCGCCCCAACCGCTGGCTGGCCGCGCGGATGCGCTGGAGGCTGTCGCGGGCCTCGTCGTCTAGATGTTCGCCGTTGTCTTCCAGCAACGCGAGGGTTATTCCGTCCTTGCTCCGCATGGGGCCGCGCAGGTCTTGGGAGACGGAATTGCTGAACGACTCCAGCTCCTTGTTCAGGACGACG
>JBJMWE010000115.1:0-10387 GCA_045810285.1 Vitreoscilla sp. | reverse complement strand
CGTGCAGGCGCCCGCTGTGGTGCGACCGACGGCCCCCGTGCAGGCGCCCGCCCCCGCGCCCCTGCAGGCGGCTGCGACCCCGCCGGCCGCCGCGCCGGAGGCCTCGTCCGCGCCGCTCGACTTCCTCAAGCGCGTGTTCACCGGCAGTCCCGCGCCGGCGCCGGTGGCGCCGCAGCCTGCCGCGCCCGCCGCCCCCGTGGTGCAGGCGCCCTCGGCCGCGCCCGAGGCGCCGCGCGAGGCCTGGTTCCAGCGCCTGCGCAAGGGCCTGGCGCGCACGGGTTCGGGCATCGCGCAGGTGTTCACGGGCGCGCGCATCGACGACGAACTGTACGAGGAGCTCGAGTCCGCGCTGCTGATGGCCGACGCCGGCGTGCGCGCCACCGAGCACCTGCTGAAGGATCTCAAGCAGCGCGTGAAGGCCGCCGGCGCCACCGAGCCCGTGCAGGTGAAGGCGCTGCTGGCCGACGCCATCGTCGACCTGCTCGCGCCGCTGGAGCGCTCGCTGATGGTGGGCGAGCACCAGCCCACCGTGATCATGGTGGCCGGCGTCAACGGCGCCGGCAAGACGACCAGCATCGGCAAGCTGACGCGCCATCTGGCCGAGGCGAAATGCAAGGTGCTGCTGGCCGCGGCCGACACCTTCCGTGCCGCCGCGCGCGAACAGCTCGAGGTCTGGGCCGACCGCAACCAGGTCGAGATCGTCAGCCAGGAAGGCGGCGATCCGGCGTCGGTCACGTTCGACGCCGTGCGTGCCGGCAAGGCCCGCGGCTGCGACGTCGTCATCGCCGACACCGCGGGCCGCCTGCCCACGCAGCTCCACCTGATGGAGGAGCTGCGCAAGATCAAGCGCGTCATCGCCAAGGCCGAGGCCACGGCGCCGCACGAGGTGCTGCTGGTGATCGACGGCAATACCGGCCAGAACGCGCTGGAGCAGGTCAAGTCCTTCGACGCCGCCCTCGGCCTCACGGGCCTGGTCGTCACCAAGCTGGACGGCACCGCCAAGGGCGGCGTGCTGGCGGCCATCGCGCTGTGGTCGCGCGAACGCGCGGCGCAGGCGCAGGCGAAGGCCATTCCGGTCTACTTCATCGGCGTGGGCGAGAAGCTGGAAGACCTGCAGACCTTCAACGCCCGCGAGTTCGCCAGCGCGCTGCTGAACTGACTCGGCGCGGCGCGGCGCGACGAGTCATCCTGCGCGAAGTCGCAGGGTCCACGCCGGTGGCAGCGCCTCCTCCGCGGTGGATCCTGCGACTGCGCTTCGCTCCCCGCAGGATGACGGCCGAATTTGCGGGGCGCCCGGCTGCGCGGCAGCGACGAGTCATCCTGCGCGAAGTCGCAGGATCCACGCGCGCGGCAGCGCCTCCTCCGGAGATGGATCCCGTGACGGCGCTTCGCCTCGCGCAGGATGACGGCCGGGTTTGCGGGGCGCGCCTGGCCCGTCGAGCGGGCGCTGCAGAACGACAGCGGAGCCCGCGGGCCCCGTCCTTCATCGCAGCGCGAGGCGCCTCACATCTTGTGCGTCGCGCGCCAGTCCTGCACCGCCTTCATGGTGCGGTTGACGTGGTCGGCCGGGTCCAGGCTGGAGTACACATACAGCACCTTGTCGTCCGGCGTGATCACGTACGAGATGCGGTCGGAGTAGGGCATCACGGCCATCTTGGCGTCGTAGGCCTTGATGATGGCCGACTCCGGGTCGGCGGCGACGGCGAACTTGTCGCGGCATTCTTCCCTGGAGAACTTGATCTGCGTGGCGATGTCGTCGTGCGACACGCCCACCACGGTGGCGCCGAGCGCGGCGAACTTGTCGGTGGCTTCCGCGAACAGGTGCGCCTCCAGCGTGCAGCCGCTGGTGAACGACTTCGGGAAGAAGTACAGCACGACCGGCCCCTTCTTGAGCGCCTCGGCCAGCACCAGCGGCGTCTGCTTGCCTCCGACCGCGGCCTCGGTGGTGAACAGCGGGGCGCTGTCGCCCGGCTTGAGCGCCGCATGGGCGGAATTGCCGAGGCAGGCGAGCGCGGCTGCGGCAAGCAGCGGGGTCAGGCGACGAAGCATGGGGATCTCCAACGATCTCGTTCGAATGAGACCGGGATCGTAGCCCGCTGAGCTGAATCCTGCTGGAGGCGCAAGGACCGACACGGGTATTGAACCGACGATCGCGAATCCGGAATGCCCGCTCCGCGCTCGGGCCCGCAGCGCACGACGCCTCCGGCGCTGTCGCTCGTCCGCTCAAGAGAAGTTCGAGGGAGCGCCAGCGACCGTGGGGCCGTCGGCCCGGGGCTCACATCTTCCCCATCATGCCCTTCATGGCGCCCATCTTCTTCATCATCTTCATCAGCCCGCCGCCGCGCATCTTCTTCATCATGTCGCGCATCTGCTCATACTGGTTGAGCAGGCGGTTGACGTCCTGCACCTGCACGCCGGCACCCTTGGCGACGCGGAACTTGCGCTTGGCCTTGAGCAGCTCGGGCTTGCGGCGCTCCAGCGGCGTCATCGCGTTGATGATGCCTTCCATGCGGCGCATGTCGCGTTCGGCCTTGTCCATGTCGGGCTGGCCGGCCTTGGCCGTCATCTCGGTGGGCAGCTTGTCCATCAGGCCGGCGAGGCCGCCCATCTTCTTCATCTGGCTGAGCTGGGCCAGGAAGTCGTTCAGGTCGAAGTCGTTGCCGGAGCGCACCTTCTCGGCGAGCTTCTGCGCGGCCTCGACGTCCAGGCCCTTGGTGACGCCCTCGACCAGTGCCACGATGTCGCCCATGCCCAGCACGCGGCCGGCATGGCGGTCGGCGTCGAACACCTCGAGGCCGTCGATCTTCTCGGACACGCCCGCGAACTTGATCGGGGCGCCGGTGATCTGTCGCACCGACAGCGCCGCGCCGCCGCGGGAATCGCCGTCGAGCTTGGTCAGCACGATGCCGGTGAGCGGCAGCGCCTCGCGGAACGCCTTGGCGGTGTTGATCGCGTCCTGGCCCTGCATCGCGTCGACGACGAACAGCGTCTCGACCGGGTGCAGCAGCGCGTGCAGGTCCTTGATCTCGGCCATCAGCAGCTCGTCGATGGCGAGACGGCCGGCGGTGTCGACCAGCAGCACGTCGAAGTAATGCCTCTTCGCGTAGTCGATCGCGGCCACGGCGATGTCGTGCGGCTTCTGGTCGGGCGTGGACGGGAACCATTCGGCGCCGGCCTGCTTCGTGACCGTCTTGAGCTGCTCGATGGCGGCGGGGCGGTAGACGTCGCCCGAGACCGTGAGCACCTTCTTCTTGCGCTTCTCGATCAGGTACTTGGCGAGCTTGGCGGTGGTGGTCGTCTTGCCGGCGCCCTGCAGGCCGGCCATCAGGATGACGGCGGGCGGCTGCACGGCGAGGTCGATGTCGGCCACGCCTTCGCCCATCGTCGCCGCGAGCTCCTTCTGCACGATGCTGACGAGCACCTGGCCCGGCGTCAGCGACGCGACGACCTCCTGGCCGAGCGCCTTGTCCTTGACGCGCGCGATGAAGTCGCGCACGACGGGCAGCGCCACATCGGCCTCGAGCAGGGCCATGCGCACTTCGCGCAGCATGTCCTGGACGTTCGATTCGGTGATGCGGGCCTGGCCGCGCATCGTCTTGACGAGGCGCGACAGGCGGTCGGTGAGGGCGGAGGCCATGGGCTTGTACGCGCGAACTGAAGAGTGCGGCGCGCCTGAGTAAACTGCGAGGATGATTCTATCGTCTGGCCCCATCCACGCGCTGGCGTGGTCCGCCGCCGCGGCCTACGTGCTGTCCGGCCTGGGGCGTGCCGCGTGGGGCCCGCGCGCGCAGGTCGCGGCACTCGTGCTGCACGGCCTGGCGCTGGCCGCCACCTTCGTCGGCGAAGCCGATTCGGGGCTGGGGATCCGCTGGGGCTTCGCGCCGGTGCTGTCGCTCACCGCCTGGCTGGTGCTGGCCGTGCATTTCACCGAGAGCCGGTTCGTGCCGATCTCCGGGCTGCGCCGCATCTTCGCGCTGATCGGCGCCGTGAGCGTGCTGCTGCCCCTGGCATTCCCGGGCGACGTCGTCATGGTCTCTTATTCGGCCTATGCGCCGCTGCACTGGACGCTGGGCATCGCGGCCTACGCGCTGTTCGGCGTGGCCGTGGTGCACGCCGCGTTGCTCGATCGCGCCGAGCGCCAGCTGCGCCAGAAGGCCGGCGACGGGCTGATGGGCATGCCGCTGATGTCGCTGGAACGGCTCACCTTCCTGTTCGTCGAGGCCGGTTTCGTGGTGCTGACGCTGGCCATCGTCATCGGCCTGTTCACGATGGCCCACTGGCGCTGGGGCGACCACAAGACGGTGCTGTCGCTGGCCAGCTGGGCCACGTTCGCGGCGCTCATCCTGGGCCGCCGCACGCGCGGCTGGCGCGGCCGCCAGGCCACGCGCTGGGTCTATGCCGGGGCGGCGCTGATGCTGCTGGCCTACGTCGGCTCGCGCTTCGTGTTCGAGGTGGTGCTGCAGCGCGCGCCCACCGGGCTGGGCAACTGACATGGTCGGCCGCCTGCTGCTCTGGCTCGTCCTGGGCTTCATCGCGTGGTGGATCCTGCGTCCGCGCAAGGCCGCGCCGCCGCGGGCCGCCGCGCGCGCGCCCGGCCCCGCAGCAGGCGCAGGTGCGGCGCCCGAGGCGATGGTGGACTGCGCGCACTGCGGGCTGCACTTCCCGGCCTCGGAGGCGGTGCGCGACGGCGCGCGCGTGTTCTGCTGCAGCGCGCATCGCGACGCCGGGCCGCGCCGTGGCGAGTGAGGCGGCCGTGACGACGGGCGTGGCCATCCATGTGGCGTAGCAAGGAGCGCAAGGCGCGCCGCGCCGCGAAGTCGCGCGAGGGCGCGGACGCCGGGCTGCAGGAGGAGTCGTGGTTCAACACGATGGACGGCTCCGCGGAGCCGTCCGTCGCCGCGCCGGGCAATGGCGGTCCCTGGACGACGCCGGTGCTGCGGCCGCTCGCCGGCCACGCGCTGCGTCGAATCTTCGGCACCTATGTCGCGGCCCGCGCCGCGCTGGGCATCGCGCTGGTGCTGGCCAATGCGCTGATGGGCATGGCCGCCGGTCGCTACGTGAGCGCGCCGCTGATCCTGTGCGGCGCATACGCCGTGCAGGCCTTGATCTGGTGGCTCACCGACGAGTTCCGCATGTTCCGCGTGCTGCAGTCGGCGCGCTGGCAATGGTGGATGACGATCGGCGTCGACCTGGTCATCTTCGGCGCCATCCACTGGATCGACCCCACCTCGCCGCTGAACTTCGTGGCGCTGCTGGTGCTGCCGGTGCTCATGGCCGGCATCCTCACGCCGCGCCTGCCCGCGCTGGCGACGGCCGCCGGCGTGGCGCTGATGCTGCTGGCGGCGGCCGGGCGCGTCTACGGCGCGGTGCCGGATTCGCCTGCGCTGATGTCGCAGGCCGGCCTGAGCGGCATCGGCCTGTTCGTGGTGGCGCTGCTGGCGGGCGAGCTCTCGATGCGCCTCGCGCACGAGGAGCGCACCGCGCGCGACAGCCGCGAGCGCGCGCGCCAGCAGGCCCAGCTGAGCCGCCTGGTGATCGAGGACATGGCCGACGGCGTGCTGGTGATCGACCGCCAGCTGCGCGTGCGCGCCGCCAACCCGTCGGCGCGCCGGCTGCTGGTGGCGCAGGCCGCGCGCTGCCCGTCGCCGCCGTTCTCGCTGCGGCTGCACCCGGGCTGGCTGGTGCTGGCCGACGAGGTGGAGCAGGCCTTCAGCCGCGGCACCTGGCCGGCGGCGCCGTTCGATCTCAACATCCTGCTGGAGGACAGCACGCGCCGCGCGCTGCACATCCGCGCCCGCTTCACGCGCAGCCGCACCGAGGGCAACGACACCACGCCCGCCGACGAGCCGCTGTGCGTGCTGTTCATCGAGGAGCTGCGCACCGTGCAGGCGCGGCTGCGGCAGGAGCGGCTGGCGGCGATGGGCCGCATCTCGGCCGGCGTCGCGCACGAGATCCGCAACCCGCTGGCTGCCATCGCGCAGGCCAACGCGCTGCTGGAGGAAGACGAGCTGCGTCCCGACCAGCGCCGCCTCATCCGCATCATGACGGACAACATCGACCGCCTGCGGCGCATCGTCGACGACGTCATGGAGGCGGCGCCGGGGTCGCTCGCGCCGTCGCGCACGCTGGACGCCAGCGCGGAGATCGCGAGCATCTGCAGCGAGTGGGCGCGCACCGTCGGCCTGGCGCTCGGCAGCGCGAGCCGGCTGCAGGTGCTGCTGCCGTCGACGCCGATGGGCGTCGTGTTCGATCCCGACCACCTGCGGCGCGTGCTCGTCAACCTGCTGGAGAACGCCATCCGCCATGCCACGCCGGCGCCCGGCGGCGTGCGCGTGACGATGACCACCAGCGACGACGGCGCCTGGGCGTCGCTCGCGGTGGCCAGCGACGGCGAGCCGATCCCGCTGGACGTCGAGCCCTACCTGTTCGAGCCCTTCCATTCCACGCGCAGCCGCGGGACGGGCCTCGGGCTGTACATTTGCCGGGAGCTGTGCGAACGCCACGGCGCCCGGATCGATTTCCGGCGCCATGACGAGCGCCACTGCAACGTGTTCGAGGTGATGATGCCGCGCGAATCGCTGACGTCGGCGGAAGGCCGACTGGTCCTATGAGCGCCGCACGGCTGCCGCAAGGCGCTCGCCCTGCAGGCCGCAGGCCGAAGGAAAATCAATGACTGCCGCCGTGAATGCCGGCCCCGTCGGGCCCTCGGGCGCGAGCGCCGTGCACGCCAGCAGCGTGCTGGTGGTCGACGACGAGCCCGACCTGCTGACGCTGTATGAACTGACCCTGCTGCGCGAAGGACTGGAAGTCGAGACCGCCGCCACGGTCGCCCAGGCGCGCGAGATCCTGCAGACGCGCCTGTTCCGCGCCGTCATCAGCGACATGCGCCTGCCCGACGGCACGGGGCTCGATCTCCTGCAGTGGCTGGAGCAGAGCGGCCGGCCCGAGAAGGTGATCGTCGTCACCGCGTACGGCTCGCCCGAGAACGCGGTCACCGCGCTGAAGGCCGGCGCGTTCGACTACCTGACCAAGCCGGTCGACCTGCGCCAGTTCCGCGCGGTGGTGGCCTCCGCGATGGGCCGCTCGCGCGCCACGCCGCCGCCGCCGGCGGGCGACGCCGTACCGGCCGAAGGCAAGGGCGATCCGCTGCGCCGGCTGGTCGGCGGCTCGGAGGCCATGGCCAACGTGCGCGGCCTCGTCGAGAAGGTGGCGCGCAGCATGGCGCCGGTGCTGGTGCAGGGCGAGTCGGGCACCGGCAAGGAGCTCGTCGCGCGCGCCATCCACGACGTCAGCGCCCGCGCGGGCCAGCCCTTCATCGCCGTCAACTGCGGCGCGATCCCCGAGACGCTGCTCGAAGCCGAGTTCTTCGGCGTGCGCAAGGGTGCGTTCACGGGCGCCAACGCCGACCGCGACGGCTTCTTCCAGGCGGCCAACGGCGGCACGCTGTTCCTCGACGAGATCGGCGACCTGCCGTACGCGATGCAGTCCAAGCTGCTGCGCGCGATCCAGGAGCGCGCGGTGCGCGCGATCGGAGCCACGTCCGAACAGACGATGAACGTGCGCATCGTCAGCGCCACGCACAAGGACCTCGCGTCCGAGGTGCAGGCCGGGCGCTTCCGCCAGGACCTGTTCTACCGGATCAACGTCATCGACATCAAGGTGCCGCCGCTGCGCGAGCGCCTGGTCGACCTGCCCGCCATCGCCGACGCGCTGCTCGCCCGCCTGGCGCGCGACGTGGGCGTGGCGCCGGCGCGGCTGTCGCCGGACGCCCGCGCGCTGCTCGCGCGCTACGCCTTCCCCGGCAACGTGCGCGAGCTCGAGAACCTCCTGCACCGCGCCGTGGCGCTCAGCGACGGCGAGATGATCATGCCGGCCGATCTCGCGCTGCCCGAGGCGCTGCTGGCCGACACCCGTCCCGCGCCGCCGCCATCCGACCCGGACGCGCTCGTCGTCGCCGCGGTGCTGGTCGACGACCCCGACGTCGCGACGGTGGCCGAAGCGTCGGGCGCCGGCCTGGCGCCCGCCCCCCCGGCGCGCGCCGCGGAGTCCGGGCCCGTGCCGGCCGACCTCGTGCGCTACCTCGACGAGGTGGAGCGCGAGATCCTCGTGCGTGCCCTCGAGCGCCAGAACTTCAACCGCACCGCCGCCGGCGCGAGCCTGGGCCTGTCGCTGCGGCAGATGCGCTACCGGATGGCGCGGCTCGGCATCACCGAGTCCGAGGCGTCCGATCCCACATGAGCGTCGCCCGGCCGCCCGAAGACGCTCGCACCGCAGCCCGCAGGGCGGAGGTTGCCTGATGAGCGTCGCCCGGCCGCCCGAAGACGCTCCAACCGTCGTCCGCAGGGCGGAGGCGGCGTGACGTCCGACGACTGGCACGACGGCTGGTGGCGCCACGCCCGGCGTGTGCCGTCGCCCAACTTCAGCGCGCGCCCGCCGGGTGCGCGCGTCGACACCGTGGTGTTGCATTCCATCAGCCTGCCGCCAGGGCAGTATGGCGGCGACGCCATCGAGCGGCTGTTCACGAACACGCTGGACTGGTCGGCCCATCCGTATTTCGAGCAGATCCGCGGGCTCGAGGTGTCGGCGCACTTCCTCGTGCGGCGCGACGGCACGGTGCTGCAGTTCGTGCCCATCGACCAGCGCGCCTGGCATGCCGGGCGCTCGAGTTGGGCCGGCCGCGCGGAGGCCAACGACTGGTCGATCGGCATCGAACTCGAAGGCCTCGAGGGCGACACCTTCGAGCCGGCGCAGTACGCCGCGCTCGAGCGCCTGCTGCCCGCGATCGACGGCGTTCGTGGTATTCGCCACGTCGTCGGCCATGAACATGTCGCGCCCGGACGCAAGATCGATCCGGGTCCCGGCTTCGACTGGGCCGGCCTGGCGGCGCGCCTGCGCTGGGATGCGCGGCGCATCCCGCCCGCGAAGCCGCGCGCCGACTGAAGCGCACGCGCGCCACGCCTGATTCCATGCGGGTTGCGGGACCGCTGTGCGGCGCACGGCCTGCGCGCATGCGGGTCGACCGCAGCGATGCGCGCGCTGGCGCGGCCTGTGGTCCGTGATGCGGCGCAGCGAATCGGCGCGCGGTCATCAAGAATTCATCACGTCCACGATGACACTACGGGTAGTGCCTAGGAGGTTTTTTAACGCTACGTATAGCGTTGCCTGGCGCGAACTGCTACAGTGACCCATCGGTTGGACGACAGCGTCGTCCATCTGACTCGTTGGTCAACTGGTAGCAGAACCTTCATGCTCATCCCAATCGACCCATCCCGCGAGGACGTCGCCGGCATCAGCCGGCAGTCATCGCAACGGAGGGTGGAGTCGACGGCAGTGCCGAGCGGATAGCACCACCCAAAGTCGTAGCAACGAGCTCGCTGGAGCAGCGAGCCGGGCCGCGGCTTTGTGCGTTGGAAAACACAGGTTCTCCACCGGAAGCCCACCGGTCATCCACAGGTTTTCAGTTCCAGACAATTTAAGCAAGAGGGGTCGCCATGCAGGGAATCGCATCCACCATCAACGAGACCGGAACCGCAGTGCACGTCGTGCCCGCGCAGACGGTCGTTGGCTCCCAGTCCGCCTACCAGGGCTACCAGATCATCCGCCGCAACGGCGCGGTGGTGTCGTTCGAGCCCAGCAAGATCGCGGTCGCGCTGATGAAGGCGTTCCTGGCCGTGCACGGCACGCAGGGCGCGGCCTCGGCCAGCGTGCGCGAGACGGTCGACGGCCTGACCGAGAGCGTCGTGCGCGCGCTGCTGCGCTCGCGCCCGGCCGGCGGCACCTTCCACATCGAGGACATCCAGGACCAGGTCGAACTGGGCCTGATGCGCGGCAGCCACCACGAAGTGGCGCGCGCCTACGTGCTCTACCGCGAGCGCCGCGCGCAGGATCGCGTCAAGTCCGGCCAGGTCGAGGTGCGCGCCGCCGAGCCCGAGCTGTTCGTCACCGACAAGGGCGAGCGCGTGCCGCTGGACGTCGCCCACCTGCGCGGCCTGATCGAGGCGGCCTGCGCCGACCTCGGCGCCGACGTCGTGGCCGAGCCGGTCTTCGCCGAGACGCGCCGCAACCTGTACGACGGCGTGCCGATGGATGAGGTCTTCAAGGCCGCGATCCTGGCCTCGCGCACGCTCATCGAGAAGGAGCCGGCGTACACCAAGGCCACCGCGCGCCTGCTGATGCACAGCATCCGCAAGGAGATCCTGGGCGAGGAAGTCCTGCAGGAGCAGATGACCGAGCGCTACGCCGAGTACTTCCCCAAGTTCATCAAGCGCGGCATCAAGGCCGAGCTGCTGGACGAGAAGCTGGCGCAGTTCGACCTGGCCAGGCTCGGCGCCGCGCTCGACGCGTCGCGCGACATGCAGTTCGACTACCTGGGCCTGCAGACGCTGTT
>JBJMWE010000114.1:0-7335 GCA_045810285.1 Vitreoscilla sp. | reverse complement strand
GGGCGTTCGCCTGGGCGCCCTTGCGCGGCGGGTGCGCGCGCGGGGGCTTGTCGACGCGGCGGCCGAGCGCCTGCAGCAGCTGGCGGCCGTTGTGGAAGTCGCCGCGCCACAGCAGGCCGGTGCCCTCGCTGACGAGCTTGAACGCGGCGTTGGCGGCGAGCGTGTCGTCGGCGGGCAGCAGCGTGGCGGGCATGGCCTGCGATTCGGAGCGCCAGCGGGCGCGATGGGGCGTGCCGGATTCTTCCCAGGCGATCCAGGCGTCTTGTTCGTTCATCCCCGAATCATGACACCAGCGGGCGTCGCGCCGGCCATGCCCGTTGCCGCCGTCCTGCTTCATCCTGGACGGGGGCATCGACGGGGCCTGTCAGACCCGGTTGGTCGCGAGGCCCGACGTGCTGCGCAGCCGCTCGATCATGTGGCCGGCGATCTTGCCCAGCGGCAGCACCTCGTTGGCCGCGCCGTGGGCGATGGCCTCGCGCGGCATGCCGAACACCACGCAGGTGGCCTCGTCCTGGCAGACGTTGTAGCTGCCCGCGTCCTTCATCGTGCGCATCGCCCTGGCGCCGTCGGCGCCCATGCCGGTGAGCATGATGCCCAGCGCGTTCTGGCCCACGACGCGCGCGGCCGATTCGAACAGCACCTCGACGGACGGCTTGTGGCGGTTCACCGGCTCGCCGTCGCTGACGCGCGCGATGTAGTTGGCGCCCGAGCGCTCGATGCTCAGGTGGAAGCCGCCCGGCGCGATGTAGGCGTGGCCGGGCAGCACGCGCTCGCCGTCCACCGCTTCCTTGACGCGGATCCTGCACAGCCCGTCGAGCCGGTTGGCGTACGACTTCGTGAAGCCCGGGGGCATGTGCTGCGTGATGACCACCGCCGGCGAATCGGGCGGCAGGTTCATCAGCACTTCCTTGGTGGCCTCGGTGCCGCCGGTGGACGCGCCGATGAAGATGATCTTCTCGGTGGACAGCCGGCCGATGGACAGCGGGGCGGCGGGCCGGGACGGCAGCGCCGCGCCGGCGACGGTGCTGGTGACGGGCGCCTGCGGCTTGGACACGCGCGCCTTCGAGGCCGTGCGGATCTTCTCGGTGATCTCCTCGGCGAGCTGCTTGAGGCCGTCCGCCACGCCGATCTTGGGCTTGGCCACGAAGTCGATCGCGCCGAGTTCCAGCGCCTTGAGCGTGACCTCGGCGCCGCGTTCGGTCAGCGTCGACACCATCACCACCGGCATCGGCCGCAGGCGCATCAGCTTGGACAGGAAGTCGATGCCGTCCATGCGCGGCATCTCCACGTCGAGCGTGATGACGTCGGGGTTGAGGTTGCGGATCATCTCGCGCGCCGCGTACGGGTCGCTGGCGGCGCCGATGCATTCCATGTCGGCCTGGCGGTTGACGATCTCGGTGAGCAGGCTGCGCACCAGCGCCGAGTCGTCCACCACCACCACGCGGGTCTTTGGCATGTTCGTGTCCCTTTGGCGTGGATCAGAAGAGGTCGATCGAGCCGCCGCCGGTGGTGGCCGGGGCCGCCTTCTGCTGCGCGAGGCGATCCTGTTGCACCAGGGCCTCGGAATTGGTGGGCGCGAGGCGCTTGACCATCGCCTTGCCGCTGTCCGGCAGGAAGCACACCTTGCGCGGGTAGATGTCGAGCACGTCCTTGGACACCACCGGGATGCGCTCCATGCTGAGGAAGTCCATCACGAACTTGGTGTTGCGCTCGCCGACGTTGAGGGAGTTCATGCCGGCGATGACGGCGCCGCCGCCGAACACCTTGGCTTCCATCGTCATGCGCGAGGCGCCGCGCTTCATCATCTCGTTGATCAGCAGTTCCATCGCGTAGGAGCCGTAACGGCCCGAGTCGCCGGCGCCCTCGGGCAGCATGAAGTGGTTCATGCCGCCGATCTTCGCCTGGCGGTCGTACAGGCACGCCGCGATGCACGAGCCGAGCGTGGTCATCACCAGCAGCTCCTCGTTGTCGACGTAGTACTCGCCGGGCAGCACCTTGACCGCCTCGTTCTGGAAGTGCGCGTCGTAGAAGAAGAACGATGCCTCGCCGGGCTTGCGCGTAACCGACTTGAGCCGTTCGAGACGCGAGCCGGGGCCCGAGGTCGCGCGCAGCGACGGCGGGCGCGCGGCCGTGGCCGGGAGCGTGGGTTGGGGGGAAGCCATGTGCTGCAGCCTGAGGTTTTCCTGGGGATTTCGGGGCGGTGGCGGGCGGGTGGCGCTCGCGTCAGACGCGCTTGTAGATGGTCTTGCCTTGCAGGACGAACAGGTCCCGCGAGTCGGTGAAGTTCTCGGAGTGGCCGACGAACAGCAGGCTGCCCGGCTTCATCACGCCGTGGATGTGCTCGAGGACGCGGCGCTGCGTTTCGTGGTCGAAATAGATCATCACGTTGCGGCAGAAGACCATGTCGAACGGCTCGCCCAGCGACCATTGCGTGGCCATCAGGTTGAACGTGCGGAACTCGACCAGCTTCTGGAGCTCGGCCTTGACGCGCATGAAGCCCGCGTTGGCGCCGGTGCCGCGCATCATGTGCTTTTGCAGGCGCTGCTGCGACAGGCCGCGCGAATCCGCGGGGTAGACGCCGCGCTGCGCCGTGGCGAGCACCTTGGTGTCGATGTCGGTGGCCAGCAGCCTGGAGCCGGCGCAGCCGTTCTCGAGCAGCGTCATCGCGATGGAGTAGGGCTCCTCGCCGGTGGACGCCGCGTTGCACCACATGCGCACCGGACGGCCGCCCAGGCCCTTGAGCGCCTCGGCCAGCGCGTGGAAATGGTGCTCCTCGCGGAAGAACGAGGTGAGGTTCGTCGTCAGGCAGTTGATGAATTCCTGCCATTCGGCCTCGCCGGCGGCGCCGCTGGCGCCTTCCAGGCCGTTGAGGTAGTCGGCGAAGCTGCGGTCGCCGGTCTCGCGCAGGCGGCGCGACAGGCGGCTGTAGACCATGGCGCGCTTGCCGTCGTGCAGGCTGATGCCGGCGCGCTGGTAGATGAGCTTCTGGACGCGCTGGAAGTCGCCGGCGCTGAAGGTGAATTCATGGCTGGCGGCGGCGTCGGCGGCGAATGCGAGGTCGTTGCTCATCGTAGGCGGTAGCTGCCCCGGGACCGGGGATCGGTATGGGGTTATCGGTCGCTGCCGGCCAGTCTCAAGAGTCTTGTCGCCGCCCGGCGGCTGGAGTTGGGCTGGTTTTGCGGCTCTTTTCGCGTTTCCGTGCTGCACGACGGGGGCGGTAGACTCGGTCACAAGTGAAATGGCGCCTGTTCCCAGGTGTCCTGAAGAGCCGATCCACAGTGAACTCGAAGCCTCCTTTCCTGCAAACCGCCTCGGCGGACGCGCTCCGCCTGGACATGGCGTTGTCGCTGCTGGCGCAGTCCGGGCAGGGAGCGCCTGCGGGTGCCGAGGGCAGCACGCCGTGGCTGCAGTCGCTGATCGACGCGCTGTGCGACCTGTCCAGCCGCGATGCCCTCACGGGCCTGGCCAACCGGCGCAATTTCGAGAACGCGATCGCCCGCGAATCGGACCGCGTGGCGCGCTCCGGCGAACCCGCGCTGCTGCTGATGCTGGACATCGACCACTTCAAGCGCATCAACGACCAGCACGGCCACGTGGCGGGCGATCTCGTCATCAAGGCCGTCGCCGAGGCGCTGGGCGCCACCGTGCGGCCGATGGACCTGGTGGCCCGCTTCGGCGGCGAGGAATTCGCCATCATCCTGCCCAACTGCCCGCCCGCCTTCGGCTCGAACGTGGCCGAACGCATCCGCGAGCGCGTCGAGAGCCGCGCCATCACGCTGGTCAGCGGCCAGCAGCTCGGTTGCACGATCAGTATCGGCGGCGCGTATGCCCCGCAATGGGTGCGCTCCACGCCGAGCGTGTGGATGGAGCGGGCCGACCTCCAGCTCTACCGCGCGAAATCGGAAGGACGCAACCGCACCTGCCTCGAGCCGACGCCTGTCTCCGTCGTCTCGGCCGAGGAAAAGGGGCTGCTGTTCGCGTCGTCCATCTTTGGGGAAGATCTCTCATGAGCCCGCACGGCCGCCCGAAGGGCGAATGCAGCGCAGTGCGCAGCACGGAGCGTTCAACATGAGCCCGCACGGCCGCCCGAAGGGCGAATACAGCGCAGTGCGCAGCACGGAGCGTTCAACATGACCATGGCAGCCGCCGCCTCCGGACGACGTGCTCGCATCACGGCCATCACCAGCGGCAAGGGTGGCGTGGGCAAGACCTTCCTGTCGGCCAACCTGGCCACGGCGCTGGCGCGCCAGGGCGAGAAGGTGCTGGTGCTCGACGCCGACCTGGGCCTCGCGAACCTGGACGTTGTGCTGAACCTGTTTCCCAAGATCACGCTGCACGACGTGTTCACCGGCAAGCACACGCTGGACGAGGCCGTCCTCGAGACCAGCGGCGGCTTCTCGGTGCTGCTGGCGGGCTCCGGCATGGTCGAGTACTCGCGGCTGACGCCCGAGGTGCGCGAGCAGCTGACCGACGTCATCAAGAAGGTGGTGCCGCGCTTCGACCGCATCCTGCTCGATACCGGCGCGGGCATCTCGGACGTCGTGCTGTACACCGTCTCGCTGGCCGACGAGGTGCTGATCGTGGCCACGCCCGAGCCCACCTCGCTGACCGACGCCTACGCCACCATCAAGGTGCTGGCCACCACGCAGGCGCGGCGCGACATCCGCGTGCTGGTCAACCAGGTCAGCAAGCCCGGCGAGGGCCGCGTCATCCGCGGCCAGTTGCAGCAGGTGGTCGACCGCTTCGTCAGCCCGGGGCTGGAAGTGCCGGTCAAGCTGGAGTTCGTCGGCGAGGTGCCGATCGATCCCTCCGTGCGCGACGCCGTCAAGAAGCGCCAGCTGCTGCTCGAGTGCCTGCCCGGCTCCGCCGCGGCGCAGGCCGTCGTCGCCGCAGCCACGCGCCTGCGCGCCTGAGCGCGCCGGCGTCACGCACGTCCCCACGCGCCCGCGGGCGCGAGCCGCGCCTGACAATACGGCCCATGACCGATTCCGTGACTGATCCCGCCGACACAAGGCAGCCGACGCCGTTCGAGCTGCTCGGCGGCCTCGAGGGCGTGCGCGCGCTCGTCGACCGCTTCTACGACCTGATGGATCTCGAGCCCGAGTTCGCCGAGCTGCGCGCCCTGCACCCGACCTCGCTCGAGGGCTCGCGCGACAAGTTCGCCTGGTTCCTCACCGGCTGGCTGGGCGGCCCCGACCTCTACGTCGAGCGCTTCGGCCACCCGCGGCTGCGCATGCGCCACTTCCCGTACGCGATCGGCGTGCGCGAGCGCGACCAGTGGCTCACCTGCATGGGCCTGGCGATGGCCGAGATCGGCGAGGCCGGCGGCTTCACCCCGTCCATGCAGGAGCGCCTGCTGCAGTCGTTCGCGAACACGGCAGACCACATGCGCAATCGCGCCGGCTGAAAGCGCGGCCGCGGGCGGTGTCCGCGGCCGGTGTCTCCCCGCCGGTGTCAGGTCTTGAATCGTGCAGTGCACGATTCAAGACCTGACACCGGCGGGGAGACACCGGCGGGACCGCTCGTTCAGATTGTTCAGTTGAACGCGGGTGCGCGTTCCCCGGACCCCGACGCACATCGTCAAGGTCTCCTGACAGCGCACGCCAGCGTGATTTTGTAGACGAGGCGGCGCTCCGCTGCATGCGCACGCCTGCCGCGCTTCGCGGAATATCCGAAGTCACGAACATGCGGGCCCCGGCGAAGGCAAGGGAGCCCGCCCGACAACGGATACGAGGGTGTCGCCGATGCAGTTGCTGCCGCTCCAGGAAGTCGCGAGCCAGATCAAGCCCGGTCTCCCGCTGGCCTGGGGCATCCGGGACGGCAACGGCAAGCTGCTGCTCGCGCGCGGGCACCGCGTGACGGATGCCGCGATGCTCAGCGCGCTGCTGGCGCGCGGCATGTTCGTCGATGCCTCGGAGATGCGCGCGGCGATGTCCAGCCACGGCGCCAGCAAGCCCAGGGAAGGCTTCTTCGGACGCTGGCGGCTGTCGAGCGCGCGCCTGAACACGCTGCTGACGACGACGCCGGCCGAACTGCACACCGCGCTCGGCGAGGTGGTGGACGTGCTCATCGCGCTGGCCGACCGCTATCCGGACAAGGTGCTGTTCCAGATCCTGCGGCATGACCAGACGAAGCTGAATTCCTACGGCGTATCGCACTCGCTGCACAGCGCCGCGGTGTGCTGCCTGTCGGCCAGGCGCATGGGCTGGGACGACGCGCGGCGCCGCACGCTCGTCGCGGCGGCCATCTCGATGAACCTGTCGATGATCGAGCTGCAGGGGCGGCTGGCGGTGCAGACGGTGCCGCCGAACGCCGACCAGCGCGCGGCGATCGGCGACCATCCGCTGCGCAGCGCGGAGATGTTGCGCGCGGCCGGCGTCGATTGCCCGCTGTGGCTGGCCGCGGTCGAACAGCACCACGAGCTGGCCGGCGGCATCGGCTATCCGCGTCGCCTCACGGAGGTGGGCGAGCTCGCGCAGGCCCTGCACTTCGCCGACGTGTTCACCGCCAAGCTCAGCGCGCGCTCGTCGCGCGGCGCGCTGATGCCCAACGTGGCCGCACGCCAGATGTTCACCGACAGCGCCGGCCATCCGCTGGCCGCGGCGCTGATCAAGGAGTTCGGCATCTACCCGCCGGGTTGCTTCGTGCGCCTGGCCTCGGGCGAGATCGCGATCGTCATCCATCGTGGCGAGACCGTCGCCACGCCGGTGGTCGCGTGCCTGACCAACGCCGGCGGCCAGGCGATGATGCGGCCGCTGCGCCGCGACACCACCGACAAGGCCAGCGCCATCGTCGCACTGGTGGCCGACGCCGACGTGATGGTGCGCGTGCCGTGGGAGACGCTCTACCCGGACGATTGAGCGAGCCCTCGGCGGCCTGGCGACATGCCGGCGGCCATGAGGGCGCGCGGCTGCAGGGAGTCGCGGCGACGCATCAACCCCTTGTCATCCTGCGCGCAGTCGCAGGATCCACGCGCGCGGATGCGTTGCCCCGGAATGGACGCTGCGCCTGCCGCCTCGCCGCGCCGACAATGGCCCGCGTGACCCCGCACGACTCCCCGCCGCCCATCGACTGGGTGGAGCCCACCGGCCCGGCGCGCGCCGCGCTGATGCTGCTGCATGGCCTGGACATGGCGCCGGCGCAGCTCGCGCCCCTGCTCGCGTCGCTGAAGCTGCCCGCGCTCGTGGCGCTGCCGTCCGGCCCCGTCGAACGGCCCGGCGGCCGCCGCGCATGGTGGCCGGTGGACGACGCGGCGCGCGCCGCGCGCATCGCTGCCGGCCCGGCCGACCTGCACGCCAGCCACCCGCCCGGACGCCCGCCCGCGCGTGACGCGGC
>JBJMWE010000113.1:0-2323 GCA_045810285.1 Vitreoscilla sp. | reverse complement strand
TGATCGGAGGGGTCCACGTCGAGCCGCTGTACCAGCCGGGCGCGTGCACCTACGTCGCGCCGGCCGGGCCGGGGTTCTACGTGGCGCCGGCGCGGGGGACGGCGCGCGCGGCGCCGGTTGCGGTGCCGGCGTCTGGCAGGCGGACAGGGCGCACAGCCCCAGCCACGCGGCGACGCGGCGCAGCCGTCCGGGCGCCCGGGCCGCGCCTCCTGGTTCGTCAGTGCAGGGCACGATAGATCTCCTCGGCCAATGTTCTCGAGATGCCGTCGACGGCCATCAATTCTTCAACGCTGGCGGCCACGACGCCGCGGACGCCGCCAAAACGTTGTAACAACTTTGCGCGCTTCTTGGCGCCGATGCCAGCGATCTCTTCCAGCTTGCTGCCGCCGGTGCGGACGCTGGCGCGCCTGGCGCGCATGCCCGTGATGGCGAAGCGGTGCGCCTCGTCGCGGATCTGGGCAACCAGCATCAGCGCCGCCGAATCGGGCGGCAGCGCGAGCTTGTCGCGTCCGTCGGCGAACACCAGTTCCTCGAGGCCGACCTTGCGGCCCTCGCCCTTCTCCACGCCCACGATGCGCGAGATGTCCAGGCCCAGCGACTGGAACACCTCGCGGGCCATGGCCACCTGGCCGCGGCCGCCGTCCACGAGCACGAGATCGGGCAGGCGTGAACTCGAGGACTTCTTCTCCGCCTTCGCCTCCGGTTCGCCGGCCGGCGCGGCGGGCGCGTCGGTGGCCGGCTGGCCCAGCGCGGCGTCCACCAGCGGCTCCTCGCTGCCGGGCGATTCGGCCGCCAGCGGCGCGCCCGTCAGCGGGTCGGACTGCGCATCGGCGGCGACATCCTGCGACACCTGTTGCGCGGCGTCGGCAGCGTCGGCGGAGGCATCGGCCGGCACGGCCGCCGGCAGCACGCCGAAACGCGCGTAGCGGCGCGTGAGCACCTGGCGCATCGCGGCGTAGTCGTCGCCGCCGACGATGCCGGTGATGTTGAAGCGCCGGTATTGCGAGCTCTGCATCTTGTGGCCTTCGTAGACCACGCACGACGCCTGCGTCGCCTCGCCGGCGGTGTGGCTGATGTCGAAGCACTCGATGCGCAGCGTGTCGAGGTCGTCGGGCGCCAGGTCGATGGCGTCGGCCAGCGCGCGCGTGCGCTCGCGCTGCGAGCCTTCCTCGGCCAGCAGGCGGCCGAGCGCGAGGTCGGCGCCCTTCTCGCACATCTCGAGCCAGATGCGGCGCTGCTCGCGCGGGTTGTGCTGCACGGCGATCTTCATCCCCGTCTGCTGCGACAGCGCCTCGACGAGGGACTTCGACACCGCGTGGCTGGTCACCCACTGCGGCGGCGGCGCGCTGCCGAGGTAGTGCTGCGCGATGAAGGCCTCCAGCACCTGCACCGCGGGCTCGGCGGCCTGCGCGGGCGCGTCGTCCTCCTCGCCGAGGTCGGCCTCGAGGCCGCCGAGGATCGCGGTGGCGTCTTCCACGTGCGTCGGAAAGTAGGCGCGGTCGCCCAGGTGGCGGCCACCGCGCACCATCGCCAGGTTCACGCAGGCGCGGCCGCCCTGCACCTTCACCGCGAGGATGTCCACGTCCTTGTCGCGCGCGGACAGGCTGCTCTCGTCCATCGCCTGCTGGTGCAGCACGCGCGACAACGCCGAGATGCGGTTGCGGAATTCCGCCGCGCGCTCAAACTCCAGCACCTCGGCGTGGCGCAGCATCTCCGACTGCAGCTCCGCCATCACGGTCTCGTGGTCGCCCAGGAGGAAGCGTTCGGCGTCGCTGACGTCGCGCGCGTAGTCGGCCGGCGAGACGAGCCCCACGCACGGGCCCGAGCAGCGCTGGATCTGGTACAGCAGGCAGGGCCGCGAGCGGTTGGCGAAGACGGTGTCCTCGCAGGTGCGCAGCCGGAACACCTTCTGGATCAGCTGGATCGTCTCCTTGACGGCCCACGCGCCCGGGTACGGCCCGAAGTACTTGTGCTTGCGGTCGACCGCGCCGCGGTAGTACGCCACCCGCGGGTAGGCGTGCGTGACGAGCCGCAGGTAGGGGTAGCTCTTGTCGTCGCGGAACAGGATGTTGAACTTCGGGTTCAACGTCTTGATGAGGTTGTTCTCCAGCAGCAGCGCCTCCGCCTCGCTGCGAACGACGGTGGTTTCCATGCGCGCAATGCGCGCCACCATCACGCCGATGCGCGTGCCGCCGTGGTCCTTCTGCAGATAGCTGGAGACGCGCTTCTTCAGGTTGCGCGCCTTGCCCACGTACAGCAGCCCGCCCTGCGCGTCGAACCAGCGGTAGACGCCGGGCATCTGCGGCAGCGCCGCCACTTCCAG